>JACZVU010000041.1 GCA_022572485.1 Myxococcales bacterium
CTGCTGCATTGAGCTGTCTGGTCGATCGGCTGCCTTGAACCGGTTGGTCGAGCTGCTGCATTGAGCTGTCTGGTCGATCGGCTGCCTTGAACCGGTTGGTCGAGCCGCTACATTGAACTGGTTGGGAGGCGCTTGCCCCCGTGCTAGTTTTCGGTCTCCATTGACATGATTGGAGATCCCGTGGCACGAACGAAAAACTGGCCGGCCATCATCGAGCGCCTCAACAGCAGCCCAAAGAGTGAGATCCGCATACGAATGGGATCACCCGGGAGTGCACAGGTGACGCGCTGTCGCCTGCTGGCCGAGTGGTCGAACCTCCGGGCCACGACAGTCGGCTCGACGTTGATTCTGCGCCTCCCGTCCACCCATTAAGAAGGATCCGTTCAGTACCGGGCAGCGATTTCCGAACCTGATCAGCCAGCGTAGCTTCATTTCAATGGAGGCTCATTTGCAAACGAAGATCCGTTCCGGTTGGGCGGTCGCGCTGCTCGTACTATCGGGACTCATCGCTCTGAAGCCGGCTCTGGGGAATGACGCCGTACCCGCTCATGGCATCGCCATGCACGGCGATCTCGCCTATCCCGCCGACTTCACCCATTTCAAATACGCAAACTTCGACGCGCCGAAGGGTGGTGTGCTGCGACAAGCCGTGATCGGGACTTTCGACAGTTTCAATCCATTCATCGTGAAGGGGAATCCGTCTGCGGGCTTTGCCTTTCTCGGACAGAGCCTGATCTACGACAGTTTGATGGCTCCTTCGCTCGATGAGCCGTTCAGTCGGTACGGTTTGTTGGCGGAGACGATCGAAGTACCGGCGGATCGCTCCTGGGTCGCCTTTACGCTGCGAAAACAAGCGCGCTGGCACGATGGTCGGCCGATCAGCGTCGACGATGTGATCTGGACCTTCAATATATTGGTGGAGCAAGGTTCGCCTCTGTACGACTTGTATTACGGCAGCGTTGAGCGGGTCGAGAAGGCAGGCGAGCGGAGGGTCAAGTTCACTTTCAAGCCGGGCGACAACCGCGAGCTGCCGTTAATTCTCGGTGAACTGCCTGTGTTGCCCAAACACTACTGGGAGGGCCGGGTCTTCGACAAAACGACGCTGGAGCCTCCCCTTGGCGGTGGTGCCTACGAGATCGAATCTTTCGAGGCGGGTCGTTTCGTGAACTACAAGCGGCGCGCGGACTATTGGGCGGCTGAACTCCCGGTCAATCGAGGCCAGAACAACTTCGCTTCGATCCGTTTTGATTACTACCGCGACATGGATGTTGCCGTCGAGGCTCTCAAGGCCGGCGCCTACGACATCCGCATCGAGAACGTCGCTAAGAAGTGGGCCACCGCCTACGACATCCCAGCTGTCCGCGCAGGTAGACTCCACAAGGAACTCATCCCCCACAAGCGAAATCAAGGCGTCCAGGGTTTCGGGTTCAATCTGCGGCGCGAGCTGTTTCGAGATCGACGGGTGCGAGAGGCGCTCTCCTACGCGTTCGACTTCGAGTGGTCGAATCGGACGCTCTTCTACGGCGAATACAAGCGGACCCGAAGCTACTTCGAAAACTCGGAGCTCACCGCACGCGACCTGCCGAGCCCGGCTGAGCTCGCCATTCTCGAACCGCTGAGGGATCGGATCCCGGGAGAAGTCTTTACGCAAGAGTATCAGCCGCCGAAGACAGATGGCTCGGGAAGGATCCGCAGCAACCTGCGAATTGCTACGAAGCTGCTCGCGGAGGCCGGCTGGAAGGTCAAAGGTGGCAAACTCACCCATATCGAAACGGGTGCTCCGATGGCATTCGAGATTCTATTGGTGTCACCGAGTTTCGAGCGAGTCGCGCTTCCATTCAAAAAGAATCTGGAGCGCCTCGGCATCGATGTCACGGTTCGAACGGTAGATACCTCTCAATACCGACGTCGCCTCGATACCTACGATTTCGACATGACGACAACGCGGATCGCGCAGTCGGATTCTCCCGGCAACGAGCAGCGCGGCTTCTGGTCGAGCGAATCGGCGAAACTCGAAGGCGGGCGCAACCTGATGGGGATCCAGAGTTCTGCGATCGATGAGCTCATCGAACTCGTGATCGCTGCGCCGACCCGCGAAGACCTCATTTCACGCGTTCGCGCCCTGGATCGCGTGTTGCAGTGGGGGTTTTATCTGATTCCCCACTGGTATATCACCGCTGACCGGCTGATCTATTGGGACCGATTCGGCAAGCCCGAAACCTCGTCGAATCGGGGCGTCGACATCGGCACGTGGTGGTACGATGCCGAGAAGGCTTCTCGCCTCGAGGCCTCCCGGGGAGCAGGTAGCCAATGACCTTGTGGCGGATTTTTCGAAACAAAGAGCCGTGACATGATTGCCTACATCATCCGGCGTCTTCTTCTGATCGTTCCGACGTTGTTCGCGGTCATGTTGCTGAATTTCCTCATCGTGCAGATCGTGCCTGGTGGGCCGATCGAGCGAATTCTCGCGCAGCTCGATCGCACTGCGGTTTCTGCGACGGCGCGTGTTTCGGGCGAGGGTGGTGAGATCGCAGCCGGTGGTGGCTTGGGAGGAAGTGGTGGCAAGATCTATCGAGGCGCCCAGGGACTGCCACCGGAGTTCATCGCGCAGTTGGAACGACAGTTCGGCTTCGACAAGCCGCTCCACGAGCGATTTCTATTGATGATGCGCAATTTTGCGGTCTTCGATTTTGGCAAGAGCTACTACCGCGACCGCAGCGTTACTCAGCTCGTATTCGACAAGATGCCGGTGTCGATATCGCTCGGGCTGTGGACCACGCTTCTCGTGTATCTGATCTCCATTCCACTGGGTATTTCCAAGGCGATGCGGGACGGGACGCGCTTCGATGTCGCAACGAGTACCGTCATTGTGATCGGCAACGCGGTGCCTTCTTTCCTGTTCGCCATTCTCTTGATCGTCGTTTTCGCAGGTGGTCAATATCTGGATTGGTTTCCACTGCGAGGCCTCCACTCGGAGAATTGGCGGGAGTTGAGTTGGTTCGGTCAGGTGAAGGACTACTTCTGGCACATCACCCTTCCCGTTTTCGCTCTCGTGATTGGTGGTTTCGCATCGCTCAGCATTCTTACGAAAAATTCATTTCTCGATGAAATTGGAAAGCAGTATGTAGTAACGGCTCGGGCCAAGGGGCTCAGTGAGAATCGCGTTCTCTATGGCCACGTTTTCCGAAACGCCATGTTGATCGTGATTGCTGGATTCCCATCAGCATTCCTCCGCATCCTGTTCACTGGAGCCCTGCTCATCGAAGTGATCTTTTCGCTGGATGGGTTGGGCCTGCTGGGTTTTGAGGCGGCGATCAACCGCGACTATCCCGTGATGTTCGCAACCCTCTACTTCTTTACGCTGCTCGGGCTGCTGATGGGGCTCGTGGCAGATATCACCTACGCGCTGGTCGATCCGCGGATCGACTTCGAAGCGCGGGAGTCTTAGCGAGTGCCCCTCGGAGAGATCGGGCGGAGAAGGCTCCGCATCTTCAAGGCCAACCGCCGGGGCTACTGGTCGCTGTGGATCTTCTCCGTTCTCTTTGTCGTGACGTTGTTCGCGGAGGTCTTCGCCAACGACAAACCCCTGCTGCTCCGCTACGACGGTGAGTACTATCTGCCGATCCTCAACGCGTATCCGGAGACGACCTTCGACGGGTTTCTGGAAACCGAAGCCGATTATTCGGATCCGGAAGTTCAGGAGCTGATCGAAGCGAAGGGCTGGATCCTCTGGCCGCTCATTCCGTTCAGTTTCGACACGATCTGCTACGACTTGCCGACCCCCGCTCCGTCACCGCCAACAGCTCGCAACTGGTTGGGGACCGACGACCAAGCGCGCGATGTCGTCGCCCGATTGATCTACGGTTTTCGCATCTCGGTGCTTTTTGGATTGGCGTTGACCTTGATCAGCTCGTTGATCGGCGTTGCGGCCGGTGCGGTTCAGGGGTATTTCGGTGGGAGAATCGATCTGATCTTCCAGCGCTTCATCGAGATCTGGTCGAGCCTGCCAACCCTTTATCTACTGATCATCTTGGCCAGCATCGTTCAGCCGAATTTCTGGTGGTTGCTCGGACTTTTGCTGTTGTTCAGCTGGACAGAACTTGTTCGCGTGGTGCGAGCAGAGTTCTTGCGTACCCGAAATTTCGATTACGTGCGAGCCGCTCGCGCACTCGGCTCTAGCGATCTTTCCATCATGTTCAATCACATCCTGCCGAACGCCATGGTGGCGACGTTGACGTTCCTTCCCTTCATTTTGAGTGGAGCGATTACGTCATTGACGGCCCTCGATTTCCTGGGCTTTGGGCTGCCGCCCGGCAGTGCTTCACTGGGAGAATTGCTCAATCAAGGCAAGAACAATCTGAACGCTCCCTGGCTCGGTTTGTCGGGATTTATCTTGGTCGCGTTGATGTTGAGTTTGCTGATCTTCATCGGCGAAGCGGTGCGCGATGCATTCGATCCGCGCAAGAGTTTTCGCGCGGACGCGCCGCCACCCGAGCAGAGCGGATACGAGGCGACGGTGTCCTCATGAGCCCGCTGCTATCAGTCTCGGATCTACGGGTGACCTTCGCGACTTCCAGCGGCCCACTCGAGGCCGTCCGGGGTTTGTCGTTCGATGTGAATCGCGGCGAGACGGTTGCGCTCGTTGGGGAGAGTGGATCTGGGAAGTCCGTCACCGCGCTGTCCGTGTTGCAACTCCTCCCCTATCCCGCCGCGTGGCATCCCACTGGAAGCATTCGCTTCGAGGGGCGTGAACTGATCGGTGCGCCCGTAGAAACGCTGCAGAAGATTCGGGGTGATCGGATCGCAATGATCTTCCAGGAGCCGATGACCTCGCTCAACCCGCTGCACAGGATTGAAAAACAGATTGCCGAGACTTTGATGCTCCATAGAGGAGCGACCGCTGCCGGCGCGAGAGCCCGCACGCTCGAACTGCTTCACCTCGTCGGCATCAAAGATTCAGAGGATCGATTGCACAGCTATCCGCATGAACTTTCGGGAGGGCAGCGTCAGCGCGTCATGATTGCGATGGCGCTCGCGAACGATCCCGACCTCTTGATCGCCGATGAGCCCACGACTGCTCTCGATGTCACGATCCAGGCCCAGATCCTGACCCTGCTGAAAGAGCTCCAGGCTGAGTTCGGCATGGCGATGCTGCTCATCACCCATGATCTTGGCATTGTGCGCAAGATTTCCGATCGCGTCTGTGTGATGACGAACGGAGAAATCGTCGAGGCGGGTACCGTCGAAAGGATCTTTGCGGCCCCGGCGCATCCCTACACGCAGCACCTGCTGACCGCGGAACCGAAGGGAGAACCTCCAACGCCGCGGGCCGAGGCGCAACAAGTCGTGCAGAGCCGCGATGTGCGGGTCTGGTTTCCCATCAAAAGAGGTGTTTTTCGCCGCACAGTCTCGCACCTGAAGGCCGTCGAGGGCGTGTCGTTTGCGGTGCGCGAGGGCGAGACGGTGGGCGTCGTGGGCGAGAGCGGGAGTGGCAAGACGACCCTCGGTCTCGCCCTCCTGAGATTGCAGAGCAGCACCGGGAGTATCCAATTTCGCGGGCGCGAGATCCAAGGCCTTCGCTGGAAGGAGACCCGCCCGTTGCGCCGTGAGATGCAGATGGTGTTTCAGGACCCCTTCAGCAGTCTGAGCCCGCGCATGTCTGTCGGGAGCATTGTTGAAGAGGGCCTCGTGATCCACAAGCTCGGTAATGCCGAGTCGCGCGAACGCCAGGTGATCCGGATTCTCGAAGAGGTAGGATTGGACCCCGACAGCCGTCACCGTTACCCCCACGAGTTTTCGGGTGGACAACGGCAGCGCATCGCCATAGCACGCGCGATCATTCTGCAGCCGAAATTCGTGGTGCTCGACGAACCAACCTCGGCGCTGGACCGCTCCGTGCAAGCGCAGATCATAGACCTTCTGCGCAGTCTCCAGCAGAGATACAATTTGAGTTACCTCTTCATCAGTCACGACTTGCGCGTGGTACGGGCATTGAGCCATTACGTCCTTGTCATGCGCAACGGGCAGGTGGTGGAGCAGGGCGCTTCGGATCAGATCTTTGAAAACCCGCAAGAGGCCTACACGCGCCAGCTCATGAGTGCAGCCTTCGACCTGGAAATCGGGTAGCGCGTCGCGTTTTCACCGATCGTGTATCGAATGCTGCAGCCAGGCGGGAAGCGCTGTAGCATCCTGAGCGGCAGCGTAACCGCGTGCCCTATATTTCGTATCTCCAGCGTGTCGACCGAGGGTTCGCGGCATACGCGGTTCGAAAACAGACGGTCGCCGTGTTGTCAACCTTTTCGGGAGTGTCCGGTATGAGATCCGACCTTCGTGCCTCCGATCGCAACACCAGCAGCGCCGTCCGCGAGCGATACAGCGCTGCGGCACGTGCAAAAGAAGCAGCACTCTGCTGCCCGGTCGACTACGACCCGCAGTACCTCAAGCTGATTCCGCAGGAGGTCCTCGAGCGCGATTACGGTTGTGGAGACCCCTCGCGCTATGTCCGCGAAGGTGATGTCGTTCTCGATCTGGGGAGCGGTGCGGGCAAGATTTGCTTCATCGCGGCCCAGATCGCGGGACCGAAGGGGGCGGTGATCGGCGTGGACCTGAACGAAGAAATGCTGAGCCTCGCTCGTGCATCCGCGCCCCAGGTCGCAGAGGCGCTTGGGTACGCGAATGTCCAGTTTCACCGTGCTCACATCCAGGACCTCGCATTGGATCTGGATGCTCTCGACGCTTGGTTGGTCGAACACCCCGTGCACGGTGTCGCGGAACTCGCAGCACTCGAAGAGGCGAGCGAGCGACTCAGGCGCGAGTCCACGCTCCTCGCGGATGCCTCGGTGGATCTGGTCGTTTCCAATTGCGTCCTCAATCTCGTGCAAGAGTTCGATCGGGGCCAACTGATGGAGGAGATCTTCAGGGTTCTCAAGATCGGAGGGCGCATTGCGATCTCAGACATCGTGAGCGACGAACAGGTACCCGCTGATCTGAAGGCAGACCCCGAACTCTGGAGTGGCTGTGTGTCGGGTGCCTTTCAAGAACTAGAGTTCCTGCTCGCTCTCGAAGCGGTGGGTTTCTGCAGCATCGCGCTCGACAAGTGGGAAACCGAGCCTTTCGCAGTCGTGGAGGGGATCGAATTTCGCTCGATCACCGTCACGGCCCGCAAAACAGACGTCGGGCCGAGTCGCGACGCCAACCAGGCGTTGATCTACCGGGGGCCGTGGAAAGCGGTCGAAGACGAAAGGGGGAACCGGTTCGTGCGCGGCGAGCGCACGGCGGTTAGCGCGAAGACTTTCCAAACTTTGTGTGACGCCCCCTACGGGGGCGCGTTTGTGGCGATTCACCCGCGGGTTTCCGTGCCCGAGGAGGAACAGTCGAACTTCGAGAGCGTCCGGCCGCGAGATCCGCGAGAAAGCAAAGGTGCTGGATACCGCGCGACGCGGAAGCCGGGAGAAAAGAGCTGTTGTTGAACAGCGCTGGTCCGGGAGTTGCCGCTTTCGACGCGCGATGGATCCGCGCGAAGCCCATTGGGATTGCGCGGCGGCAGCGGAACTGGGAAACTCAAAGGCGATGAAGATGATTCGATGGATCTACGTGTCGGCTGCGCTGTCCGCCGCGTTGTTGATCGCCGTTGCGGCGGCTGTCGCAGAGGTCGCGGAGGGTTCAGTCGAATTCCAGGGCCATCCGATGCACCTGCTCACCGCTGGCCCGGAAAAGGGGCGCGCCGTTCTGCTGCTTCACGGCGGAAGGTACGACTCCGGTACGTGGAAGAAGCTCGGCACGTTGGATGTTCTTGCGGATGCGGGTTATCGCGCGGTGGCGATCGATCTTCCCGGCGCCGGAAAATCTCCGGGCTGGAAGGTGGATCAGAAGACTCTTCTCGTGGAACTGATCGGCTCGCTCGACATTGGGCGGCCGGTCGTGGTCTCGCCATCTCGTAGCGGGAATCTGAGCTTCCCGTTGATCCTCGATCATCCCGAAAAGGTGTCCGGTTACGTTCCGATCGCTCCGGTCGGCGTCAGTGAATACGCGAGCAAGTTGAAGGAGAGTCCAGTGCCGGCGCTGGTCGTATGGGGGGAGCAGGATCGGTTGTTTCGCCCCGCGATGGCGAAAACGCTGGCCGCGAGTTTTAAGACGGCCGAAGTGGTGATCCTTCCCAAGGCCAAGCACCCCGCCTACCTCGATCAGCCGGATCTCTTTCACGAAGCGCTCTTGAAATTTTTGGCAGGACTCGGCGACTGAGCGATCCGTTAGTGGCATGCCGTCCACTAAAGCGGCAAAGAGAGGGCCGGCTGATCGGTTGAAGATCGGTGTGAAGGTCGCGGATTCGGCGATTGGTATCCCGCGCCATCGAGGGACGCGCAGCGCAAAGCGGTTTTTTTCCGCCTAGAGCTGTTTGAGGATGGCTTCCGCGCTGCTCACCTCGAACTTCATCGGCGCTTCGACATAGGCACCCTTCACCACGCCATCATCGACGATCAGCGCGAAGCGCTGGGCGCGCACGCCCATTCCGAAATCGGAAGCGTCGAGTTCAAGCCCGAGGGCGCGCGTGAACTCTGCGTTGCCGTCTGCGGCCATCATCACGGCGTCACCCACGTTATGGGCCTTTCCCCATGCGTCCATCACGAATGCGTCGTTGACTGCAAGGCAGATGATGCTGTCAATGCCTTTGGCCTTGATGTCGTCGGCTTTGCGGACGAAGCCCGGTAGGTGTTCGGCTGAGCAAGTCGGTGTGAATGCGCCGGGTACGGCGAAGAGCACGACCTTCTTGCCACCAAAGAGCGCATCGGTCGATACGTCCTTCGTGCCGTCAGCTGCAGAGATCTTGAGCGTTCCGGCGGGAATCTTGTCGCCTACTGAGATGGCCATCTGTCATCCTCCTGTTGTGAACGGTTCAGCGATCGAGCGCTACATCGTAACCAAATCTGCGGCCAGGGGAACAGCGCGAAAACGCTCAGGCGTTGCAGCTGCCCCGTTGGGCGGGGTCTGCGGGGAGCGCGATTCGCTGGAGCGGACTATCTTGATCCTTGCGAATGGCGCTGAAACCGCAGGGGGCCCGAGCGCACCCAACCCGCGCGGGAGCCGGTTCCACGGGGGGAGCATCTATGCGCACCGGTTTCCAGATTTCGCAGGCCGATCCACTTGGTTGCCGCGATTGTGCTGGGTGGCACGGATGTTTTGGTACGTGCTCCCGCTGTTCATGTCGAAAGATGGTTCGCGGGTCATAGAAACCCAGGATTCCAATGGGAGGATCTCATCGTGAAGATCTCGATCACCTATTGCGGACAATGAAATTACCTACCTCGGGCTGCCAGTTTGGCAGCCACCATCAAGAGTGAAACGGGCGTCGAATCTGAATTGGTCTGCGGGGCTGGAGGGGTTTTCGACGTCGTTGTCGATGGTGCCAGGGTCTTCTCCAAACACGAGTCGGGTCGTTTCCCAGAGGAGGACGAGATCCTGTCGAAGATCCGCAGCATCTAGAGAGTCCCGCAGAATACCGTGACACCCGTTTCCGATGAGGATCGGTGTAACCCTATTCCGCGATCCTCTCTAGTCCGGCAGCGTCGGCTCCGCCGATGAGGCGGGATCATCGGATCCATCTGCTAAGAGCCTGGCTCACAATGCGGATCCGCGTTTCGAGCGCGCCTTGGGTGAAGAAGTTGCTCAAGGGGCCGAGACGCAAGCGCCACTCGCTCAAGCCCCATATCGCTCGCAGCTCTTGCGTTCCGGCCCCCAGCAAATTCGCTTCTCTGCGCGAAGAAAAATCGCCGTATCCAAGAGGCCCTCTCGAACAGGAGCGTCGCTTGGGGGCGGTGACGGGAGGCCTGAGGGCGACATGGGGTTTGAGCCCGATGGCCTCCCGTCACCGCCCCCGTGCAGGCAACCCCGCAGAGGAGTTTGACCGGGAACGCGACCCAGAATGGGGCCGTGCGACGACTCTCATTTGGCATCGTGAGTCAGGCCCCTGGCTGGCGAATTCTGCGGATTCGCTTTGCGGCGACGAGACCCATTCGGTCTCGTCTGGCTGGCGAATCCTGCGGATTCGCTTTGCGGCGACGAGACCTATTCGGTCTCGTCTGGCTGGCGAATCCTGTGGATTCGCTTTGCGGCGACGAGACCTATTCGGTCTCGTCTGGCTGGCGATCCTGTGGATTCGCTTTGCGGCGTCGGCCGACCTGAGTCTCGGGTCGGCTTCCTAGCTGGTTTTGCCGGTATCGTCGATCCAGTCGCGCAGAAGATCGCGTAGCGCATCGGGTGAGTTGAGGGCCGGGTCCAGGCGGGTGCGCTCGGCGAGGTAGTCGATTGCGCGCCCGACGCGAGGCCCCGGTTTGCAGCCGAGGCACTCCATTACGTTGGCACCCGAGATCGCCAGTTGGCTGCGCCCGCTTGCTGTCTGCTCGGAGTGCTGCAGCGAAGCCAGTGACGCCTGTAGCCTTTGCAGCGCATTTTGAGCTGCGGCGGGTGCATCTCCGGCGGCTTCGATCTCGGCTCTTCGAAGCGCAATCAATGCGGTCAGGTTATGGGCTCCGGTGCGGCGGGCGAAGCGAGCGAGATTGGCCGGACTCATCGTGTTGATCGGGCCACCCGCGTGGTGGCATCGCAGCAGCCATTCGACGCGGTCGATCGTAGAGCGAGAAAACCGCAGGCGTTGCAACACCGTTCTGACGTGGGTACCACGAAGCCAACCGGCCAACCGCAACTCGAGATCGCAAGGCAATCGATCCACCACAGCGCCTGGGTTCTGCGTCGCGCCCGGTGCGAGTTCTGAAGTAATGCGGCTTCGATCGAGCTGCTCCAGGGCCCGGGCAACACCTGCCGAGAGGAGAATCGCGATCAGCTCGCGACGAACGGGCTCGCGCGGGATCTTGGCGAGCGCCGTTCGGGCGCTCTCGAGCGCGCTCTCAAACTCCGGATCCAGCTCCCAGCCTCGGGTCGCGGCGAGCCGAACCCCCCGAAGCGCTCGGATTGGATCTTCATCGATGCGATCTCGCGCGCGGCGCACCGCGCGAATCAGGCCGTTTTCGAGGTCGGCTCGACCGCCGTATGGATCGACCCATTTTCGGTCGGCGATGTCGTAGGCGATGGCGTTGATTGTGAAGTCGCGATGAGCGAGGTCATTTTCGATGCCCGCGCCCGCGCGAAATAGGGTCACGTCCACGGAGCCCGCCTGGCTGGGAAGCATCACGGTATCGCGTCGCTTTCCGATCAAGACTCCGCTCGGAAACAGTTCCAGAATTTCGCTGAGTGGCGCGTCCGTTGACAGTTCACTGTGTGACGGAAGGATGCCAGTCAGGGCGTCGCGCAACCCAGGCCCGACCAGAAAGGATGCGTGCCCGGCTTCGACCATCTTTTGGCCGATTTGTACAACGGCGCTCGGCACGGAGGGTGCGCTCATGGTCGAATGGTAACCGGCCGGCGGGGAGCCCGGGGACCGCTGAGCTATCTTTCGAACCTCACGAGGAGGAAATCGACGATGGCGATCGGGCGAGAGGGCACCGACATCGAGTATGAGGGGATCGCATCCAGCGAAAACGGACATGTCGCGTCGGCCTATCTCGCCAAACCGGCGTCGGATACCGGCTTCGGGATCGTCGTCATTCACGACGAGTGGGGGTTGACCGAATTCATTCGCGACGTCTGCGATCGGCTGGCTCGGGCGGGTTTCGTAGCCTTGGTTCCGGACCTCTTTCACGGTCGCATCGCAGATGATCAAGTGACCGCGGAGCAGCTGTCGAAGAAGCTCGATATGGATTGTGCTGACGCAGATCTCGAATCTGCGGTCGCGGAACTCTTCAACCAGAACGCGACGGCGGGGTCAAAGGTTGGCGCTCTGGGCTTCGGTCTGGGAGGCTCACTTGCGCTCTTCTTGTCGAGCCGTCACCGCCGAATTGGCGCAGTGGTCGACCTGTACGGCGCCCGCCCCGAGCTTCTTCCCGAACTCGACCACGTGACAGCATCGGTCCTGGCAATCTTCGCCGGCGAGGACGAATCGGTTACCGAATCAGCCATCGGCGCGTTCGAATCGGGCCTACAGCATGCGGGCGTGAGCGCCAGCGTCGAGGTAAGAGCGGGGGTTCGCAATGGCTACATGAACGATACCCGCCTCGATGTGTACGACGCAATCGCCGCCTCCGATGCTTGGGATGCGCTGCTCGCTTTCTTCCGCTCGAAACTCGCCTGAACACGCCACCCGGTTCGCCTGCGGTGGCCCGCAAGAACCCGCTCAGACGTGCAACTCATGCGCAACAGATCGGCAAGGGGTCGTTCGTAAGCGCACTTATCAGCGACGAACACGCAAGTCGGGCTTCGAATCAACCGATCAATAGATGGATGGGCTGGGCTCTGCGCCCAGCCCGCTAGGCCATGGGCCTATCGCCCGGAGTCGCGCACTTGACGCTTTCGCAGAAGACCGCTCTGATCGTTGCCCTCTTTGCAACGGCCACCGTTGCGATCGTATATTCGATTCATCACAACGTGGTGACTCCGGAATTCGCCGCCCTCGAGCAGCGAGCGGCCGAGAAGAATCTGGAGCGCGCCTTCGATGCCATCCAGCGCGAGGCGTTCCTCCTGGATGTCCTCGCCCACGATTACGCGAGCTGGGACGCCACCTATGCGTTCGTCAAGTCTCGCGACCGCGCCTTTTACGAGTCGAATCTCAGCCCCAGCGCCCTCGGAGAAGCTGTGCTCGATTGGGCGATCGTCGTTGACTCGTCTGGAGAGATTATCTCGGGTCCGATTCGCGACCTTCAATCTGGAGAACTGCTGGAAATCCCAGAGCTTCCTCAGGAGCGATGGAGCAAATCGCATCCGCTCCTTCTCGGCGACACCAGGGTCAAGACGATCGTCGGCCTGATGGGGACGAGTGGGGGCCCGATGCTGGTCGCCGCTCGCGATATTCTCACCAGCACTAACGGTGGACCGTCACGCGGTCGGGTCATCATGGGCAGGAAGTTGGACGCGGCGTTTATCGAGGGTATCGGCGCGCGCACCTATATCGATCTCGCCGCCTGGCCCTTCTCGGACGCGTCCGTTCCTCGAGCGGTGCGCGAAGCGTTGCTCAGCGATGGCGCCGACCGATTCCACCCGATTGCCGGGTCGGATGGCGAACGCCTCGATGTCTATACGCTTTTCAGGGATATCGCGGGCGCTCCGGCGCTCATCCTTCGCGCAAGCCTTCCCCGTGAGATCACCCAGAGGGCGGCCTATGTCAATCGCCTGAGTCTTCTGTGGTTTCTCATCCAGGGGCTGGCCCTCGCATTCATGATCATGGTTCTGCTGCACAAAGCGATCCTTGCTCCGCTTGCCGCTCTGACCCGCCAACTCCAAACCATTCGGGCTACAAACGATCTCACGATCGACGTATCCACGGAGCGAAACGATGAAATCGGCGAACTCAGCCGGGAATTCGGAAGCATGCTCGCTCAGCTCAGCAAGCATATCGATGAACGCCGGAAGAGCGAAGACGCACTGCGCCACGGTGAAGAGCGCCTCCAAGAAGCCCAGCAGGTTGCTCAGGTTGGGAGCTGGGAGGTCAACTTGAGGAGCGGGTCGTGGTGGTGGTCCGATGAGCTGTTTCGGATTCATGGGAGAAAGATCGCCCTCGGCCCCCCGATCTTGGAAGAAATCCGGTCGAGCATCCACCCGGATGATCGAGGCCGTGTGGAGCGGGCGTTTCGCGCGCTGATTGAAGAAGATTCCGCTTCGAACGGAATCGAAGCCCGCTTTGTCGCCGCGAACGGTGATCTGCAACATTACAACGTACTCTGGAACGTCGAGAGAGGCCTGGAAGGTCAACCGCTTCGCGCCTACGGAACCGTGAGCGACGTCACGCAACGCTACAAATCTGAGGAAGCGTTGCGCCGTGCCGCCGCGGTCTTCGAGACCGCTACCGAGGCGATCGTGATCGCCGATTCCAGCGGAAAGATCCTGGACGTCAACTCTGCATTTTCGAGCATCACGGGACACAGTCGCGATGGCGTCATCGGGGAGAAAGCGGAAATGCTGAACTCCAAACGCCACGGTTTCGACTTCTATCAGCGCATTGTCGCAGAAGTCGAGCAGTCCGGAAAATGGGAAGGCGAAATCTGGGTTCGCCACAAAGATGGCACGTCGATTCCGACCTGGGCTTCGATCGGGCGAACATTCGGAGAAGAGGCGTCCAGCGATCAGGTCGTTGCGGTTTTCAACGACATGACGGCGCGGAAGAACGCCGAAGAAGTCATCGCCCGCCAGGCCACCTACGACACGCTAACCGGCATTCCGAATCGCGTGCTGTTCATGGACCGGCTTTCCCAGGAAATATTGCGCGCTGAGCGGAGTGGTCGAGGCGTCGCGTTGGTCTTTATCGATCTGGACGACTTCAAGAAGGTCAACGATACGCTTGGGCATTCGGCGGGAGATGAAGTTCTCCGAGTGACCGCCGATCGAATTACGCAGAGTATCCGAAACGTGGACACTGCGGCGCGGATTGGCGGAGACGAATTCGCCGTAATTACACCCAACCTCCAAGACGTTGTCGATGCCGAGCCGATTGCCCAGCGAATTCTCGATGCGATGGCAGTTCCAATGGAGGTACACGGGCAGGACATTCTGATGACCGCAAGCATCGGGATCTCGATCTTCCCGGCAGACTCCGAGGATGATGCGGGACTCCTTCGGGATGCGGACATTGCGATGTATCGCAGCAAGAATGGCGGCGGGAATTCGATCGAGTTCTTCACCGCGGAAATGAACGAACGAGCCATGCGGCGCATTCAAGTGGAATTCCAGCTGAAGCATGCGCTCGAGGTGGGAGAGTTCGAAGTCCATTACCAGCCGATCGTCGCGCTTCCCGATGGCAGCATGGTCGGCCTCGAGGCTCTCTTGCGTTGGCAAAACGCAGAATTGGGAGTGGTGTCGCCCGCCGAGTTTATTCCCATAGCGGAAAGCACGGGCATCATTGTTCCCATCGGTGCCTGGGTGTTGGAAGCCGCGTGCCGGCAGGTCAAGGAATGGCAGGACGCTGGCTGGTCTGATCTGCGCATCGCCGTAAACCTTTCTCCCCGAGAGGTGGATCGCGGTGACGCGATCAAGTCGATATCGAATGCGCTCAGCAGGAGCGGCCTGGCGCCGCAGTTTCTGGAAATTGAAGTTACAGAGCGTGTGCTCCTCGATGATGTGGAGAAGGCGGGGGCAATATTCCGCGCGATCAAGGATCTCGGGGTTCGGCTCTGCATCGACGATTTCGGAACGGGTTACTCATCGCTGAGCTACTTGCGCAACTATCCGTTTGACGTGCTCAAGATCGACCGCGCGTTCGTTCACGACGCGGTGCGGCACGTGAGCGGTGCATCGCTCCTGCGCGCGATCATCTCGATGGCCGACAGCCTTGATCTCAAAGTTGTCGCAGAGGGAGTCGAGACCGAAGAGCAATTCGAGCTGTTGTGTGAGCTGGGCTGTGGTTTCGCTCAGGGCTACCACTTCTGTGTGCCGCTCAGCGCTGCAAAAATCGGCATTGGCGGGCCCATCGTGGATCTCGACGCGGGGGCATCGCGCGTGGGGGAAGAGCCACAAGGTTGCCTTCGCGCGTTGAAGATTCCCGGCGAATAGCGGCCGGCATCGCATCCTGTTGGACTTCGATCTCTCGTTTGTTTTGGGGATCGCTGCCGGAGCTTGTATTGATGGATGCCGCATTCCGGGGGGTTTCGAAGGCGTCGGCCTCGCGATAGCCGCGGCTCCGCCCGATTCGAGCGCTTCTCTGTTCGATGACGTTGGTCGCCGCGCAGCTGGATTACGCGATCCCGTACCGCTTCATCTTCTTGTAGAGGCCTTCCCGGGTGATCCCGAGCAGCCGCGCAGTGGTGGCCCGACGGCCGCTGTTGGTGTCGAGCGCGCGACGGATCAGCCACGCTTCGACGCGCGCGAGCGTTTCGCGTAGCGATTCGCCGGGCTGAACGACGGCCTGTACGGGTTCGAGCATCTCGAACAGGCGTGCAGAGAACTGCGTGGGAGTGAGTTCACTGCCGGGCTCCGCCATGGCGAGGGCTCGCTGGATTTCGTTTTCGAGTTCCCGCACGTTTCCCGGCCAACCGTAGCTTTGCAGCAGGTGGCGGGATTCAGCGGATAGAGACGAACGGGGCTGCCCGCTGCGCGTCGTGTAAAGGGAGAGGAAGTGCTCGGCGAGAGGCAGGATGTCGAGGGGCCGCTCTCGCAGCGGAGGTACGTGAATCGGGAACACCGCGAGCCTGTAATAAAGGTCGGGCCGAAACTGTGCATCGCTCGCCTCGCGGCGCAGATTTCGGTTCGTCGCTGCAATGATGCGGACGTCGATTCTGCGCGTTTGGGAACTGCCGATCGGGCGCACCTCCCTTTCTTGTAATACGCGAAGCAGTTTTGCCTGAAAGGGGCGGGTGGTTTCGCCGATCTCATCGAGGAATAGGGTCCCGCCGTTGGCAGCTTCGAACAGGCCTCTTTTGTCGCGATCTGCGCCGGTGAACGCACCCTTCTTGTGGCCGAACAATTCGCTTTCGAGCAGCGCTTCTGGAAACGCCGCGCAGTTGACGGCGATGAAAGGCACTTCTCGATTGGAGCTCTTCTCGTGAATTTCCCGTGCGAACAATTCCTTTCCGGTTCCGGTTTCTCCGGTGATGAGCACGGTAATGCGGGATTTCCGGGCGTGCCCGATGAGTGCGAGGACCTCTGCGAGCTGCGGGCTGCTGCCGATGATCTTCGTGTTCGACAGGTGACGTGGCGGTTCAGCTACCGATGCCGCGGCTGGCTTCGCGGGCGGGTTCATTCTCGCGAGCCCTTGAAGCAGCGCCCGCTTCACATACTGGGCGGTGTCGCCTCTGCCACAGTAGAACACGTCTACTGCACCGCGTTCGCGAAGCTCTCGCAACGAGAAGGCGTCGAGGGATTCGAGTTGAACGAAAATCGGCGGAAGAGGGCGCCGGCGGGCGAGATCCTTCAATGCCTCGAGCGCTTGTTTCGAATCCTTGCAGGCGAGTAGAAGCACATCGAAATCGCCTAGGGGGAGAGCGCTCGCTCCCGCGACATCGCGTTCCCAGACGAGTTCCAGCATCGGGCAGTTGCCTGCCAACTCCACAGCCAGTCGCTCGTTGCCAATCCAGACAATCGATCGAATCGAGTCCATCGCAGCCTCCGTATCCTTTGGCGTGCTGTCAGAGCAATTCGCGTGCCAGTGGTTACGGGTTCGCGCGTCGGCGTAGCGGTGTCTGAGCCGCTCCGTTGGCGGAAATTGGCCGATTCCACCGGCGACAAACGACCAGCCCGTGAAGAGCGATCGGGCATTTCCGACGGGTTTTCAGCAGGGCTTTTCGGTTTGCGTGGCGGGTTGCTCGGGTGCGGTGACGAGGGGGTGTCGGGCTCAAACCCCATGTCGCTCGACACCCCCTCGTCACCCCACCCAAGCGATGCTCCCATCCGCAAGGACCCTTGCGTGCGGTGGTCTTCTTCCACGCTTTGCGCAAGT
>JACZVU010000042.1 GCA_022572485.1 Myxococcales bacterium
CCTCCCATGCTGTGGCCGACGACCACGATCGGAAGCGGTGGTCGCTCGGCGTGCACCGCAGCGACGAAACCCTCTAGGTCGTCCAGCAGGTGTTCGAAGCGACGCACGTGGCAGCGGGCGCCACCGGATCGGCCGTGACCCTGCTGATCGTAGGCGTGGACCTCAAAGCCGGCGCGGGCCAGATCGGACGCCGTGTGTTCGTAGCGCCCGCTGTGCTCCCCGTAACCGTGAACGAGAATGATGATTTGCTCTGAAGTGCTCGGAAGCCAGGCCCGCCGAAACAACAGGTGCCCCGTCGATCCCGGGAGCTGTGATTCCGTGCGGCGAATTTCGATGTGCTTCGATTCGAGATCGCGTGTGGGGCCGCTGGATGGGCTCGCCAGGAAATTCAAGATTCGGATGCGCGGCGGACGGCCGCGCGCGCTTTCTTGACTCTATCGAGATAGGCAACGCTGCGGATGTCCGATCCCCAGAAGTAGGCCGAGATTCCGTCTTCCTCGCCGAGGCGGCGAATGTTGTCCGCGAGGATCCAGCAACCGGCCTCGATGTTGGTCTCGATTGCTGCGAGGCTTCCTGAGAGGTCGAGTTGGGCCGCCATATGGGGCATGACCTGCATCAACCCGATGGCTCCGAGAGGGCTGCGCACCCAGGGGCGAGCGGCGCTTTCGACCCAGAGCACCTGCGTGACCAAAATGGGATCGAGTCCGTATTTGGTGCTGTAGCGAATCACTGCGGCTGCGATTCGCTGGACTTCGTTTGGCGATAACGCGGTGTTTGCTCGCTCGAGAAAGCGCATCAGCTGGCCTTCGTCGAAGCCGGCCGGAGCGGAGGTCGCCACCGAGTTTGCGGTTGCGATCGGCGGCTCCGTCTGCTCAACGCGCGTATCCGACACCAGCAGCGCGGCGAGCACGATCAGCATTGCGACTCGGGTGCGTCCCATCAGTTCTCCGGCTTCGCTGTAGCGGGTTGCGTTGGGCTCGGGTCCGGTCTCGATCGCGGCGCCGAACGCTTCGAGTTCGGTTCAGGTCGGATTCGGCGCTCGGTTTCTACGGAGTGGATTACCCGCGGGGGTTCATCAGATCCCTCCCTCCCCCGTGCGGATGCGAGCCGGAGCATAGAGGAGGCGGGCTGCAGCTTCCACGCAGTTCCCGAATCGAGGCTTCTCGCGCGTGCTGCGGCGTCTACAGTTTCGCGGCCCGAATACGGACCCATTCTAAACAAAGCTTTCGTTGACCTCGTGATTTTTGCGGTGGTATCATCCTTGGGCCTTCAGAGGCCGGGATGGGCAATGGCAGTCTTGGGCGTTCGCGTGTGCGTGCTCGGCAGCCCGTCAACCCGGCCGGGATCTCTCCACGCGAAGCATTTGCCAGCTGCAGCGGTGTTTGGAGTCGAATGAGCCCCCAAAGTACGGTCCCCCAACTTTCCGCTCACCGTGGAGCGGACGGCGCGCAATCAGTTGATCGCATCCCGGCCCGAACGCTGCTCGAAGCGCTCGCGAAGATCTACGAGTTCGTACTTGTCACCGATGCCAGTGGCCGGGTGCTCTGGAGGAGTCCCGGACTGGTCGAGCTCTGCGGGGGTGAGAGATTTCGCGTGGGCTGCGAAGTCAAGACGCTGCTCCCCCTTCTTCCGGGATTCACGAAGCCCGAACAGACCTTTGAATTGCGTTCCCGATTGCGCCGAGATGGTTTTTTGACGAACGCGGTCATCGAGCTTTCCGACGAAAGCGGAGAGTCGGTTCCGATCGAGGTCAACGTCGTCCCGGTTTCGGATCGACCTGAAGAGCGCCCGTTCTACGTTGTCATTGCGCGCCCCGTCGACTCCAAAACATCGGTGGTCGGTCTTGCAGAGCAATCGCGGGGTGGATCCCTGGCGTCGATTCTCGATGACGCGCCAGACGCGATGCTGGCTGTCGACGCGCGAGGATTCGTCGTTTATGCAAACGCCGCGGTCGAGAGGCTTCTCGGCCACGGCGGGAGCCAGATCGTCGATCGACCCGTTGCGGCACTTTTGAACGATGCCGCGGATCTCGAGCGTCTGGTTTCTTCCATCGGCGTGGAGCGCGAGGCCGGGGAATGGGAACTGACGCTCACGCGCAGCGATGGTCGCGCGGTGCGGATCGCGGCGTCGGCCCGGACTCGGCGGCTCGACGATGGAACTTTCGACGGTACGGTGCTCTGCATGCGTGATGTCACCGAGCGACACCACGCGGCCACTGAACTCTCCAAGAAAAACGCTGAACTCGAACACTGCGTACACGCACTCGCGCACGATCTCCGCTCTCCACTGGTGGCCCTTTTGGGGTTTTCCCGACTACTGCGCCAGGATTACGGCGCCCTGCTCGATGATACCGGAACGCATTTCGTCGATCGGATCGAGCAGGCGGGTCGAACGATGGAGGATTTGATCCACGACCTGTTGGAGCTTTCGCGAATCGGACAGCCGGGTGAGCGGAAAGCCTTGGTCAATCCAGCGTCGGTGCTTCATCAGCTGCAGGCGGAACTCAAGCCGCGGCTCGACGCCGCCGGCATCGAACTGGTGCTTCCGCATGATCCCCCGCTCGTTTTTTGCGATCGCACCCGGCTCTACCAGGTCTTCTCAAATTTGATCGGAAACGCGATCAATCACATGGGAGCCTGCGAGCAACCGCGCATTGCAGTTTTGATCTTCGATGAGGGAGATGTGTGCCACATCTCCGTGAGCGACTCCGGCCGTGGGATCGACTCCAAACATCACGAGCAGGTATTCGAGGCATTCCAGAGTTTCGGGCCGGCGAAGGATGGGCGAACGGGCTCTGGAATTGGACTCGCCATCGTCAAGAAGATCGCCGAAATACACGGCGGTCGGGTCTGGCTCGACAGCCGCAGCGGGTGCGGCACGACTTTCCACGTCACCTTTCCCCGCCATCCGTAAGTCCGCACATCTCTGCTGGGTCACTTCAACGCTCCAAAAGCAGAGGCCCCAGAGCCGGAACGCAAGTATTGGATTCTCCAATGCTCCACAAGTGGGGAGGCAGGAGTCGGAACGCAAGTGCGGGGTCACTTCAACCCTCCACAAGCGGAGGCTCCAGCGGCCCGAGTGCCTTGCTTGGGTTTCGTGCATCCCGTAGTCTGAGCCGTTCCATGTATCCCGAACTCTTCACGTTTTTCGGCTACACGATCAGCACTTTCGGGTTGCTGCTCGCAATCGCATTTCTGGTCGGGTCCTGGATCACCGGCGTGCGAATGGAGGAAGAAGGCCTAGACCGAGAGCAGGCGAGTAAGATTCTCATTTACGTAATCGTCGGAGGCATTCTCGGTTCCAAGCTCTATTTTGCGGTGGACGTTTCCATCCGCGACGGCCGACCGTTTTCGGAGTTGTTCTTTGCCCGAGACGGAATCACCTGGTACGGCGGGCTGATCCTCGCGACGATTGTCGGAGCGATCGGTTGCCGGATCCACAGGATTCCCATAAAAATTTTCGCAGACTGCGCGGCGGTGGCAACCGCAATCGGACAGGCGATCGGCAGGATCGGCTGTTTTTTGGTGGGTGACGACTACGGTCGAGTCACAGATGTGCCGTGGGGAGTGCGGTTTCCGGAGGGTGCGCCGCCCATAGAGGTTCCCGTCCACCCTACACAGCTCTACGAGGTCGCGTGGTTGCTTCTGGTGGCCTCCTTTCTCTGGTGGCGTCGAAAGAACAGTCCGTTCCTTTTCGGTGAATACCTGGCGCTCAACGGCTTGGGTCGGATCGCGATCGAAAACTGGCGGGTGAACCCCTCCGTGGCTCTGGGGATGACGCAACCGCAGTGGATCGGAGTGGGCTTGATCGTATTCGGTCTCGGCGGGTGGTTCTATTTCTCGGCTCGAGAGCGAATGTCCACGAGTGGACGTGTGGGGTCTCGTCAACTCGGCGGATGAATCTTTTCGAGGAGCTTTGCCGCTGACTCGAGAGTCTGGTCGCGATCATCGCCCTCCACCAACCGAGCGAGACTGGATACCGCGGAATGGGCGAGGTCTTTGAGAGAATCATCGCCGGTACTTCCGGACTCTGCCCATTCGTTCAAACCCACCAGGCTTTCCGGGTAATCCCCAGCAAGGTATGCGGACATCCCCCGCGCGTAGGCGGACAACTGCGAAATCTGGTCGCGATCGCCGCCGCGCTTCAGGGCTTTGGCGAGCGTGTGGTGAGCGGCTTCGTAATGACCACTGGCGAGATAGGACTTCCCGGCATTTACGTAGCCCGACGCCGCATCGCCGTGAATTGCCGCCAGCAGTTCTTCCAATCCCGGAGGACCCAGTTTTTCGAGGGTCTCGCCTCGCTCGATGAGAAAGCGCGTGACGAAACCCTCGGCGCCCTGCTCGGATAGCAGCACGCGTAGTTGACCCCACGACTGGGCCATCAGGGATTGCGTTTCGGCGAGGCCTTCCTCCAGGCGAGTGGAGACCGTTGACAAGATTCGCTCGAATTCGTGGAACAATCCGTTGGCTTCGTCGCCGGCTTCGGCGCGCAATGATCTTACGCGCGGGCCGTATACCTCGCGTTGGTAGAAGTCCTCGCGAAACTTCATCGCTTCGTGAAAGAGCGATCCAACAGCGAGATCGAAGAGTGCTTCTCGAGGCCGCGCAACCTTCGAGCCGCCTGCTTCGGGTCGAAACAGCGAGTGGCACTTTTCCTTCAGGCGGAAGAGAACGCTGTAATCGCTGTCTCCGACGAATTCCTGAAGGTTGGAAAAAACGAGTTCGTTCCGTTTGTATTTTTCGGCGAGTTGGTCCAGTTGCTCGTGGGCCGTGAGAAATTCACGCAGGATGTCGACCAGACTGGCTGGAGCGCTCACCATTCCCGGATTATACTCGCCCCGGATCTTTGCGTCTCCTCTCAGCGCGCCAGTCTTGCGGTGCGGGTGAGCCATAGATTCAATCGATTCTGGCGGTCGGTACCGGGGTTTGTCTATTTTCAACTTCCCGCTGGGTTCGGCGCCTGCGGTTCGATTCACTCGGTGTTCAGCCTACAGCGCACTACAGAACTTTGGAGGTTCATATGAGTCCCGTCGAACGCGAGAGCATGGAGGTCGACGTCCTCTACGTCGGCGCGGGACCAGCTTCGCTGGCCTCGTCGCTGCATCTGATGAACCAGGTCAAGGCGTTCAACCAGCGCGCCGAGTCCGAGGGCAAAACGCCCATCGAGCCACCCTCCGTGCTGATTCTCGAGAAGGGAGCGGCTGTCGGCGATCACATGCTTTCGGGCGCCGTGATGAACCCGAAGGGGATTCGCGAACTCGTGCCGGATTTCGTCGAGAAGGGCTTTCCAACCGAGTACATCTGCAACTACGCGGGATTTTGGATCTTCCACCCGAAAGGGAAGATCAGCGTTCCCGGCCCGTTCATCCCGCCGAACTTTCGCAAGAAGGGTTATCACGTCACTTCATTGAACAAAGTCGCGAAATGGATGGCGGAGCGCTGCGAAGAAGCCGGCGTGGAAATCTACCCCGGATTTTCCGGAGACAAGATCCTCACCGATGGCAATCGCGTGATCGGCGTTCGCACGGGCGACATGGGCGTCGACAAGAATGGAAAACCCAAGGCTACGTTCCAGCGGGGGATGGACATCTTCGCCAAGGTCACGGTACTCGGAGAGGGAGTTCAAGGTTCTCTTTCGAAGCAACTGATTGCGGACTTCGAACTCGACGGCATGAATCCGCAGACCTTCGAGGTGGGCATCAAGGAGTTGTGGCGGATCGATCCAAAGAAGCACCGGCCGGGTCGCGTCGTCCATGGATTGGGAATTCCGCAGATCTTCGACGGCTTTCACGGAATGTGGCTCTACGACATGCAGGACAACCTCGTGTCGTTCGGATTCGTCGTGATGTTGGATTCGGAAAATCCGAACTGTGACTCGCACCTGGAGGCACAGAAATTCAAGACCACTCCGTTCATGAAGTGGCTACTCGAGGGTGCCGAGCTGGTGAAGTACGGCGCGAAGTGCATTCCGACGGGCGGCCTCTATTCGATGCCCAAGCTCTATATGAACGGTGCCTTGCTGATTGGAGATGCAGCCAGCTTCTGCAACGCCGAAAAGCTTTCGGGAATCCATCTGGCGATGAAGTCGGGAATGATGGCGGCAGACACGATCGTTGATGCATTGGCGCGGAACGATTTCTCCGTGACGACTCTCGGTGGTTTTACCGAGCGTTACAGAGCCAGCTGGGCTTACGAAGAGCATTGGGCTTCCCGTCACTTCCACCAATCGACAGATCGCGGTGTTCCCTTCTTCCTGCTGAACGAACCTTTCCGGCAGCTGACGGGGGGGCGCGGCCTCATCGGCAACATGAAGTCCGATGCGGGACACACGCACATGAAGAAGTTGGCAGAACTCCCCAAGTCAAAGCGCCAAAAAGAGACGTTCGAATTCGACGGTGTGCTCACGTTCAGCAAAGAGTACCTCGTTCAGTTCAGCGGAACCCAACACGAGGCCGACCAGCCCTCCCATCTGGTGGTGGCAGACACCGATCTGTGCAGAACGGTTTGCGCTGAAGAATTCGGGAATCCGTGCGAGAGTTTCTGCCCCGCCGCGGTCTACGAGATGATTCCAGACCCCGAACAGGCCGGTGGCAAGAAGCTCTTCATCCACCACGAGAACTGTGTCCACTGCAAGACCTGCGATGTCGCCGATCCCTACCAGGTGATCACCTGGACACCGCCGGAGGGAGGAGAGGGACCCGATTACGAGCTGATGTAACCGGCATTCTGCAAGGTGGTTCCGGGGGCCGCGGAGGCCTCTCTGCGAATGGCTCGCCCGCCAAGGTGGTGGATACGTCCCCAACGCCCGCAGCCGCGTCACGAGTCCCGGGGGGTCGGAGGTCGCGCAGCGAAATCAGCGCAGCTCGCCCTGGGCCTTCCAATTCCAGGACTGCCACCGATCTGGTTGGCTCTCGTCGCAAACTTACCGCTCACTTGGCGGGCGAGCCATTCGCGGAGTGACCTCCGACCCCCTGGGACCTGGGAGAGCCCTAGACTCACGATGCGAAATGAGTGTGTTCGCGCGTGTTCTCGTTGTGTTAGAGCGCACGATTTCAGCGTTTTCATGAGTCTTGGAACGGATACCTAGCAGCCGCTTCGCACTGGGGCCTCGCAGGGTCCGGCTTGAGATTCGGAGATCAGTCTTGGATGCCGGAGAGGGCATCCTGGAGATGGGCCAGGATCTTTGGGGTGGCGGCGACCAGCAGGGCGGGGGCCGGGGTTCGGATTTCAGACGGGAAAGGGGCGGTTGCGCCCATCACGAGGGCTCCGGCTTCTGCCGAGATCAGGGCGCCGATTCGGCCACGGATACTCACTCCCTCGGTGTTCTCTCGGGCCAGTCGGAGGCCCGCGCAGACACCCGGGATCAAAGGGGCGACGGAGATCGCACCGCCCGCCGCCGCCGCCACTTCATAGCCGAGGTTCTGCAACCTCTCGACAGCGCTGCTCGGGAGATTGTGGGAAACCAGAACCCGATTTCCGGTGGGCTCGCCCAGCGTGACGGTTTTGAGGGCTGTATCCTTGCTGCATACCCGGGCGCCACGACCCCTGATGGCATCGAAACAGAGTTGCTCACGCGGTAGGGCGACGAGGCTCGCTTCGTATCGATCGCCGATCGCCAAGCCGATCATCACCGCATAAGGACCCTTTCCTTCGAGATAGAAACGCAAGGTGCCGTCGATTGGATCGATGACGACCTGCGCGTCACCGGATTCCGAAAAGCGCGAGACGGACGGAGTGTCTTCTTCCGCTTCCAACTTCACCTGAGGGAAGTGCTCCAGCAGAGGGATGAGCAGTGCCTCTTGGGATGCCGTGTCGGCGATCGTGAGAGCGGCCTTCACGGCGGTTGCCTCACCTGTCTTGGGGCGATTGGAAACGCGCCCTTCAAGGGAGCGGGCGATTGCTGCAGCTTGCCGCAGCGCCGGGGCCAATGTTCGTACAAAATCGCTCGGAAACGACGTATCCCGCATCGCGGTGTTGGGTAGCAGGTTTATGGACGTCGTCACGGGGTGTTGTGTGTTGCTTTGGCGAAGTTCGGGATACCCGGTAAGCAGCTGCAAGAAGCGCATCTACCAAAAGAGCTTCAATAGAACCCCGGTGATCACCCTCGATGCGCATCCGCATCTGCGCGGTCGCTGTGGCGTTGCTGCTGATGGCGGCCCTGAGCAGCGCGGATGAGGGTGCCGCCATTCCCGACTCAGCCGGCAAAGCGGGCTCGAACCTCGTTTTTGGAGTTCGCGCAATCCTGGATGGCCAAGATGGAAGCAGATGAAGCTCAGAACCGGGTGCAGTAAAACCAGGAGCGCGGAGCGCATCCGGTCGTTTGACCGGAGTGCTCCGCGCTCCCCGGCGCCTCTCACCCCCCCAAGTTCGAGACGCCGTTAACCTGTTTTAACTACAACCGCTGGTCTCTCCGCAGTTGAAGCACTTGTAGCAGGTACCGCTGCGAATCATGATGGAACCACAATTGTGACAGCCCGGAGCATCCGCCTGATTGATGAATACCTGCGATCGGCTCTGCGTTCGCTCACCAGATCCACCCGCGACTGCCGATCGGAGCGGTAGCACGTCCGCCGCGCTCTCAGCATACCGATCCTCCTGCTCGTCTTCGATCGGATCGCTTTGCAGGTAGCGGTTGCCGAGATAGCGGAACACGTAGTCCATCACGGATTTCGCGATTGGGATGGAGGGGTTGTTGGTAAAGCCGGAGGGCTCGAAACGCGTGTGGCTGAATTTGTCCACCAGGGCACGCAGCGGAACGCCGTACTGTAGAGAGATCGACGTCATCGTCGCGATCGTGTCCATCAGACCGGATACCGTGCTGCCCTCCTTGGCCATCCGCAAGAAGATCTCGCCAGGTTGACCGTTCTCGTAGAGACCGACGGTCAGATATCCCTCGTGCCCTGCGATCACGAACTTATGGGTGATCGCATCGCGTTCATCTTTGAGCTTCTTACGAATCGGGCGGGCTTCTGCGAGTCGCCCATCCGCGTCCTTGTTCTCACCCGCGTTCAGCGGTTGAGTCCGCTTGCTTCCATCGCGGTAGATGGCCAGGGCTTTGAGGCCGAGCTTCCAACCCGTGATGTAGGCCTGCATGACGTCCTCGACAGTGGCGTCTGTGGGAAGATTCACCGTTTTGCTGATTGCGCCCGAGAGGAAGGGCTGCACGGCACTCATCATCCGGATGTGGCCCATCCAGGCGATGCTGCGCTTGCCGTTCTGCGGTCGAAACGCACAGTCGAAGACCGGGAGGTCGGATTCTTTCAGTCCAGGTGCACCCTCGATCGTTTCGTGTTCGATGATGTAGTCGGTGATTTCTTCGATTTCTGCCTTGTCGTAACCGAGTTTTCGGAGTGCCTTCGGCACGGTATTGTTGACGATCTTGAGATAACCGCCACCGACGAGCTTCTTGTATTTGACGAGTGCGATGTCCGGCTCGATGCCCGTCGTGTCGCAGTCCATCATGAAGGCGATCGTTCCCGTAGGAGCGAGCACCGTCACCTGCGCATTCTTGAATCCGAACTTTCGGCCCTTCTCAAAGGCAGCGCGCCAACTTTCTCGAGCTGCGGCGAGCAGGGGCTCCGAAACGCCCTCACCCGGAATCGCAAGAGCCGCATCTACGTGCATCTTGATGACTTCCAGGAAAGGCTTGCGATTCATCCGATAGCGCGAGAATGGCCCCATCGCTTCCGCGATGTTCGCACTCGCGTGGTAGGCCTCGCCGCACATCACCGCAGTCAGTGTCGCCGCGAGGTTCCACCCCTCAGTACTGTCGTAGGGCAACCCACAGTTCATCAGGAGTGCGCCGAGGTTTGCATAGCCAAGCCCCAGCGGTCGGAAGAGGTGGCTGTTGCGGGCAATCGCCGGTGTCGGATAGTCGGCGTGATCGACCATGATCTCTTGGGCGAGGATCGTAAGCCTCACCGTGTGCCGAAAACCGGCGATGTCGAATTCGCTGGAGTCGTCGAGGAAGGTCAGCAGATTGAGGCTCGCGAGGTTGCAGGCCGTGTTGTCGAGGAACATATACTCCGAGCAGGGGTTGCTGGAATTGATCCGCCCCGAAGCCTTGACGGGGTTCCAGCGATTGATCGTCGTGTCGTACTGAACGCCGGGATCGCCGCACTTGTGCGCGGCATCCGCCATTTCATTGAGGAGGTCGCGTGCCTTGAATTCGTCGATCACCTCACCGGTGGTGACGCTACGGGTCTCCCAGTGGCCGCCCGCCAGCGCGGAATGCATGAACGAGTCGGTGACGCGAACCGAGTGGTTTGCGTTCTGGTAGAACACCGAGTCATAGGCGCCGCCGGGAACGTTGAAGCCGCCGTCATAACCCGCATCGATGAGCGCGTGGGCCTTCTTTTCTTCCTCGGACTTGCTCCGGATGAATTCCATGATGTCCGGATGGTCCGCGTTCAAGATCACCATCTTCGCCGCGCGACGGGTCTTGCCCCCGGATTTCACCACACCCGCGAAGGCGTCGAAGCCGCGCATGAACGAGACCGGGCCGGATGCAGTTCCACCTCCGGTGAGCGTTTCGCGCGACGAGCGAATTTTTGAGAGATTCGAACCTGCGCCGGATCCGCCTTTGAAAAGCATGGCTTCTGTCTTCGCGAGGTCCATGATGGATTCCATGGTGTCTTCGACGGAGTTGATGAAGCACGCGCTGGCCTGTTGCGGGTTGTCCTTGACGCCCAGGTTGAACCAAACAGGGCTGTTGAACGACATGCGCTGGGTGAGCAGGATGTGCTTGAGCTCATCTGAAAAAGTCTGCGAATCTTCTTCGGTGCGGAAATAACCCGAGGCATCTCCCCATTCGCGGAGCTGGCCGACCACGCGGCCGATCAGCTGCCGGACGCTGTGCTCGCGCTCAGGGGCTCCGATGTGTCCGCGGAAATATTTGGAGACGACCACATTGGTGGCGAGCTGCGACCAAGTCTTCGGTATTTCGACGTCGGTCTGTTCGAAAACGATTTCGCCGTTTTCGTTGGCGATCTTCGCGTTTCGGATTTCCCACTCGACGAGATCGTAGGGATCTTCACCAACGGACGTGAAATGCCGCGAGACCGTCATTCCCCGCGGAGCTCGGCGTTTTCTCTTCTTCTCTCCCACAGCGTGGAGTTGCCCTCTCCCCAAGGTGCCGTCCGTCGTCTCGCTGCCTTTCACGCTCTCCCCTTTTACGCCAGTGCGATGACCAATCTACGCTGTGCGCCGAATGGTTTGCGCGTTTACCGACAACGCGCTTTCGATTCAATCATTTCTTGGGTGTGCCTGTCTCACTCTTCTCCATCAGGGTGACCGGCGATACTGCAGGACGCGAATAGCCACGCCTTGCCCATCGCAAAAGATGGTTGCTGGTTGGAGCAAAGCGATCGCAGAGCCCCTCTGTAAGTGGGCCGAGCCATCCACGGAGATGAGAGAGGCTCCGGAACCTCCAGAGCCCCCGAGTCGGATTTGGGTCCTCCATCCCTCCTCAAACCCGCTTCCTCCCGACGACCGCCTGTAATTTGAAACCCCCCAGGCCGCCGAAAAAACCGTCTCATCCCCGTCAAGCCTGTGTACTCCCAGCGTGCTGGAGCGTCAATAGAATTCCCACAAAATCTGGTACTTATCTGGGTCATGATCCACAACCCATTGAGCTTGAATGGGTTTTTATCGGCCGTGGGCGGCAGCTTCGATCCGGCGCGCAACGGCTGTGCACACGGGATCTGTAACCCCTTGAAATCATAGGCTTGATGCTCACTCCGCGGGTGTTTGTCGCGGCTTTTCAGGAATCGCCGTCCGGAAGGCCCGTGAAACGGATTCCGGTGCCGGCTGAAACCCGGTAGCGGATGTTCAACCCAATCAGCAGTGCGGTGATCGACTCTGCGATTCGCGCATTGGCGATGGGTCCTCCATCGATCCCGCGCAGGCCCGCCACGAGTTCGCAAAGCGCCATGATCCGCTTGCGCGGCCGCTCGGCGCCCGAAACCACCACATCGCATTCAACGGGCCGATCCAGGTCGTGGAGGCGATGAGCGGCGACGTTCTGAAACGCCGAGACGGCGTGCACGCCCTTCGGCAGCAGCGCGGCAACCATTTCCGCGCAGGAGCCCTGCCAGACTCCGATCGTCTGGGTCGCCGAGCCTCCGGTTGCAGAAGCCAGCGGAACTCCCATCGACACCACGATTTGGTCCGCAATCAGAGAGTCGTGGACTTCTTTGAGGGTACTCGCGGTGTGTTCAAACGGAACCGAGAGGAAGATCACCTGTGCGCGGCGGCACGCCTCGGGGTTTTTGCCTCCCGAGACCTCGGCACCAGGGACCGCTGCGCGGACGCGCTCTGCAGCAGCGTTCGCGCGTTCGATGCTTCGAGAGCCGATCCGAACGGGGCGGCCCGCTGTTGCGAACCGCAGCGCGAGCCCCAGCCCCTGTTCTCCGGTGCCGCCCAGAATCGCGATTGCGTCGTCGAAGCTCGGATCTGCCACGAACCAGGACGCTAGCCCGCGTGGGTCTCCGTGTCGCGCTGACCGATGGGGGTGTTCAACGCTAAAATTCCGCTGGGATGGACGACACCTCGGCGATAAGGCCGATCCGGATCGAACAAGCGGGCCCCAGCGAGCTCGGGATCACCTGGTCCGACGGGCGGGAAAGTCGCTATGCGGTACGACGGCTTCGACTCGCCTGTGCGTGCGCTCATTGCGTCGACGAGTGGTCGGGCGAGCCCCGCCTGGATGTCGCGTCGGTGCCAGAGGACGTCCACCCGCTGAAGATCCAACCCGTCGGGCGTTACGCGATCCAGATCGACTGGAGCGATGGCCACGCGACGGGGATCTACTCTTTTCGCCAGCTGCGTGCGCTCGATGTGGAGGGATGAGGATTTCGCCGTTCCCACTGCGCGCCGAGCGGAACGCGAAACCTGCTGAGCGCCAGCGAAGCCGCATTGCATCCGCCGTCGCACGCCGACGTGATATGCTCCGCCACCCATGCGTTCTATCGATCTCGAAAAAGTTGCTGCCGCCGCACAGGCGGCCGCGGATCTGGCGCGGGCGGAGACCCTGCCTCGTTTTCGTTCGGTTGCCGTCGAGACGAAGGGCGATGGCACGCCGGTAACGGAAGCGGACCGCGCCGCCGAGCGGGTGATCCGGAGACGGCTTCATGAATCTTTCCCGGAGTTTTCGATCCTGGGTGAAGAGTACGGCGTGGAAGGGCAAAGTGGCGGACCCGAGTGGATCATCGACCCGATCGACGGAACGATCGGGTTCTCACGTGGAATTCCGCTCTTTTCGACGCTGATCGCTCTCGCGGTGGACGGCGAATCCGTTATGGGGCTCATCGACCTTCCCGCTCTCGACGAGCGCTACGTCGGTTGGAAGGGAGGGGGCTGTCGCCGAAACGGCAAGCTGACCCGGGTGTCCAAAGAGACGAATCTCCGGCGCGCGATTATTTCGCACGGCGATCCCTTTTGTTTCGATGAGCGTGGGGAGAGGCCTGCTTTCGACCGGATGGCGAGCGAAATCCCGATGCTGCGCGGCTACACGGACGCGTTCGGTTACGCGCAGGTCCTCGGCGGTGGTGTGGACGCGATGGTGGATATGGGTTTGCGCATTTGGGACGTGGCGCCTGTCCAGGTTCTGGTGCCCGAGGCGGGTGGCCGCTGTGTCACGCTGTCCGAGCGTGAAGGAAAGCTCGGGTTGGTGGTCGGCAGTCCGACTCTCGTCGACCAGCTCATGGGGTTTCTCGCCAACCACTGAGCGGTAACGCGAAAGCCGCGGAGCACAACGCGAAAGCTGCTGAGCGGAACGCGAAAGCTGCTGTGTGATTGCTATCGGCCGGGCACTACCACGAGCGTGGCTGTTCGATGGGGTGGGTGCAGCTGACATCCGATCGAGTAGATCTCGGAGCCCTCCAGAACAGGAAGCTCGACCCGGGTCTCTTCTCCCGGGTGCAGCACGGTTTCGATGGACAGGCCCTGGATCGCGAAGCCGTGGGGTTTGTCGGTGGTGTTGAAGACGGAAAGGGTTTGGGGTCTGCCCGCAGTGACGACGATCGTCGAAGGGAGGAAGACGTTCTTGCCCCCCACCACGGTGCTAATCACCTGAATCTCGCTGACATCGCTTTGGTATCCCGGGAGGGCGCCGGTTGAATCCGCGTGGTCATGAGACCCGCAGCCGCTGGTCAGGGCGAGCAGGAGGGCTGCGATTGCGGTGCTCCCGGTGAGGGCTGAGATTCGAGCGGTCATTGTCTCCTCGATGAAAATGCGCCGCGGCGACTGCGCCACCACGCTATCTTACCCCGTTCGCGATTTCCAGAACAGACGAAAGGACACCCTCGATGGCCGCCAACCCGACCCTCTCCGATGCTCGGTTGCTCCTCGAAGCGGCGGAGCAACTTCTCGACCCGGCCGTGGAGCGCGCGAGCGTGGTCACGGAAGGTGGAAAACGCATCGACGACCACCAGGTGCTGGTCGAGCGCGTCGCCTACGCGGTGACCGAGGGGCGGGCCGCGCGGGCTGCGCTGGACTTCGCGACTGCACTCGATGAAGAGGGCCGCTCTTCCGCGATTGCCGAGTCGACCTTCGCGGCGTCGGTGGCCGATCTCGTCGAGAGCCTGCGCGTTCGCCTCGCCCCGGCGGTCGACGACCTCGGGATTGGCGAGGAAGCGTTGGAGGGTGCATTCCCCGTGGAAGTCCGCGCTCTGTTGCGCCGCGTTGGACATGAATCGGTGTATAGATCCATCGGTCGACAGGTCATCGACACCCGCGCGCGAAACGATCTGCCCCTCGATGAGATGTCGGAACAGATTCGCGAATCAGTACGCGAGTTCGCGGATGCCGAGGTTGCGCCACAGGCCGAGCACATTCATCGCACCGACGCGCTCGTTCCCGAGGAGCTGATCACCAAGATGAGCGAACTCGGTTACTTCGGCATGGGCATTCCCGAGCAATACGGCGGCTCCGAGATGGGCAATCTCGCGATGATCCTCACGACGGAGGAGCTATCGCGTGTTTCGTTGGCCGGTGCGGGGTCGCTCATCACGCGACCGGAGATTCTCACGAAGGCCTTGCTCGGGGGTGGGACCGATGAGCAGAAGCAGCATTGGCTACCCAAGATTGCGTCTGGCGAGATCATGGTCGGTATCGCCGTTACCGAGCCCGACGTCGGTAGCGATGTCGCTTCCATCAAGTGCAAGGCCGAGCTGCGCAGCATCGATGGCCGTGATGCTTGGGTGATCAACGGTCCAAAATCCTGGTGTACGTTCGCCGGCCGGGCGAACGTACTCGCGTTGCTGGCCCGCACCGATCCGGACTTCTCGAAAGGCGCCCGCGGTCTGTCGCTCTTCATCGTCCCCAAAGATGCGTTTACGGGGCACGACTTCGAGATGACGCAGCCGGGCGGCGGCCGCATGGTCGGCAAGGCGGACGCTACGCCGGGCTATCGCGGGATGCACTCGTTTACGCTGAATCTCGAGAACTACGCCGTTCCATCGGATCACCTCGTTGGTGGCGATGCGAATCGGGGGCGTGGCTTCTATCTCCAGATGGCCGGTTTTGCGGCAGGCCGACTCCAAACCGGTGGTCGGGCCTGCGGGCTCGCTCAGGGGGCGCTGGAAAAGACCGCCGAGTACGTGGTGGATCGGACGCAGTTCGCAAAGCCGCTTTCGGAGTTTCAACTCACGCAGTACACGTTGGGCCGGATGGCGGCCCGGCTGGCCGCCGCTCGAGCGCTCACCTACGCGGCGGCCGTTGCGATGGACGAAGATGAGCGCGCAGCGGCGACTCTCGCCGCCCAGGCGAAACTCCTCAGCTGTGACGTGGCGGTTGAGCTCACCCAACAGGGTCAGTTGTTACACGGAGGATGGGGATACGCGGAGGAGTACCCGATCAGTCGCTACGTGGTCGACGCGCAGGTGCTGCCGATCTTCGAGGGCGTGAAGCCCATTCTCGAACTCAAGGTGATTGCTCGGAGCCTGCTGGCGAAGTGAACGAGTCGCAGTACTGCGGAGAAGTAGGTGAACGATCGCGGTACTGCGGAGAAGTAGGTGAACGATCGCGGTACTGCGGAGAAGGGATTGCGCTCGCCGAGGCGCAGCGAGATCAGTTGGAGGGTCGTTTGCGCTCGGCGCGCTTGTCCTTGATCGCCGACCAAGTGAAGTAGAGCGCGAGGATGCTCATTAGCAAGAGCCCGTACTCGTTGAACTTGGGGTGATCCTGATACGCCTGTGCATTGGTGACAATGTCGTAGCCGAACCAGGCCGCAAACGCCCAGAGCAGCACGGGAAGGAAGAACGGATTGTCGAAAGGAGTCGAGGCTGGCTGGTCTTCGCCTTCCTCGTCATCATTTTGATGGTTGTCGTCTTGCTCTCCGCTCATTCCCACGAGGGTAGCGCGGATGGGTGTAGGATCCACGAAAATTGGATACCCCGCTGGTTTTGCGGTCAGCTGGGAGGCTTTGCTACCTCCGAGTAGAGCGCGGAACTTCGATAGGTTTCGAGAAGTTCCTTCATGAAAATTTGGACGATCGCGGTGATCGGAACCGCGACGATCAGACCCAAGAAGCCAAGCAGGTCTCCTCCGATCAGCAGACCCACGATCACCGCCACGGGGTGAATACCGACGCTGCGGCCCACGATCCGAGGCGTCAGCACCAAGCCTTCCAGCGTCTGGATGAGCGCGTACCAGCCCACGACGAAGACCAGGTGCAGATCGACACCGTATTGCAATAAACAAAGTCCCGCGGCGAGTCCGAGTGCGACCGCGCTTCCCACGTAAGGGATGATCCCGAGCATGCCCGCGATCATGCCGATCCCGATCGCCATGTCGATTCCGATGAACGAGAAGCCAATTGCGTAGAGGATTCCGAGCAGGACCGCGACGATGAGTTGTCCGCGAATGAAGCCGGCGACCAGGTCGTTGATCATCGACACCTTTGTTTCGACGGTTTCCTGGTATCGGACGGGAACCAATTTGAGAAACCAAACCTTGATGTTGTCGAACTCGACCAACACGTAGTAGGCGATCACGGGGATCACCAGCAGCCCGATGAGCGAGCCGAGGGTACCGGTGAGGGATTGGAGGGTTTGCTCGATCAGCCGGCGCAGGGATTCCAGCGGCACCGAGACGCCGCTTGATTGAAAAGATTCCAAACCCTCTCGGATCGAACTCGGTATGGTGATTCCGAACCACGATTCGAAGCGGGGGCTGATCGCCGCGAGTGCGCCGTTGAAGTAGGCCGGCAGCCGTTCGGCGAGGTTTACGATTT
>JACZVU010000043.1 GCA_022572485.1 Myxococcales bacterium
CGTGCACTTCCGTGTGCTCGAGCGGAGGGTCGATGTCGAAGAGACCGTCGATCCCGCCTTCGATGTCGAGGTCCACGTCGGTGGGGAGCGACATCCCGTCGAAGTCGACGGCCGCGACCCCGCCACCATCGGCACGCCAGTAGTTGTCCGCGAACGTAATGTTGTCCCATGTCACGGGCGCCCGATCGAGCCAATCGGCCAGGTCGAGCGGGAAGTCGAGAGTGCCGTCCACTGGATGAGGATCGAGGGTCGTGACGTGATCGACCGCGATACCGGCCGCCGCGAGTCGTTCGACGCAGTCGCTGTTCACGACCGCACCGCGGCTGTGCCCGATGAAATGGACCGGATCGGCGAGCGGATCGACGCTCGAGAACGCCGCGGGAAACTGCGGATCGCGAAGCGCGGCGTAGAGCGCGTCCCCGGCGGCTTCGGCGAAGCCCTGTGTGCCGCCGATGTTGAGACCGTCCGACTCTTGGCTCCAGTTGTAGATGAGGACGATTTCGCCGATCGGTGTCGTACTCCCGCACTCGAATTCCCACGCGCCGGTGGACGGTTCGTAGACAAAGAGGCTGCCGCGGGGGGTCTGGTTGCCCTGGCCACCGCAACCTGACGGATCGCCGTCGGCGGCGAGGATCGCGCGGCCGAGGGTCAGGGTCCAGTTCGGCGGGTCGGGCGAGGCCAGCGTGAATCCGTGCGTGATGAGGGTCGTACCCGCGAGCGCAGGGGAAGACAATACGACGGCCGCGAGCCCCGCCAACACCAGCCCGAGAACGATCGATTTTACGGCTTTCTCCACGAGCGACAACACCCCATGTCTCGTGTCGGCCGATCGCGGGTTCGCCAGCGTGACGGTCGTCACCCTATGCGTGCCGCAATCCAGGTGCATTTTGTATTCACGAACCGGCAAGGCCGCATTCCAGGTCTTCGGGTCGCGCGGTCGCGGGCGGTGCGGGATAGGGGGCATGGGTTGCCAGGTGTTTCGGCGAGCCCTGGCCGACGAGCCGAACCAAGTTCTGGCCGATGAGCCGAACCGAGCCCTGGTTCATTGCGTTGATCGATGGGGTTATTTTGGAGAATGTTTTATTGAAAAGCCACTCGGGAAAACGGTGGCCGGCTTGCTATCGGCTCTGCTTTTCCAGCCATGGACGGAAGCTTTCATAGGAATGGATAATCAGGCCTTGGTAACTTGAAAAGGTTTGCAATTCATCTTCAGTCTGCAGCATAACGTTTTCGAAATCTTCCATGCTCATGTCATTGAATGTGAGCTTGCTGGCTGGCACCATGATTTTCCTTGTCTGATTCAGGACGACTGCCTGAGTCGCTCCGATATCTTCTCCGGCTGGAACCCAGATCAGCCGAACTTTTGACTCCTCTGTCGTCTCGATCAGCAATTTCGAGCCCCTTCCTTTTGGGGAAAACTCATACATCGATTCATCGGGAAGCCAGGCTGTTTCCAGGCCAACCCAGACGTCCTTGTTCATTTTATTTGCGTAGTGCAGCTCATCACTGGAGTGGGTAATCGTTCCATCCGCGCCATAGGCCTGGGTGCGATAAGCCATGATTCCGATATTGTCGACAATGTCGATGATCAGCTCGCTCATCGGGCGACCATCCAAAGCCGCTGTAGGTTCAAAAAATTCATTCAGGGCGTCAAACCAGAACGGAATATCGACGCCAAATTCAAGATCACCCTGATTCGCCATTGCCTGGGATTTTTCCAAAAGAGACAGGTACTGCCTCAAAATAGATTCTTTCTGGATACCCGCAAAGGATGGTAAAAGGTAGGGTTCATTGTCATAGCGAACGCCGACAAAACGCTCTTCAGGAAGGGCCGTCCGGTTGTATTCGATGATTCTCTCAATCAGCGCAAGCACCCGGCCGTGAAATGCTTCTGTGGCGTATCGCGGGTCGCCATCGAGAGCGTGAACATTGATGCCAGCGTGGTGCAATTGAGCGATCAGAGGCCGCATCGTTGTAGGATCCCACTCAATAGTCCACTTACGGTTGGCTGTTTCCAAGCTGCCTTCCTGTGTGGCTTCATAGGGAATCTGTATAAACAGATCGGTGATATCCTGGCTATGACAAAAGCTTATGAGCTGCTGGCTGGATTTTTTATTGGCGGTTATCTTTTTCACCTCCCAAAGCCACATCGCTTTACGTCGTTTCCTTGGCGGAACTTCGACTGCTGCTATTGGAGCAATCTTAATGCCCTTGCTCTCTGAGAAGGCGAGGTCTTTGATGTGTATCTGGCCAGCGCCGTTTCCCTCGACACGAAAAACAATGCTGGCCAATTCACTGATATCAAGCCTCATCGACATCTGCGACAATGGAATGTAAGCCTGCTGCCAGGTCTTTTTGATTTTCCCGGCAGGAAGAAAAGATGCAAGCGACCCTATCGGCAGGGAATCTTCTTTTTTTTCCCAGATCCGATCTGCCATCTGCAACACAATATTTTCACCCCCCTGGTCTCCGCGGACAGAAAAAGTCAGGTATTTGAATGACCTTGCATCCAGGAGGACCCGCTCCGCCGGAGGCTTTTTGAAGTCAAACAGGTGAATCCAGAATCCGGAGAAACCTGGCTGTGTGTTCGAGTACGAGTAAGCGAGTGCAGCCGATCCATTCGGTGCTTTTTTGATGGACACGAATGATTTCGAGGGTGCTCTCGCAAAACCGTTAAAATAGCCGCCCAAACGATTGGTGTTTCCGCGATTAAAGTGGCCAACCAGGAAAAAGTCACCGTCATATTCGGGCCTGCGGCTGCGCAGACCGGTTGGTTCGGGAAGGACCGGTTTCCGTTTTCGGATATCATAAACAATCAATCGACCACCATCGCGCTCATGTAGTATCCCAACCGACACGAACCCGATTTCACTGGGGTCTTGCAAACCCCAGTCGGCAAGAGAGATGTCGTCAGAAGAGACAGAATCGACCGGCGTCTGGGGATAAACTTCTGCCCCGAGCCAAAAACTGACAAAAAACAAGCAACAGGCCACGCTGCAAGACTTTGGCAGGCCCTTGGCCATCGCGGTCTGGCAATTTTGCATCAGCTAAATTCCATTTTCTTTATCGCTCGTACAACGCCAATCAAAGCAAGCAACCCGATTGCTGCAGCTATCAGAAAATGATCCCATAAGCCAAGTACGGCCTTTCCGATCGCAACCGTCATGCTCAGAATCAGCGTGGTTCCCATTATCCATGCCCAACCGTTTTCTCGCAGGGAGTCCGGGGAACTGACGTCCGGGCATAAGGTGGCAATCGGGCTCCAACCCGGTCCGGCGGGGCGAATTCGCTCGTAGAACTCTTTCAGATGCAGTTGGGATACCGGTTTGGTGAGAAAAGTTACCGCGACCCACAGGACAGTTGATCCGGTTACCACAATAATCAAATGTACTGGTCTTACATCAGGCAAGGCAAAAAGCCGCGCGACAGGCGAGGCAAGTAGTGTCAATACTCCGGAAGCAAGCATGGCAGTGATCTCGCTCCAGGCGTTGACACGCCACCAGAACCAACGAGCAACACCCACTAGGCCGACACCGGAGAAAAGAAGGAGCACGTTATAGAAAGACTCGACAATCGACGTCGTCGTTAGGGCAATGATTCCTCCGCCAACCATCAAAAGAACCGTAACCACTCGAGCGACCCATACATAATGGTGTTGAGTGGCGTCTGGCCGGATGAATCGGCGGTAAAAATCATTGACGACATAAGAGGAACCCCAATTGAGGTGGGTGTCCACCGTTGACATGAAAGCGGCGAAGAAGGAAGCGATCACCAGCCCTTTGATACCCGCGGGCAAAAGCTCAAGAATCATACGCGGATACGCGCGTTCGTGATCCGTGACGCCGAGCGAGTTGGTAATCTCTGGAAAAAGAACCAGCGAGACCAACGCAACAACAATCCAGGGCCAGGGGCGCAGCACGTAATGGGCGACATTGAACCAGAGCATCGCATAGAATGAGTGCTTCTCGTTTTTGCAGGCAGACAACCTTTGGATGGCAATTCCGTCGCCCTCCAACCCTCTTGCCCACCACTGAATCAGAATGAGCGACAGAAAAAATATCCAGGGAGAACTCCAGAACATATCCGGAGTATGGACAGGTAAGAAATCGGCCTGTGGCAAAGCCTGCACGGTTTCCCAGAAACCAGTCAGGCCACCGACGGCGTGAACGGCAAAAACGGCGAGCAGAACAGCACCTCCGAGCGCCCAGGCAAACTGAATTAAATCGGTTGCCACCACACCCCATAGCCCGGAGAACACCGAATAGAGCAGCGCGAGCAGTGAACAGAAAAGAACCGCCATTCCTTTCGACCAGTCCGTTGCTTCTTCCAATACCTTGGTAAGCCCGAGTATTGGCCAGGCCCCCAGAGCGTAAATATTGAATATGACGCCCATGAAGATCGCCTTGGTTCCGCGTAACGCTGCACCCGGGCCCGGACCATAACGGAGCTCGATAAACTCCATATCTGTGATGATGTTTGCCCGCCGCCAGAGACGGGAAAAAAAGAAAAGGGAGGCGACCGAGGCAGGGGCCAGAAACCACCAGTGCCAATTGCCAGCAATGCCATTCTGGCGGACCAGGCCGGTGATAAAAAGCGGTGTGTCGGAAGCAAAGGATGTGGCGACGAGTGAAGTCCCGGCCAGCCACCAGGGGAGCCGCCGGCCCGATAAGAAGAAATCCTCGACGCCCCCCTCGCTTCGTTGTTTGAAAGCCAGGCCTATGATGGTGATCAGCAGACAATAGGCAGCGACGATGATCCAATCCACGAGTTCCATAGGGCCTTCTCCAGTCGAGCCCAAACGCTACTGTCCGGCAGCTGCTTCTGTTTTAATTGCTTAATACGCTACAAAGTCGTTCACTGCTCTCGAGCGCACGTTTCTGCAGCATTTCACTTTGCCTTATGGACTGTGAAAACGTTTCGATGATTTCAACGTGTTTCTCGTGATGATCGCATACCATTAATAAATCGCAGCCTGCTGAAAACGCTTGTACGCATACACCCGGAAGATCAGCCTGGCTCAGAGCGCCTTCCATGCCAAGGTCATCGGTAATAATCAGGTCCTGATAGCCCTGCTGTTGCCGCAGGAGATCATTGAGGATTTTTGATGAGAACGTTGCCGGATGGTCTGGATCCAGAGCCGGATACAGGATGTGGGCTGTCATCACGATTCGGATCGCCGTACCCAGCAGTTCCCGGAAGGGCAGGAGTTCCACCTCTTGCAGGCGTTGCATCGAATGGTTAACCGCAGGCAGGGTCAGGTGGGAATCCTCATGGGTATCGCCATGTCCTGGATAGTGTTTGCCACAGGCGAGAACACCTTGCTCCTGCATTCCTTTGACGAACTCGCTGGCTATCGCGATAACTTCGGCTGGATCCGAACTGAAAGCTCTTTCGCCGATGATCGGGTTCTCGGAATTGGTGCACACATCCAGAACCGGGGCATAGTCGATGGTGATACCCAGGCTCGCCAGTTCTTTTCCCATGCGCTGACCGACGCCATAAGCGTCAGTCCTGTTGACGTCGCAGGCTCGTGGGTAATCGCCGAAAATGGGCGGCTTGAGGCGTTGAAACCGTCCTCCCTCTTGGTCTATGGAAATGACCAATGGGTGATCGGCCGATAATTCCTGAAGCTGTCTGGAAAGCTCGGCAACCTGTTCAGCCGACTCAATATTCCGATCGAAGAGAATGATGCCCGCGAGTCCATGTTCCCCGGCGATCTTTTTCAGCGAATCAGGTACTTCATATCCATCAAATCCAAGAACAAAAAATTTTCCTGCAGATATGTTCATTTCCGCACCCCCCATCACCTAACTGATGGTGATGTTACTCGTTCGAAGAGCGATGCTGATCAGATCCGCTTGCTCGCAAGCGGGCAGATCAGTTCACGATCTTGCGGATCCTATTCTGCTCTTCGGTAAACTCGAATGTTTCGTAGCCTCCGTTGTGACTTAGACCGGCATCACGCCGCGCTTGCGCGGCGGGCGCTCGACGACCCGGTTCCAGCTCATCTCGATCGCCTGGCACAGCACCGCGCGGGTATCGCGCGGGTCGATCACATCGTCGACCAGCCCCCAGCCGGCGACTTTGTAGATGTCGATGTTCTTCTGAATTACGTCGACGACCTGCTGCCGTGCTTCTTTCGACGGCTCCGTGTTGCCGAACAGCTTCGGTGCCGCAATGCCGACCATTCCCTCGGCGCCCATCACGCTGATCTCGGCCCCGGGCCACGCGACGATCAGATCCGGCTCGAACCCGCGCCCGGCCATCACGAAATACCCGGCGCCGTATCCCTTGCGGGTGACGACCGTCAGCTTCGGCACCGTCGCCGCCGCCATGGCGTGGAGCATCTTCGCCCCGTGGCGAATGATGCCCGCGTGCTCCACCTGCGACCCGATCATGAACCCGGGCACATCCATCAGGAACGCCAGCGGGAGGTTGAAGGCGTCGCAGATCTCGATGAAGTGCGCTGCTTTGTCCGCTGCGTCCGACGTCAGGATGCCGCCGAGCTGCCTCGGATTGTTCGCGACGATGCCGGCGGGCCGCCCGCCGAACCGCGCGAAGCACGTGATCAGCGACTTGGCCCAATTCGGCTTGATGTCGAGGATCACCCCGTTGTCGACGATCGTCTTGATAAGCGTGTACATGTCGTAGAACGACCGCGGATTGTCCGGCAGCAGATCCAGCAGCTCCTCATCGCGGCGGTCGATCGGATCGGTGCACTGGGCGATTGGCGGCTTTTCCCTGCAGTGCTGTGGCATGTACGACAGGTAGTCTTTGACCACCTGGATGCATGCCTCGTCGTCGGGGACCTCCACGTCGCCAACCCCCGACTTCGCAGTGTGAATCTTCGATCCACCCAACTCTTGCTCGCCGATCTCCTGCCCCGTGGCGGCCTTCACCAGGGGCGGTCCACCCAGCGCCATCGATGACTTGTCCTTGGTCATCGGCACGAAGTCCGCCAGCCCCGGGATGTACGCCGTTCCCGCGGCTCCCGGTCCGACCATCGCCGATACCAACGGCACCACGCCGCTCATGATCACCTCTTCGCGGAACAGCGCACCCGCCCCCGCGAACAGCGACAGCGTGTCCCCGCTCTGTGTTGAATTCGGATCGATGCGCGCCCCCACCGAGTCAATGAACCACACAAACGGCATCCGGCATCGCAGCGCCAGCTCGCGCATGCGCGTGACTTTGACCTCGCTCACCTGGCCAATCGAGCCGCCCTTGACCGTGAAGTCATAGGCAGCCACCGCCGTGTACCGCCCATTCACCTTGCCCCACGCGCAAACCACCGCGTCCGCCGCCGGCTTGTCGTTCTCGGTGCCGTGCCCCATCTGAGTGCCGTGTATCCCGACTTCGAAGTACTGGCCGCCGTCGAAGAACTTGTCGAGTCGCTCGCGGGCCGACAGCTTGCCGCGGGCATGTTGCTTTTCGATCTTCGCAGCCCCACCCATTTCTCGTACAGCTGCGCGGCGCTTCTCGAGTTCCGCGACCCGCTCGCGCATCGTCGTCATGGGTCACCTCGCTTGGTCATGCACACGATTTGTGCCAGGCTCGCTGGAGTTGAGAACTCGCGCCCCGACGATCACGTCGGGGCGACCCGCCTCTATCGTCGTTCACGGTTAGAAGTTGCCTCCCCCGCTGGGCCACAATGCGGCCCGCGCGTCTGCCACGGTCGCGACCTCGCGCCCGGACAGTTTCACGAGCTTCACCGCCTCGTCGACCAGCTCGCCGTTGGACTTCGCCATCTTGCCGTTGGGCAGATAGAAGTTGTCCTCGAGTCCGACGCGAATGTCGCCACCCAGGCTCAGCGCTGCCATGCACAACATCCACTGGTCGCGTGAAATGCCGATCACCTTCCAGCGCGAGCCTTTCGGGATGTTCTCGGCCTGGAACCCCAAGTGCCGCGCCGTCGCGGGGATTCCACCCAGCACACCCATGATGAACGAGAAGTGGTAGGGCTTTTCGATCAGCCCCAGGTCTTCGAGCACCTTGTGCGAATAGACATGTCCGGTATCGAAGCACTCCATCTCCGGCTTCGCCCCAGCCTCATTGATTTTTTTTGCAAACGCGATGATGTCGGAAAAATCGTTCTGAAAGATGAATTTGAACGCGAACCCTTTCTCCGGGCCGCGCCACTTCGCGTAGTTCATCGAGCCCATGTTCAGGGCGGCGATGGGCGGCTTCAGCTCCAGGTGGCTGATCCGCTCCTCCATGGGACCCACGCCCCCCGTCGACCAGTTGATCATCGCCGGGCAGCGCTTCTGAGTCTCCTCCATGATCTGCCGGAACGTTTCTTTTTCCCACGTCGGCAGCCCGTCGTCGGTGCGCGCGTGAATATGGACGATCGCTGCCCCAGCATCATACGCGCGCTTTGCTTCTTCCGCGATCTCCACCGGCGTATACGGAATCGCCGGGCAGTGCTTCTTGCGGGTAACGACTCCTGTAAGGGCGCACGAAATGATGACCTTGTCCTGAAGGCTCATCCTTGTCTCCTTCTGCTGCTGCGACGGCGCGTTCCAGATGCGCTGCGATCTTCGTGAGGATTTGCGTCAGCCATGTCTGTCCCGCCGCCGGCAGGGTAGCGCGCGCCTGCCGCAGTAAAATCGTGAACAAAACCGTACAAGGGTTGCCCTTACGCAGCTGCTCACCGTACAGCGCGTTGTGCGCCAGCGTCGCGCAAAGAGCATACGCCCATAGAAGTAGGCATTCTGTCAACCGGGAGCCGAGCGGGGGGATCGGGCCCCCATTGGAGCTGGAGGAGATTGGAGGCGATCGAGAATTCGATCTATAAGAGGCGTATGCTGTCCAGAGCACGGCTTGCTACGCAACTTCGGAGGCCTGAGGCGACGGCATCATCGATCCGGTGGGCACACGAAACACGTTGGGGATGGCGATCGCTGCCTCGCTCAATGCGCCCATCGAAGAACCCAGACTCGGCATATTGAGGATCTGAGCATAGTGACAGCACACAACGAAGCGTCTGGACAGGGTCCCAAGACGACAAACCAGTACTCGCTGACCTGGGAGCAGCAGGAGATCTACGAACACGCCAGCCGCTTCGCGCAGGAGAAGCTGTACCCGCTGCAGGTGAAGATGGACAACGAAGAGTGGTGGCCGGACGGGATCCTCCGGGAGTGTGCGGAATACGGGTTTCTGGGCATGATGGCGCCCGAGAAGTGGGGCGGCGCCAACATGGACCTGTTCAACAGCATGATGGTCGCCCAGGCATTCGCCAAGTGGAACCCGGCCTTCGCATTGAGCTGGGGAGCCCACGAGAACCTGTGCCTCAACAACATTCTGCGTAACGCAAACGAGGCTCAGCTCGAGAAATTCATCCCCGGCTTGTGCGCCGGCACCCGCATCGGCGCGCTGGGGTTGACCGAGCCCGGCGCCGGCTCCGATGCCCTGGGCGGCATGCGGACCACGGCGATCCGGGATGGCGACCACTACGTTCTCAACGGACGCAAGATGTACATCACGAACGGAACCATCGCGGACATCATCCTCGTGTACGCGAAAACCGATCCCGAGAAAGGGCCGCACGGTATCTCCGCTTTCATTGTAGAGACCTCGTGCCCCGGCTTCGCGGTCGCCCAGAAGCTCACGAAGATGGGTATGCGCGGCAGCCCGACCGCCGAACTGGTGTTCGACGACTGCGTGGTGCCCGCTGAGAATCGGGTGATGGAAGAGAACGCCGGGGTCGCCGTGGTCATGAGCGGGCTGGACATTGAGCGGGCGATGGTTGCGCCGATGAGCGTTGGCATGGCGGAGCGCGCGCTGGATCTCTCGATCGAGTACGCACGCGAACGCAAGCAGTTCGGCAAGCCAATCGGCAGTTTCCAGATGATCCAAGCCAAGCTCGCCGAGATGTATGCCGGGCTGGAAAGCATGAAGGCGCTCGCCTACACGACCGTCGCGCGATGCAACGATCTTGAGATCGGTGGCGGAGGCCGGGGCGATATTCACAAGCTGACCGCCGCCGCCGCACTCCACTGCTCCAGCACCTGTATGAGGATCCTCGATGAGGCCGTGCAGATCCATGGCGGCTTCGGTTACATGTGGGAGACCGAAGTCAACCGCCTTTACCGGGCCGGCAAGTTGCTCGAGATCGGCGCTGGCACCAACGAGATCCGCCGGATGATCATTGCAAAAGAGTTGCTGCACGGAAGTTGACCAGCGCTGTTGCGTCTCAATCAAATCGGAAGAGCCGGAATTATAAGTGGGGTTTCTGGCAGGCCGATAAGTAGCTTCAGTTCAACCGGTCAACGCAACACTCTCGTTGAGCACTTCTGCTGGGGTACGGAAGCCTGGGCGGTATAGCCTCCAAAGCCGGCGTCTAACGGGGCGATTCCAAAGGGCCGCCTGGGTCGCTCGGTTCAGTCTGGGTTTAGCGCTACTCAAACAAGTGAAACCGGGTGCGTCACGCGATACCGAAAGTCACCGAAATTCTTCCATTTCGGGCCTTTGCGTTTTCGGGGGCGCGGGACCGCGAATCGTTGGTGGGCTTCGGAACTGCGGGGGTGCGGCATGGGGCAGGAGGTCGCTGGGGCGGGATCTTCCCCCCGACTCTTGAAAGGCCCCGCCATTGGGGGCTATCCGTATGGTGGCCTCCGAGCGCTGAATGCGTCAGGGATTGATTGAAGTTCTGGGTGGGCTGAGCGAGACACCCTCCATGCGGGCAGCCCAACAGAATTCCACGAGCGATCCGCGTCCGGCCCCAAGCCAGTCCGGTGGAGAATCGAATGCACCCAGAGGTTTCCGGCGCGCAACGGGACACACCCAGCTTGGCAGGGGTGTCGCTGCAGTTGGCGCTCTCGCTGCTGACGCGCTCATTGTTGGCGCCCTTGCTGTTGACGTTTTTGTCGTTGACGTTCTCGCTGTTGGTATTTTGTCTGGGTTGTGGTTTGACGCGATCTCTCGATTCGGTTTCGAGCCGAGAGGTGAGCGCGGATTTCGAGGCAGCCTCCGCGGGGGGATTTTCCGCGCGGGTCGCGTCTTTCTCGGCGGATCGAGCCTGGCGGGATCTACAGGCGCTCACCGAAGTCGGTGCGAGGCCCGTCGGCAGCCGCGGCAACGAACGGGCGCGCGACTATCTGCGCGTGGAGCTCGAGAACCTTGGCGTCGAGGTCGAGTCTTGGGAAGTGGGCTACGCGAACGCAGAGGGAGGGCTGTCCGGCGCGGGTGCCCCGGAAATCCGCGTGACCAATCTCTTTGCGCTCATCCCAGGCACCCGATCTCAGGACCGGTTATTGCTCGTCGCTCCGTTTGACAGTCGATCCTTCGACGATTTCGAGTTCATCGGCGCCAATGACGGCGCGTCCGGGGCGGCCGTTGTACTCGAGATCGCGCGGGCCATTGCAGCGGATCCTCTTCCCTATGCGACGGAGATCGTCTTTCTCGATGGAGAATCCCCGTTCTCTTCCCCGGATGGCCATGGGACGGTCTATCGGGAGGTCGGTAGTTTGGGACTGGCCTCGCGCATTCAGGAAGGGGGCATCGCCGGAGTTCGCGTGATGGTCTACCTCAATCGGGTCGGCGACGCAGACCTCCGGATTGCGCGTGACCGGATGTCCCACCGCATCTACCGAGAGGAATTTTGGAAGGCGGCGGCCGTCCTCAACCGGACCCAGGCATTTCCGCGCGATGTCGCTTTCGAAAACGCGGGGGTCGCCCACGGACATTTCGTGCGGATCGGGCTTCGCCAGATCGTATCGATCGTGGACACGAGCTTTGGCGGCGATCAGCCTCCGGGCCTGTACGCGGATACCGTGCAGGACACGATCGCTCGCTGCTCGCCCGAGAGCCTGGAGACGGTGGGAGTGGTGGTTCTCGAGGCGCTCGACGCGATCTCGAGAAGGCTCGCCAAGGTCGACCGGTTCGCAGGATCTCGAGACGGGGAAGGCGACGCGCGTTGAGCACGCGGCCCTCGACACTCGGCAGCGTGAATGCGACGGCCTGATCATGAGTAGATGGGAAAGTCCATTGCCAATTCGAATTTCAGTGCTGGTAATCGGGATTGCGTCGCTCGGCTTCAGCGCGTCTGCCGACGACATCGCCGGTATCGTGGACAGCGCGGTGCGCATCGTGATCGACGAGCCGAAACGTGGTGACCCGGTGCGCAACAGCGTCCACCAAGCCCCGATCCGAGGCAACGCCTTCACTGCGGGCAAGCGGCGCCTGGCCATCGACGTGATGATTGCGATCGATATCTCGGGCTCGACCCGAGCGGCCAGCGGCGTCGATGTCGATGGCGATGGCGAGATCGGCTTTGACCCGCACGCGGAGCAGGTACCGCCCGGCCTCTATCCGCCCAACATGCAGAGTACGGATCCCCAAGACACGATCCTCGCTGCCGAGATCAGCGCCGCCGGTGCCTTGCTCCAGAACCTCGATCCGACCCACCTGCGCGTGGGGGTTCTGAGTTTCGGAGGTGAGATCAATCCAGTGACACTTCGGCAGGCGGCTTACGGGCAACAGGACGCTTGGGTCGAGGTTCCGCTGACGAGCGATTTCGATCAGGTTCGGCGAGCCCTGCAGAGCATCCTCGTGCGGGGTCCGCGTGGCGGTACCAACTTCGCGGCCGGGATTCGCCTGGCGGTGACCGAACTGGCCAGCTTGCACGGTGCAAGAAGTGCTCCCAGGCCGGAAGCCGCGAAGATCCTGATGTTCCTCACCGACGGCGTGCCCTCGTTTCCCTTTGGATCATCCCGCGTGTCCGATCCGGGCGACACCGAGGCCGCGCTCGGCGCGGCTCGCGTTGCCAGCAAGGCTGGCATCACCATCAATACCTACGCGCTCGGGCCGAACGCCCTCGACAATCCGGTCGCTGCCACCGAAATGTCTCGGCTGACGCTCGGAACCTTCACCCCTGTCAAGAATCCAGGTGACGTGATCACCTACTTGCGAGGAGTGACGTTTTCGAGTGTCGAATACGTGATCTTCACGAATCTGACAACCAGTGAAATTTCTGAAGACGTTCGCCTGTTGCCCGATGGAAGTTTTTCCGGCTATGTGCCCGTTCGAGAGGGTACCAATCGCGTGCGGGTAACCGCTCTGGCCACCGATGGTTCGGAGGGCTTCACCGAGTTCGACCTCGAGTTTGCTGTGTCCGGCCGCACCAGTCGAGAGCTCACCCTCGAACTCGATGGGATCCGCAAGCAGAACCGCGAACTTCAGTTGTTGGTCGAGCGTGAAAAGGTACGTCGGTTCAGGGACAAACAGCGCAAGGGACTGAAACTCGAAGTCGAGGATCGCGAAGCTCCGTGAAGTCGGCTGCCGGGTTTGGCGCGTGCGAGTCTTATTCTGTGACTCGTGTAAGATTCGCCAACTCTCGTCGGTAGAGTTTTCCGTTGCGATAGATGGACGTCACATCAATTGCGCCGTCTCCGTTGGTATCTTCTTCGCGTTCGGCGAGGATTGGTTTACCCGACGACGTTTCGAATGTCTCGATGATGTCGATCTTGCCGGAGCCATCGCGATCGCGTTTGATGACCGCCGGTAATTCTTTGCCGTCGACGACCGCGTAGGTCGTCCAGGTATCGATCTGCCCATCCCCGCTGTGATCCTCCCTGCTCCTGACCTTCTGGCGGTCCTGATAAGTTACGATCAGGTCGAATTGACCATCATCGTTGCGGTCGTGACGTTCTTCCACGAGAGAGCCGTTCGAGAAGGTGTAGAAGGCATCTTTGCCACCGTTGCCATTGCGATCGATGACGCGCTCTACCATCCACCCACCCCGATACCGCTCCCAGGTGTCGACGTGTCCGTCGTTGTTCGTGTCGAGGGTGCGCTCAGCGAGCAAATTGCCCACATAGGTCTGCCAGGTGTCCAACGTCCCGTTGTAATCTCGATCGAATTCCTTCCGGATCGTCTCGCCGGTGATTTTGTCGACATAGTGGATCTGCTCGGGGTTGCCGTCGCGATCCGCGTCGAGACTTCGCTTGATGAGGACCATCGGATCGCTGTTCCCAAAAAACCCGGGTGGAATCTCGATCTCTTCGGAGTCGAAGATGGCGATCGGAAGGTCGCGATCGACCGGTGTCCTCGGGGCAATTCGCGGATCTGCCCGTTGCTCGAGATCCTCATCACTCGTGGAAGATCTATCGAGTGCTCGCCCGATCTCCGAGAGGTTTCGTGAACGCTGCAGAATTTCCTGACGTCTGAGTTCGGCATCGATTTCCCCTTGCACTCGCTGTAACGCTGCCTGACGCGCTTTTTCGCCTTCGAGATCGCCTTCGATGTCGCTGGCCGCCTCGGCCGGCGTGGCCGAGATCAACAGCACTGCCGGGATGATCGACAGTGCGGTCAGGAAGTTCAGTCGTAGGGATTCCAATCGTCTAGCCATCGAGTTGCCTGTTCCTCCTAATGGGCATCCGGAGCGCCCTCGATGCCACGGGGGATCGACGAGTTCGACGCAAGCGGTTGCCGACGATACCCTACTCCAGCCCAGAGGCGTTGTTCTCCAGCGGGTGTCCTTCAGATCGCTGGTCGCTAGAGAAAACTGCAATTCCCCCAGTCCAATGCCGATGAAGTCTCTACGGCTTCGATGGCTTGAGGGGTGGCTCTGTGGGTTTGACCCTGATTCGAAAGAGCGGCAATCGGCCGCCCAAACGAGATCCGGTGGTGGCGTTGGTCTTGGCCGGCGGCGCTGTTTCGGGTGGCGCGTTCAAGGTTGGTGGTCTCAAGGCCCTGAATGATTATCTGGTAGGCCGAAAGATCACCGAACTCGATATGTACGTCGGGCTGTCTGCGGGTGCTTTCCTCTCCGCATCTCTGGCCGCTGGAATCACACCCGACGAGATGATCAAGGTGCTCGATGGCACGAGCACGCGATTCGAACAACTGCGTCCGGTCGACTTCTACCATCCGAACATCCGCGAATTCGCCACCAGGCCCGCGAAGTTCGCCTACGACGTGGCGACGTTCTTGCCGAGCATCGGGCTCGACTTCGTGCGGGCGCTGCCCGAACTCCCGGCGAAAGTGGGGCCGGCCGCGCGGAAATTCGTCAGACACCCCTCCTACACCCAGTTCGAGGCTGTGGTGCTGAGCCTGCTCGATCACGTATCTCCCACGCGCGAGCTACCGGCTCTGAGCAATTACCTCCCGAGCGGATTCTTCGACAATTCGAGCATCGAGCGCTGGCTGCGTCGCAATCTGGATCGGATCCGGATGCCGAACGATTTTCGCGCGTTTGCGCGAAAGCGGGGCCTCAGTCTCTACATCATCGCATGCGACCTCGACACCGCGGAGCGTGCCATCTTCGGTGCGGACGAGAACTCGGAACTCACGATCTCACAGGCCGTGCAGGCTTCTTCGGCGTTGCCAATCTTCTACAAGCCGGCGCGACTCAATGGCGTTGACTACGTCGACGGCGGTGTCCGGCACACAGCCAACATCGACATTGCGATCGAAAAGGGCGCCGACCTGATCATCTGCTACAATCCGTTCCGCCCGTTTTTGAACCGCGTAGATTCACCGGACGGAGAGGCTCCCTACTTCGCCGATGGTCGATATCTATCCGACCGGGGCTTCAAGGTGATCCTCAACCAGGTCTTCCGGACCTTGCTTCACTCCCGGCTCAAGCTCGGCATCCAGCGCTATCTGACGGATGATCGCTTCCAGGGCGACATCGTCTTGCTCGAACCTCGGGAGCGGGACGCGAACTTCTTCGCGACGAACCCCATGGCATTTTGGAAGCGCTCCGAGACCGTTCAGCACGGCTTCGAATCTGTGCGCACCACGATCGAGCAAAACTTCGACGCTCTCAAGGCCGTTTTCGCCAACTACGGGTTGGCGATGGATCGGGCTGCCGCGCAGCGGCGGGCGACCCGGGCCCGGGCGATGTTCGGCTGGCACACGGGGGAAGGTGCGGAGACCCTGGTCGAGGATCGCCCCCTTCGGATTGTCGGCACGAAAGGGGCCTAAACGGATGCTCGCGCGCTATCGGCAGTTCGATGCTGAGAAAAACAGCGTTCTATATTTGAGATTCCCGCTCCGGATATGGCGAAAAGCTAGCTTTCTGGTATAGTTGCATCATCCCTGTTGGCGTTTTGCGCACCCGCGGTTGCGAGTTGATTCGGGAGCGACCCGTGGGGTGCCTTGGCCTTTTCCTCCAGCGTGGTCGTCCGGAGGTTCCGAGATTGAAAGGAGCCGGCCGCTTCGAGCGTACGGACCGCATGGGTTGGAACTTCGCACCCAGGTTGCGGGCGCGGGAAGTGGATGCCGGGGCGTATCGGAACGCCCGCCCCAAGGTCGAGCCGAGGTGGCAGCCGGCGATGACACAGGACTCCCGCACGCAGGCCAGAAGCGCTGTGCGTTCGATTACCCAGGAACCAGCCCCTTTCACGAGCCGGATCGTAAAGCCCCCGGCCCAGCGAAGGAAACCCAATCGTGAGGAAGATCATTTGAGACGAATCGGTAGCAACATCAGGAAGCAGAACCCCGACGCGAGGGCGAATCGCGTCATGAAGAACATCATCAAGTATGTCGACGACGAAGCTCCGCGGAATGAATACCCGAAGCGGATCGTCTCTCCGACTCGGCCGGCGAGTTGTTGTAACGACGAGAATCGCGAGATGGTGGGTAACACCCGCGAGATCGATGGGTTTAATTTCTGTTACAAGATCTGCCGCAAGTGCGGACACGCGGTGAAGTTCTACTTCCCGGCGATCCAATCCTCGAATCCGGCGGTCAAAGAATACCGCCAGTGGAAGCGCTACATGGCTCACTGATCCCACTGGGGTCGAAGAAGTCGGCGGGGTGGCTACGGAGCCACTCCGCCGTTTTTTTAGGCTCTTTGCCTGTAAAGTCTGATTGCCATGTCGGGTCCGAAGCGAGCCAAGCGAATCTGTTCGGAAGAAGCTGCCAGCGCATACCTCGCGGGCCTCATCAACGTCGAAAAGGAGCGCGATGCCCCTTATTCGCGTTTCGACCTGGAACCGATCCGAAGGTTGATGGAGCGATTGGGTGATCCCCAGGCCGATCTGTCGGTGATCCACCTCGCTGGCTCGAAGGGCAAGGGCTCGACGGGCCTGATGGCCGAAGCCCTGCTCGGGGCGGCGGGTGAGCGGGTCGGAACCTTCACCTCACCACACCTCGAGCGTTGGAGCGAGCGCTTTCGGATCGACGGACGCGAAGTAGCAGGTGAGCTTCTGGCCGA
>JACZVU010000175.1 GCA_022572485.1 Myxococcales bacterium
TGGCGCTCGGCGTGTTACGCGCCCCGTGGGATCGCGGGAGGATGTTCGCTTCCGGCCTCAAAGGCGCCGCCTTCAGCCTTCCCGAACTCTTCTTCGTCAACCTCCGTAAGGGCATCCTGGAGTACGCACCGGGCGACACACCGCGCACGAGTCGACGCCCCGCGCAGCATGCAGCATTCGAATCGTGAGTTAGATTCTTGGTCGGACTCACGTAAAAGAGTGGTGTGTCCTGGGCTTCGCGGAGGCTGATTACTGGACTCATGCTGCCGTTGATGGTGCGTACTGTAGTTCATACTCAATGGGCGAGACCATGCCAAGCGCCGAGTGTCGGCGCCGTCGATTGTGGAAGATCTCCAGATACTCGAAGATCGCGTTTGCGAGCTCGACGCGTGTCTTCCATCGCTGGCGATCGAGGAGTTCGACCTGCATACGGCTCCAGAACGACTCGATCATCGCGTTGTCGTAGCAGTCCCCCACCGACCCCATGGAAGGAAGAATAAGCAGCGTTTTCGGCAATGACCGATAAGACCTTCGGTTCAACTGGTCGATGCAACATCTTCTGTTCCACCCCATAGACAAGGAGATGGCGCAGATGACACCGAATCGACGACGGGGGTTCTCGGCTTCGGAGAAGCAGAACGAAGAGGTTCTCGAACAGCTCAACGCGACCGAGCGGGCCGAGATCAAAGATATTCAAGCGGCCCTGATTCGCGTTCGAGAAGGAAACTATACTCTCTGCATGAAATGCGGCGCTGCAATTACATCAAAGCGGTTGGAGGCGCTGCCCTATACGAATTCGTGTATAACCTGCGCGAGTTGATCGTTTGATCGAAGGGTCGGGTCACATCTCGGTACTCAGCTGGCAGTGGTAAGTCTCTCGATTTCGGAATCGACGAATTCGATTCGGACTGTCCTGCCTGGGGCTCCAGTAATTTATTGATCTCGGAAATCAGGTCATCGAGCGAAACCTCGGTGTACCCGGTTTTTTTCCACCTGAGAGACCCGTTGGTGTCGAATAGGAATGTTGCCGGAATTGCTTTCACGCTGAACCGACGCGCCACTCTATGACGTGAATCAGTCAAGACGGTAATGTTCAGGTCCGGGTTGTTTCTTTCGAACGTCTTGACCGTGTAATTCGATTCCCAAAAATTCACAGCCACAACGTGGATCTTTTCACCATATGCGCGCTGCAAACCCTCGAGTAGAGGAAGTTCATCTCTACAGGGTGGGCAATAGGTTCCCCAGAAGTTCACGACCAGTATCTTGCCCTGGAATTCGCCAAACGAGACGCGCGTACCAGAAGTCGTCTTCCCCAGGGGCCCCGAAAATGAGCCCGCCTTCTGACTGATTTCTCCAGAGGCGCATGAGACGAGAAGACCGAGGAATAGGGCTATACAGTGGAGTCGCAGCAAATTCGAATGCTGACTCATATGGTATACGCCTCCCGCGGGCGCGTAACAAACGAACGAATGCGATGACGCCACCAATTGTCACCAGAATCCCCGCTCGGGTCAAGCAGGGCCGTTGATGAAAATTGAATAGCTATCTGAGGAATGGGGTCGTGCGACGACGCAAGCGAATCCGAAGGATTCGCCAGCTACGCGGGTCAAGCCGTGAACCTCGGTTCACGCGGCAGTTCTTTTTTACGCACTCGCAACGAATTCGCTGAGGAGTCTACGTGCTGAACCGTGTGCTCAACACAGCCCGCAATTGAATGCGGCTGTTCTCTTCACGCGCTGGCAGAAAATTCGCTGGGGAGCCGGGGGGAGGGGTCGCGTGCCCGGACAGACCATGACTGATTCGACTTGAGCTTCACCAGCCGGGGCCCAGTTGGCCAGATCGAGTTCTGAGCGAGTGGCCCTTCCCCCCGGCTCTCCAATGCAGCTCCCTCGTGCTGAGCCGTGTGCTCAATACCGACTTCGATTCAACCGTCCCCAATTGAGTGGGAGAATCCTGCGGAGTCGCGCGCTCTAGCTCAAGAAGAGACGGTAGGCGGGGTTGTGGGTCTCGTCCGTGTAGGGGTAGCCGAGCTCTTTCAAGAAGCACTCGAAGGCCTCACGCTGCCCGTCCGGCACCTGCATCCCGACCAACACCCGACCCACTGCGGCTCCGTGGTTTCGATAGTGGAAAAGCGAGAGGTTCCAGTCGGGATGCATCTGGGATAGAAACCGTCGCATCGCACCCGGGCGCTCGGGGAACTCGAAGCGGAGCACCCGCTCGCCCGCCAACCCGTTGGCGCGCCCGCCCACGAGGTGGCGCGCGTGAACCTTCGCCATCTCGTTGTCGCTCATGTCGACACATGGATAACCGCACGCCTCGATCTGCGCGAGCAGCTTCACGCGCTCTTCGTCTCCGCCGTCGAGCTGAATGCCGACAAAGACGTGGGCCTCGCTCGATTCGACGTAGCGGTAGTTGAACTCCGTGACCGCGTGATCGCCGATGGCTTCACAAAACGCCCGAAAACTCCCGGGCCGCTCGGGAATCGTAGCTGCAAAGATCACCTCGCGGCGCTCGCCCAACTCCGCCCGCTCCGAGATGTGACGCAGGCGGTGGAAGTTGATGTTCGCCCCGCTGACGATCGAGACGAGAGTTTGATCTGAAACGCCCTGGGTCTCGACGAATTTCTTGATGCCCGCGACCGCCAGCGCTCCGGCGGGTTCGGCGATCGTGCGCGTGTCCTCGAAGATGTCCAGAATGGCGGCGCAGATCTCGTCCGTATCGACGCAGATCACCTCGTCAACTCGATCTCGCACAATTCGAAACGGCTCTTCCCCTACCTGCCGGACCGCAGCCCCGTCCGCAAAGATACCGACACGATCGAGAATGGTGCGCTCGCCGTCTCGCAGCGCAGCGTGCAAGCAGGCGGCATCGGCGGGTTCGACACCGATGATCGCGGTCTCGGGTCGAAGTTCCTTCACGCAAGCCGCGATTCCCGCGATCAGGCCGCCGCCGCCCACGGGAACGAAGATGGCGTCGATCGGCTCGGTGTGTTGGCGCAGGATCTCGACACCGATGGTGCCCTGGCCCGCGATCACATCGAGATCGTCGTAGGCGTGGACGTAGACGAAACCCTCTTCTTCGGTCTGAACCCGAGCCAGCTCGTGTGCGTCATCGTAGCTGTCTCCGTGAAGAACGACCTCTGCGTCGAGCGCTCTCACGGCCTCTATCTTAATCGGGGGCGTCGTCACCGGCATCACGATGCGCGCGCGAATTCCGCGCTGCCGCGCTGCGAGCGCGACTCCCTGGGCGTGGTTGCCCGCCGAGGCCGCGATCACGCCGCGGGCCGCGCGCGCCGGCGGCAACAGCGCGATTTTGTTGTACGCGCCGCGAAGCTTGAAGGAAAAGATCGACTGAAGATCTTCGCGCTTCAGCCAGATCCGATTTCCCAGCCGAGCGGACAGGCGCGGCGCAAGCTCGAGCGCAGTCTCGCACGCCACATCGTAGACGCGCGCATTGAGGATTCTGGCGAAGAGTGAATCCGACATGGCGTAAGCGCTGACGGTACACGAGATGCCCGAACCCGGCCCTTCCGCCCGATTCCAACGCCACGAGCAAGGCGGCGAGCGAGGCGACGACGCGCGCGCCGGATCACCACGCAAATCACCGGGATTGACGGGCGGCTGCTAGAGAGTCCCACGGAATACGGTGACACCCGTTCCCGGCGAGGATCGAACCCTATTCCGCGATCCTCTCTAGTCCGTGTGCAGGGCTTCCACGGGCTCTAGGCGGGCGGCGCGTCTCGCCGGTGCAACACCAGAGGTGATTCCTGTGACGACACTCATCGCGATCGCAGCGAGCAAAAAATCAATCGGAATCTCGACCGGAAGCGAGGGAAGAAACGCGCGGAGCCCCAACGCTGCCGTGATGCCCACAGTCGCTCCGAGCACACCTCCCACGGTCGTGAGCATGACCGCCTCCAACAAGAAGATCCGCTGAATCTGCTCCCGGGTCGCCCCCACCGCGATCATCAAACCGATCTCCGAGACCCGCTCCCCGACCGAGATCCACATCATCGTGAAGATCCCGACCGCACCGACGAGGAGCGAGATTCCCGCGATGAAGCTGACCGCAAGGGTGATGCCGTTGATCACCTTGCCAAAGACGTCGAGCATGGCCGTCTGGGTGGTAATCGTGAAATCCTCGTGTCCGCGATGGCGATCCGTGAGAGTCTCGCGGATCTCTTCTTCCACGATGTCGACGAGACCCCCGTGCGCAAAGGTCACATCGATCTCACTGAGCTCTTCCATGTTGAACATCCGCATCGCGAGGGCGACGGGGATGTAGACGGCATCGTCGCGATCAAAGCCGAGGCTGTTGCCCTTGGGAGCCATCACACCGACCACGCGCAGGCGGGTTCCGGCAATTCGAACGAAGCGGCCCAGCGCATTCTCGTCGCCGAAGAGCTCGCGTTTCAGCTTGGGTCCGAGCACCGCAATCGGACTCGAGCGATGCGGGTCGGTGTTAGTCAGAAACTCCCCCTGGCCGATCTGGAACTTCCAGACCTCGAGCAGAGCGGGTGTCGATCCGTAGATGACAACACTGCGGGCGCGCCCTTGCTTCTCGACGCGCGCGAGCGCGATCGTCAAGGGTACGATCTCATCGACGTGGGGCAGCCGTTTGACCGCGACGGCATCTTCGATCGTGAGTTTTCGCGTCGTACCGCCGAGGGCTCCCGGGATTCCGCTGGTCTCCGCCTTGCCCGGGTTGACCCAGAGGACATTCGTCCCAAATTGCGAGAATTCGTCCAGGATGTAGATCCGGGTTC
>JACZVU010000176.1 GCA_022572485.1 Myxococcales bacterium
TCACGACTCTCTCTCCGATTCGGATTCAACGGTCGGTCCCGATGGCAACGCGACGTTGTCGGCCCCATCGTGGGTCGTGTGCTCGGTGAAGATTTGCTCCAGCGTACGACCATGGCGCGTGAGTTCAGCCAATGGCGCATCCACCACCTTTCGCCCCTGATTGAGCAAGATCACGCGGCGGCAGATTGCGTCCACCTCGGCGAGGATATGGGTCGAGAGAATCACCGTCTGCTGGGTATCGCCCTGGGACGGAGACGTCAGCTCGGTGATCAGGGCGCGAATCTCGCGGATCTGGAGTGGGTCGAGCCCGGCGGTCGGTTCGTCGAGTATCAGCACCGGTGGGTTGTGTACGATGGCCTGCGCCAGGCCCACGCGCTGCCGAAAACCCTTGGACAAGGTGCCGATGACCTGCCGGCTGACATCGGTCAGCGCCGTGCGCTCGAGAGCCCGATCGACGGCTGCTCGCCTCTCCACGCGGGGTACATCCTTGATTTTCGCTACATACGCGAGAAAGGATCCCACTGTCATCTCCGGGTAGAGCGGCGGCGTTTCGGGGAGATAACCGATCGCGCGTCGGGCGGCGATCGGATCCTCGAAGATGTCGTGTCCGGCGATGACCGCAGTTCCGTCTGTAGGAGGCAGAAAACCCGTGAGCATCCGAATCGTGGTCGTCTTGCCAGCTCCGTTGGGGCCCAGGAAACCGACCACCTCGCCCCTCGCGAGCGAGAAGCTGACGTCCTCCACCGCCACGAGGTCGCCGTAACGCTTGGTGAGCCCTTTCGCCTCGATCACGCGGCCTGCCCTGCTGCAGTCGCCATCGAAACCAGATTCAACGATTTCACCCGAAACGCTCTCTCGTGGTAATCGCCCTTTCCATGTTTACGCACCCTACCGTGCGGACTCAGCGGCTCACCACGATCCAGCGAAAGTAGCTGGACGAGCCGGGAATCCGGCCGCCCGAACCGGGCCGGTAGCTCAGATCGCCGCCCGCCTCGGAACCGCCGACGATCTCCTTGAAGGCGGTGATCTTCCTCTCCGGATCCTCGGGATTGAGGCCGTGAAAGACGATCTCGACCTGCTCTTTGACCTCGAGGATGTTGAGAATCAAGGTCCCGAGGGTAAAGAGCTTGCCGATGCCCTCCACCGCTTCGACCGAGAAGCGAGGAATTTCGACCTTGGAAAGCTCGAAGCCGTATTCGAGACGCATCGATTCCCCCTCCAATCCCCGATAGGCGCGCCGCAGGGTGCCGCTAGCGCGCTGGGGTGTCAAGCATCGCCCTTTGCTTTGGACACCCGCTGGCAGCTGCTCGATGCCTCGCGGTCGGCGCCAATCCGGATTCAGTTCAATTCGAAGGTCGCTCCGAGTTCGGGCCAGAGGGCCGCGAGCGCGCCGAACCGCAATGTCGCGGCATCTATTTTGTCGATGTTACAGAAGACCACGGCCGAAACGCGGCGGCCGATCGCCCGCTTGCGTTCATCGGCCATCCGCTCCCGGCGAATCGCCCTCACCGGATGGATACAAGCGAAACAGCCCGGCCGGCAGATCGGGATTCAGTTCCACGTTGCGAAACGAGATTTCCGCGCGCGTCATCCCCGAGCGGATGTCGAGGCCGATCGAATGCGCGAAGGGCGAGCCGCCAACATCGCGATACGCACCAAATTGCGCAGCCCAGAGCACGACGCCAAAATCGTCGAGAACCTCGAACGCGCGGAGGCGTCCGGCCGAATCGAAGGCCACCCGCTGGACGACGGTTCCCTGGTCATCTACCAGATCGATGCGAATCCGTCCGTCGCCACCGCGAACCGCATTCGCAGGAGTGGGCAGCGGCTCAGAGATCGGAACACCCAGCAAGACCGCCACCGCCTCTGCGGGGCTGAGGTCGATTCCGGCCTCGTTCCACAACAAGCGGTCATCGACCTCACCCGCTTCGTAGCTTTGATCCTCGGCGCGATACACCTCGAAACCCTCGCCGTCCGTGGTGATCACCACGAGCGATTGATTGAGGAAGCCAAGAACTTCCACCCGCAGGCGCGACGGTCGCTCCAAAACCACAAGTTGCTTGCCGCGAAGCTGGACAGAACCATCCTTCCGATCGACCGCGAGCCGCACAAGCCCGCGCAGCCGCTGTCGCTGGCTGCTGCGCTCGACCCAATCGTCGAGCAGTTGGCGCGGCCGGGGGTCACCGGGTGGCAACGGCTGAAGCGGAATCGGCGTTGCGCAGGCGGTCGCCCAGCAAAGCAACACCGCACCAACGGCGACGCGTTTCACGCCTACTCGATCTCGCGTTGGAGGGCCTCGAGCTTTTCGAAAAGATCGGGCTGCTCGCCTTCTCGAGGCGCCAGGTCAATGGCATCCTGGTACCTCTGCAGAGCCCGATGTTTCTGATCGAGCAAGAGGTAGGTATCGCCCAGGTGCTCCGAAACGACCGGGTCGCCGCCGGTGAGTTCCTGGGCGCGCAAGAGTTCCTTCAGCGCCCGATCGAGGTATTGCTTCGCTTCTTCGTTTCTTCCCGTGTCGAAAAGAGGACGCGCTCGCATGTAGTACACCCAGCCGAGACTGTCGATGATGAACCCATCGTCGGGCCTGAGGTCGAGGGCTCGAACGATGTAGTCCTCGGCTTGATCGAGATTGCTCCCTCGCTCCGCCCAGGTATAACCGACGTAGTTGAGCGCGCTTGCGTTCTTCGGGTTCTGCTCGATCGCGCGCTCCATGTATTCGAGTGCTTCTTGCGTGCGCTTCGCTTCGCCAAAGACCATGCCCAAGTTGAAGAGGAGCTCGTCGTCGTCCGGATCCTTGAGAAGGAGCCCTTCGAGATAAGCGACGGCTCCATCGAAGTCTCCGGCCTTTGCGCGCAGCGCCGCGGCGTAGAGTTCGCGAGGTCGGGTCGACGCCGCGACAAGCGCCCGTTCGATCTCTTCTAGCGCGCGTGTGAATTCTTCCTTCCGCTCGAAGAGCACCGCCAGCTGCGTGTGTGCTTCGGCGTAGTGCTCACCCTCTTCGGGGATCGCAGAAAACGCTTCGATCGCAGCGGCATCCTCTCCCATTCGGCGGCGTACGATCCCGAGGAAGAAGCGAACTTCGTGATCTTCGGGTTCTTTCGCGAGAAAGGTTTCGAAGCGGTCGGCGGATTCAGAAAAATTCTCGGCCTCGTAGTAGAGGAATCCCAATCGCACCACCGATCGCATGTCGTTTGGATAGTGGATCTCGATCTCAGAGAGGGTCCGAAGCGCACCGTGGGTGTCGTTCTCTCCCAGCTGCACGTCCGCGAGCGCTATCAAGGTTGCACGGTGATGGGGGTGCGCGCCGAGGATTTCGCGGTAGATCGCTCGTTCGGAATCCGCTTCCCCTCGTTTCCGCGCAGAGCGCGCGAGCTGCGAATAGATCTGCAAATTGCCCGGATCCATTTCAAGGGCTTGGCGCAGCGTTCCTTCGACCTTCTCGAACTGCTCCGTCCGCTCGTAGGCCTTGGCGAGCGCCGCGTACGCGGCGATCGGGTCGTCCGCGACATCGATCCACCACAGCGCAAGATCGACGGCCTGCTGGTCCCGATCGCTCTCCATATACACTTTGTAGAGTAACCTGCCGGCCTCTTCGTTGATTGGTTCGCCCGACTCGCCGAGCAGCGCCAATTCAGCAGCCGCGACGTTGCGCTGCATCCGATACAGCTGGCCCAGAAAGATGCGCGTCCGCGGATCGTCCGGGTCGAGCGCCAACGCCCGCTCTGCGTGCTCGAGCGATTCCGCGCGTCGACCGGCCCGAATCAGACCGATCGCCAACTCTCGGTGGATGTAGGCGGAGCCCGGATCCTTTTCGAGGGCGCGCTCAAAGGCGGCCAGCACCCCGTCGAGATCCCCGCGCGCCCGGTGAGCGTGGGCGACGAGGATGTCGTACTCCGGAGGCGCGTTCGGGCGCACTTCGGGGCCCGAACCCGGATCCCGCACCCCTGCCTGCTTGCCGATGGGAAGCAGCGCGCAGCCGCTCAACAGCAACACCGCCGTCAACAGCGGCGCGATCTGATTCAGTCGATGGATCCGCGCTCTCACCACTACGCTTCGCCCGGCCCCCTCACGCTACGCACCCGACGCGGGCGTCAGGTATCCCTTCTCGTCCAGGTATTCGACGAGCTTGCTCACGCTCTCCTCGACAGATTGGCGGTCGGTGTCGAGAACCAGCTCGGGGCTCTCGGGCGCCTCGTAGGGCGCCGAGATACCGGTGAACTCGAGAATCTCGCCCGCCCGCGCCTTCTTGTAGAGCCCTTTCACGTCCCGCTGCTCGCAGGTTTCGAGGCTCGCATCCAGATAAATTTCCACGAAATCGCCCGACCCCATGAGCGCGCGCGCGGCATCGCGATCCGAGCGGTAGGGTGAGATGAATGAAGCGAAGACGATCACGCCGGCCTCGGTGAACAGCTTCGACACTTCCCCGATCCTGCGGATGTTCTCCGCGCGATCCTCGGGCGAGAAACCCAGGTTGTTGTTGAGTCCATGGCGGATGTTGTCGCCATCGAGCACGAAGGCCAGACGCCCTCGATTGGCCAATTCGCGCTCTGCTGCGACGGCAATGGTGGATTTCCCGGACCCGGAGAGCCCTGTCAGCCAGATCGTCACGCCGCGCTGGCCCACGATCGCCTCGCGATCACTGCGCCGGACCTGGCCTTCGTGCCAGGTGATGTTTGCACTCTTCCGCTCCGCCAACCGGATTCTCCTTCTGCCGATGCTCTCTACTATCGGCGATCTGCGGCTGCAAT
>JACZVU010000177.1 GCA_022572485.1 Myxococcales bacterium
CGCTCTGGATCGCAAAAGACGTCATCCTGTATCCGATCCTACGGGTTGCCTACGAATCCGGCGGCTCGGGCGGAATGTACGAGATCTCGGGTGCGCTCGGGGTGGTCGTCCAGCCCCTCGTCCCTTCTGGCTACGTGAAGATCGGACCGGAACTCTGGAAAGCGGAGTTGGGGGCCGGCAGCGGATCGGTTTCGGTTGGTTCAGCGATCCGTGTCATCGAGGTACGCGATCTGACCGTGCTCGTGGAGCCGGTGATCTCGGCTGAGCAATGATCCTGTGTTGCCGACCGCGCTACTTCTTCCGCCATTTCGCGTTGCGGTCCATGACGTACTGCCCCTTGGAAGCGCGCTCTACGAGTTTGGCGCCCGCAAGTGAGGCCACCTCTTCGACGGGGGCTCCTCTCTTTTTTGCAATGCTCGCGTATTTCTCCCGGCGTTTGTTGTTTACGTCTTTGACGAGGGCCTTTACATCGACGGGCGCATTCTTGTCTACCAAGTGTACATAACCGTCGATGCCCTCGCCGATTTGCCCGGTGGATTTGGCACCGTCGAGAGTCGCCGCGTTCGCGGCGTGCGCGCCAAGCAGGAGGAGGATCGAAAGCCACAGTGCGGACGATCGCAGCAGCTTCGAAAACCGGGCCTGTCTTTCCATGGTTTCGCTCCCTTCGATCTTGCCTAGAAGATTTCGTCGTCCTCATCGAAAAGATCCTCGAGATCCTTGTCGACCTTGACCCGGATCTCGTGTTCGATCTTGATGTTGAGGTTGATCGTAATGGGTTCTTTTGGAGCTTCGATCCGAACCTTGGGCGAGCAAGCCGCGAGGCTCGCGATCCACAAAGCGGCTAAGAACGTGAAACACACGCGAGCCACCATTTATGCCCCCCTCGAAATTTCTGCCGCTCTGCGAGCCTAACGGGCGCCTTAAAACGCGTCCACCTTCGAATCAGCGGTGGGGCTCCCGACTTCAATGAGATGGACGCGCGCAATCTTTCGAATATTCAGAGCGTTCTTCCTGCAAACGCCTTGAGCCGCTCCTCGATTTCTCCCGGAATTCGGTAGATACGCATGCCGGTCCGCAGCAAATCCGAGAGTCGCGCATCCACAGACAGGTTGAACTCGACTGGATGCCCATCCTGATAATCCGGATTGGCCCCGGCCAAGTGGATCTGAACCTCCACGGCTCCCAACGCGCGGCCGTTGATCTCGATCTCGAGCCGCTCGTAGTGAAAGTTCTCCAACACGGCGAGAACCGTGGCAAACGGATGGTTGGCGGCAGCGATGTTTGCCGTGCCTGGTTCTGCGCGATATCGGATGACGCCAGCCTTGCTACTGGAGCGAAGCACGGCATTGCGAATTTCGATCTCGCCCTCCACGAGGGCAATCGGGATCTCTCCTTCCAGCGTGCCGGACGCACGGAGGCCTTGCAGATTCACGAGCTCGATGAGCTTGGCCAGATCGACACCTTTGACGAGGAGCGATGTTTCCTGGCGCTCGGATCGCGGATCGATTTCGCCGACCGTGGTGAGTTCGCCGCCCGCAAACTTCCAGGAAGTCGATTCGATGGTGATGGCCCCTCCGGGTTTGATCCGGTAGCGGATCAAACCATCCGTCAGTTCCAATCCAAAATCCAATCGTCCAACCGAGAGAATTTGATCCGACAGCGTCGCACCGGTCTCGTTCAGCTCGATGATCGCGTTCAGGTTCTCGACCGTCACCGATGCACTTGTGGCGCTGAAGTTGCTGACGGAGACTTCGATGGTTCCCCACATCCCATCAGCGCTCCAATCGACAGATCCCTTCATTTCAATGGATCCCGATGCTTCCGTCAGGAAGTCGGAAAGGATCGGGAAGAGCGTGGACGGCTGTAGTTGGGCGGGGGCGAAGTCGATCGCATGCAGGTGAAGCTCTGCTCGGCCTCTTGCCTCGGCGAACTCGTACGCGCCGCTGATTTCGATTACGAGTTCGCGATTGGAGTTCGCGAGTTCCATCTTGAAGTCGCCGCCGTCGGCGTTCGGCTCGAATTGGGCGTTCACGGCCAGATTCGGGAATCGCGCGATTTTCTGGGTATCGAAGATTTCTCCGATTCGGAGACGTCCTTTCGGGAAGGCCGTGCGGTGCGATACGTTTGCTTCGAGCGCGATGTCGCGAACCCCTACGGCCTGCTTGGCGAACTCGAGTCGGCCCGCTTTGGTTTCGAGTGAAGCTTCGAACTCGCCGTTTCGACTGGACGTGCGTACCTGCAACGTCGGGAGTTCACCCGATACGCGTTGGAGTTCGCCTCCCATCCGAAGATCGGCGGCGAACCCTGCAGACGTCACTTCGAGGTCGGTCTCGATGGCGCCTTCTTTCGAGATGCGAAAGCTGAATGCCGATCGGGACCGCAGGCAGAGATCGAGTGGCTTCGAGAGCGTCAGGATCGACTTCACCGACAGCCCTTCGATCCGGATCTCCGCGCAGCCCTTCGGCTGGATCGCGATGCCTCCGCCTTCGAAGAAGAACACAGCCTTCGTGGTCAATGAGATTGCGCTGGCCGAGATGTCGGATCCGAACTCACCCGCTGCGCTGGCTTCGAACGCCAATTCTCCGGCCAGTGAGTTCGGGTTTTCCATCATGATCAAGCGGGCGTCGAAGCGGTGAACCGCTAACTCTACCCGGTCGAGGCCGAGGTTGCGGAACTGACGCATCAAGAGGTATTCCGCGATCGATTGGCGGTACACGATCGCGGTTGTCACGAGCCCCGCGAGAAGAGTGATGACGACGATCGCGATGCAGCGGAGCGTCGTCATTCTGAAGCGCTCTTCGCTGCTGCCGAGCATCGCCCCTCCATGCCGGTGCGGCTGGCGATCGAGCCCTGCGCCGGCCGTTCAACCGTAGCCACTAGGTTCCGAACGGATAGGTGTTTCAAGCTCGAACGCGCGCGTAGAGGCGTCGGTCGCGAGCGCCGTCGAAGACTGGAACGGTGCCGCAGCACGCCCAGCGCCAGATAAAAGCGAGTGCGTCGAAGCGAGGCCGTGGAATCGATTGGTGCGTGACGCGGACCCGTAGGCCGCGGCTGTTGCCGCCTCCCACAACCCTGCTAGCTGGGCTGCGCTGGCCGCTCAATGCCTGCGTGAAGGCCGCGCGCCATGCTTGCCCCCGGAGTGCCCGCGTCCCGAGCGAGCATGCGAAGCATGCCGCCCGCCCGAACGGCCACTTCCCGATCGATCGATCGCGTAACGTACGCCTCCCGAGTGGCGGCTTTTCGATCGCGTATGGGTAGACCGGTCGTGATGTGATTTGCGACTCCGCGAGTGCGCTTGCGTCGAGTGTTCACCGCGGTAGTCGTTCTTGTGCCCGCTCTTGTAATGGTTCTGATGCCCGCTCTGGTAGTGATCGGGGTACTCGCTCTGATGGTGGCGTACGTGCCGATTGCGGTAGCGGCCGTAGAGATGGTGATCGTAGTAAGAGTAATAGTAGTAGTAGTCCGGGTGACCGTAGTGCGAATAGGCGAAGCTGACTCCCCAAGGGTAATACCAACTCGGATAGTAGGAGCCGAAAAGCCCACCAACGCAAAAACTGCTCGAACAATACCCGCCAGAGATCGAGATGCTCGGGATGATCCACCACCAGTGGGTACCCGAGTAGACTTTGCTGGTGGGCGCGGGGGGATCGCCTTCGCGGTACTCGGCGTTCGCCTCGACCCAGCTGCCGTCCGGTCGACGACACGCGATCCCGTAGACGACCTCTTCGCGACCGTCGATGATCGTGTCGATTGCGTATTCGCGGCAAACCTGATCGTCGGGGCCCTCATGGGTCGCAACGGGTGTGAAGGTGCCTGCGGTCCCGGAGTCGGGATTCACCCAGGGGACCGATTCGTCGGTCCCGGCGTATTCGAGGGAATGCTGAGCGGTTTCTTCGAGCACATCCCAGTCGCGGCTTTCCAACGCGTGGACCGCGCTTGCAGCGCCAACGATTGCGAGCATCAGCGTCCAATGCAAAACGGTGCGCATCGTCTGTTCCTCCCCTGCGAGAGCGCCCCGGCCTTGGAACTCCCTATCAATATCGAACCACCTGCTTGTAGATGGACCCCATTGTACTATGGACCCCATTATAGATGGGGACTCCCATTATGGAACCACTTACTGGAACCACTTCTCTCGATAGGAGATCACCTATCTATGTATGAGGTCTCCTGTCCATGAGACCATCTTACCCGGTGGGTCCCTCCTGCTTCCCTCGGTGAGGCGGGTCTCCGTTCGCACCCGAGTAGACGGAGTGCGGATGCGAGGTATTCAGACTTTTGAGAGGGTATCGGACCCGTCGAACCGAGCCGTCGCACAGCTTCACGGGGTTCGCCCCCGGGGGGGTCGAGGTGTTACGATCTGCTCCGCCGGGCGAAAGCCGGCGCCGAGGCAGGGTGGCTGGGCAAAAGACAGGAGTTCACGGCGATGAGCGACGCAGGCGGCGAACGGCTTGGCGGGAAAGGGATCACCAAGAGTGACGCCGAATGGCGGGCACGGCTCACCCCGGAACAGTACGAGGTGTGTCGGCAGAAGGGGACGGAGCGACCGTTTACGGGTGCGTACAACGATTGCAAGCGCGAGGGAATTTACCGCTGCGTGTGTTGCGGAAACGCGCTGTTCAGCTCGGAATCGAAGTATGCATCCGGCACCGGATGGCCGAGCTTTACGCAGCCGATCGCGGAGG
>JACZVU010000044.1 GCA_022572485.1 Myxococcales bacterium
ATCGGGTGTTCGAAACGATTTCACTCGAAAAACCCTGGTCGCAGATTCAGCAGGGTGTCGTGACCCGCTTTGGCGATTGGCGACTAGAAGCGCGGGAGGTCAACGCGCGGGGCGACCGTTTGAAGGGAGTCTTGCTGTGGTTGCCGGACCTCGGTCAGACGGTCTTTGCTCGTTACGGTCGGATTGATACGAGAGGGGATGGTGTCACGGAGATCTCGCTTCAAGAAGGGAGAGTCATCCTGTCCGCGAAAGACGGACCGAGGACACTCACGTTCGGTGAATTCACGGCGCGCTTGCCCGAGAGCGATGAAATCCTGCGCACCGTCGAGGACAAGCTTTCCGGGCTTTCACTCGCAGAACTCTCGGAGCGCGCGAGCGCCTTCGTGCCCAGTTTCAGGCAACAACTCTCGAGGCCAGTGATCGAATTACACCGCCGCTTCGCGATGCCGCTCTCGACACTGATATTTGGCATTCTCGCGGTTCCTCTCTTTCTCGTCCGGACCAACTTCTCCAGAGCTGCGGGCGGCGTGCTCGGCCTGCTGTGCACGATTTCTTACTACGGTCTGATTCAATTGGGGGAGGGATTGGCTCAGAGTGAGCTGATCAGCGTCGTGGCAGCTGTGTGGTTGCCCAACGCGATTCTGTTGCTGCTGGCTGCTGTGCTGATCATGCGCGCACGGCGAGAGGGTGTTCTCGGCCACTCTTTCGATCGGCCGCGGCATCGAACCAGCCGATTGGCGAGCCCGAAAGTTCGCGACGGACGCCTCCGACGCTATCCACTGCCGCGTTATATCGCTGGCCGGTTCATCCACCTGGCGATGCTTTCCTTCGCGATTCTGCTGGTCGCGTATCTGCTGATCGACATCATGGAGCGGCTCGCGTGGTTCAGCCGTCACCACGCGAGCGGGCTGGAAGTCTTGCATTTCTACAGCGCGCGGGTGGTATTGCTCGCTTCGCGGGTGATCCCGATGTCGCTTCTGGTCGCTACGGCACTGACCGTCAGCCTGCTCGCTGTCGAAGGTGAACTGATCGGCATGAGATCCTGCGGCATTCCTGCTCCGAGCGCATTGCTCCCGGTGCTTTTCATTTCGGCCATGATCGTTCCGGCTGACGCGATCCTCAATAATGTGCTGGTGCCGCGTATGAATGCTCGCGCGGATGAACTCAAACGTTCCGAAATCAAAGGCCCGTACACTCGACAACAAGAAGAGCGGCGCAAAAATGCCGTTTGGTATCGCTTGGGGAACAAGGTTCTCGAAGCGGAGCGTTTCGATCCCGATCGCGGATCGGCGTGGGGCCTATCGATCTACGAGATTGGCGAAGATCGACTGCCAGTGAAGCGAATCGATGCGAGTGCGGCGCGTCACATCGGAAACGGCTGGTGGCTCTTGACGGACCCGGTTCGAATCGATGTTTCGGATGGGAAGGCGCGCACGATGCCCGCCCCCAATTTTGCAAACCTGGGCGAAGAGCTTCCCGCAGAAGTCGATACGATGCACCTCAGTGTCGGAGATCTGATCGGATTGATTGGAGAAGCGGAGAACAACAACGTGGATCCCAGGTCCCTACGGGTCGACTACCACGTCAAGCTTGCCCAGCCTCTGGCCTGCATCGTGCTCCCGGCGCTGTTGCTCTTTTTTGCGGTAGGGGGGCCGCCATTTCCCGGCCCTGCACAGACGCTGCTGCTGAGCGTCGGTGTCGGGATCGGCTACATCCTGTTGACGGGAGTTGCCCGATCATTGGGGTATGGCGGAGCAATACCTCCGGCCGTCGGCGGATGGGGGCCGATGGTCATCTTCTTGGCTGTAGCTGCTTTCTTTGGAATGCGTCTCTGGCGTCGACTCTAGATTCGAGCGATAAACCCGCGATCGACCATCGGCTTTTGGCGTCGACTCTAGATTCGAACGATCAGGAACGTCTCGTTCGAACCACGTAATTGCCGCGATTCTCGTCGTAGTCGAGATCGATCTCGCCAGCCTGTTCGACCGCTTCGAGCACTTCAGCGAAATTTCGATAGCCGAAATAATCCTCGTTGAAGCCTGGAAACACGCGTCGGATCGTCTGCTTCACCATCGATCCCCAGACAGTGTCGTAGTCCCGTTCCAGAGATCGGACGATCTCGACGATTTTTCCCGTGGCATCCTGGCGTTTCATGGTGGCCGGTGTCGCTTTCTTGCTCGGTGTCTTCTTGGGTTTTTCGGCCTTCTCGGCTATGCGAATCAGATCGTCGTAGTAGATGAACTCGTCACTGCTTCTGATGAGCAGATCGGATGTGGAGCTCTTGACCCCGCATCCGATCACGTGCCGGTCGTTTTCCTTGAGCTTAGCGGCGAGAGGGGAGAAATCGCTGTCGCCCGAGATCAGCGCAAAGGTGTCGATGTGCGGCTTCTGGTGACAGAGATCGAGCGCGTCGACCACCATATGGATGTCGGCGCTGTTTTTCCCGCTCGTCTTGGTTTGTGGAATGTCGATCATCTCGACGCCGTGTCCGTGAAATTCTCGAACTGCGGGCCGGTAGGTGCTCCAGTCGCAATAGGCGCGCTTGTAGACGATCCGACCTTTCTCGAGCAGGCGTCGCAACACCAGGTCGATCTTGAAGTTGCCTTTGCGCATTTGGCGAACGCCAATGGCGAGATTTTCGTAGTCGATGAATACCGCGATCAGTCTTTCGTCGGCCATGGTAACGTCATGTAACGGAGTCCGTTTTCGACCCGTCATCCTCATCGGCTTCGTCGATCGGAAATCCGTAGCCCGCCAGATCTTCGCGCGTGGCGACCTGCTCCTGCTCGGGTGTTTCCTTGCGGATTTCGCGTTTCTCCCGCTTCAGCGCTTGCTTTTCCGACTTCTTGACCTCTCGCTGTCGTTTGAGAACCGCCGTCCGGCTCCGTTTTCTGGCCATGCGAATTTCCCACTTAGGTTTTACCGCTGGAGGGAGCGGCTCTGTTGGAGGCGCCATCCGGGCTGGAAGTGCCCGCGTATCCTACACGGATTGAGTCGCCCGCGCACAAATACGGTTGGAATTGCTCCGCGCTGCCCGCGCCAAGGCGGTTATCGGATGAGATCGCTCGTGCTGGCGGGGGCTCAGTTTGTCGGATTGTTTTGGGAAGTGCTGTTGTTGAATGAGGCGGTGTTGCTGGGCGGGGGCCCAGTTTGCCCGCGCAGGGCGGTTGTCGGATGAGATCGCTCGTGCTGGCGGCGGCTCAGTTTGTCGGGTTGTTTGGGGACGTGCTGTTGTTGAATGAGGTGGTGTACTGGGCCGAGGCCCTGCCGGGTCGTGTTTATTTCGAGGGGGAGCGTTAGCCGTCGGTGGGGTCTCGGAGCAGCGGGGCGGGGGCGGGTTCGCCGGCTTTTCCGGCTCGTCGAACCTCTCCGACGAGTTCCAGAGCACGTTTCAGGAAGAGGATGCCAATCAAGACATTCAGGATCAAGAAAATGGAGTTGACCGCGAACGCATAGGCGATCAGTGCGTCCCGCGACCCGAACTCGGAAAACAGGCCTGCCCAGGCGATCTCTCGGGTTCCGAAATTTCCAAGACTGGGAATCACGAGAGCCAGATAGAGGAGTGGGATGCGGGCGGCGAGCGCCGTCCATGCGATATCCACCCCGAACGCTCGGGATGCGAGGCCCTGGATCACGACGTCGAAGACCGTCAAGGCCAAAAAGCCGATGAAGAACGGTCGAATCTCGCGAAGTGGAAAACGCTTGAGCCAGTCTCGTACCCGTCGAGCTCCGGGAATTCGAGTTGAGCCGGTCGCCGAGGCCTGAACGCCGATCGCCAGGCCGAGGACGATCAACCAGGTGATTCCGACGGTGACGAATACGTCGCGATTCGTGTCAAAGCTGCCCGGCAGGAAGGGGAGCGCCAGTGTCATCTGGAGTGCCAGGACCAAGAAATGGCAGATCGTCGGAACCAGGGCCGCCGCGAGCACAGCCTCGAGTCTCCCGCCGGTGAGTCGCCCCAGGCCGAGAAAAAAAGCTCCGTCCGAGAGTGGATTGCTGACGGCTCGAAGCAATTCCGAGCCGCCGCGAATCGCGATGATTGAATGGATGGGAACCTGCGCGACGAAGCGTCGCAGCGCTGCCGCTTGCAGCAGCGACCAGACGACGAAGAATGCGATTCGGTCAGCGGTTGTGAACGCGAGAAAGAGCGGAAGATTCGCCTGCGCGGTAGCAGCGCGCAGGCGCTCCCAGTCGGTCGCTACGTTGAATACGTAGATGAGCAGCCCCGCTGACACAATCCAGGGTAAGATGTGCTGCCATCGTATTCGGCTGCGTTTGGCCAATTCGCCCTCTGCTGTGTCGCGGTCGTGCCAGGGGTCGCTGAGCGGGACGTCACAGGCTATCGAAGAGCAGCGATATCACCAGCGTCGATGTCGCTATTTGCCGCAGTCGAATTCTATGCGATAGTATGCCTCTTAAGGGAAGCCAATCGGCCTCCCTCCAAGCTGCATTTTGGCAGAGATAGAAGCCGAGTTCTCTAGCACGTAGTTAGAGCACATCGCGTGAAAGCAGAGTCAAACCTTCCAAGAGGGAGTGATATGGCTGTTTCTAAGCGTACCGGTGGCGGAAAGGCTCCCGAGGAATTCTGGTCCAAGGTGCTTGCCGCACCCAAAGTGAAGCGCATCCTCGAGAAGCGTGGATTCAGCCCGGAGGCGTTTCAGCGCGACTACGAGGCGGATACCTCGCGCGGCCCGCGTGTCCCTCAGCGACCTGCCCGGGGCCAGATCGACGCTGTCGAAGCCTTCCAGCAGTCTGGCGATTTCGAAGCCCTCAAGCGCGCGCTGTCGACCGAGAGTTCAGCGGTCGCCAACTCCACCCTGCGTCGGGTCGTGCAGTTCAAGGCACTGGGTGGCGTCAAGACCGTCCGTCGACGCTCCGGTACGTAATCGACTGCCACGGCGATGGTCGCGCTAGAACTCGTCGGCGTCTCCAAGTGCTACAACCAGCGCTACGCGCTTCGCGACGTTGATCTTTCACTTGCTACCGGTTCGGTGCTCGGGTTGTTGGGTCCGAACGGCGCCGGAAAGACCAGCGTCCTGCGAATGCTGCTCGGATTCACCAAAGCCAGCGCGGGAACGGTTCGCCTTCAGGGGTTGCCGCCCCGTGACCCCGCCTCCCGGGTCGGTGTCGCCTATCTCCCGGAGCGCCTGATCTTGCCGAGCCGCATGACGGTGCTCTCCTTTTTGAGGCATCACGCAGCTCTCGCGGGCCTGAACGGAGCGGAACTCGAGAGCGACATCGAAGCCGTGCTGGAGCAGGCAGGTCTGTCTGCGCGTGCACTCGACCGGCTCGGTTCCCTCTCGAAGGGATTGGCCCAGCGCGTCGGTTTCGCGCAGGCCTTTCTCGCAAGGCCGGAGCTTCTGATTCTCGACGAGCCTACCTCCGGGTTGGATCCAATCGGTGTTCGCGATGCGCGAGACTGGATCCTCGCGGCGCGCGAGAGAGGCTGTTCGATACTCGTGAGTTCGCACCTGCTCTCCGAGGTCGAGCGCACTTGCGATCAAGTCGCGATTCTCAACGAGGGGATCCTTGTCGCCCAGGGCAGACTTGACGAACTCGTGGAAGAGGGAGAGACCCTCGAGGACGCGTTCGTGCGGCTGGTTCGCAAGTGAGGCCCGCCACGACCCGCGTTTTTTTCGAGCTGACCAGAGAGGCGTTTCGCGATGCGATGCGGCGGCGCATTGTACCCGTCATCGCGGTTTTTGCGCTGCTCTCGCTGTTGGCCGTGGATAGCTGCACCTCCTGTGCTGGTTCGAGCCAGGTCGTTCAGGACGGCGCACAAGTTTCAGTCCACGACATTTCCGGTTGGGCTGGGATGCTGATCTTTACCGTGTTGTCTCTCTGGACGATGGTGCTCGCCGGATTGTTGGCCGCGGACCATCTCGCCGAAACCGTTTTTGATGGGTCCGCCAATCTGGTCCTGGCCCGCCCCGTGCGGCGTAGCGAGTTCGCGCTCGCGCGCCTGGCGGGCGCGCTCGGGATCGCAACCGGTACAGGTGTGGTGGTGCTGACCGTGAGCACAACCCTCCTGCACCTTCGGAATGGTGTTTCGCTGGGTGCGGCAATCTGGGCGGGGCTCGCCTGCGCGGCCGGCGCTCTTGTGGTAGCGGCACTGGCAATGGCCTTGTCGCTGCGCCTCGCGCGGGTCGCGACTGCCATGAGTGTTCTTTTCTTCGTCGGTGCGATTGCCGTCGTCAATATTTTCACGCTATTGGGAGCGTCACTCGGAAGGCTGGGGTATATCCTGCAGCACTTCACTCCGCCGTTGTGTACGGCGGTTGTGGTGGCGCTCAAACCGTGGATCGCCCCCGTGGTTCCGGACGTCGATCCAACGATCGTGGCTTTGAAGCTCGCATTCTGGGTAGTCGCGAGCGTGCTGATCCTGCTCGTGACCTTTCAGAGGCAGGAACTCGCTTCCTGAAGTGCGGTCGCTGGCAGATTGAGGAAATTCATGGTTCGCGGAGCCGTGATGCGTTGGATGCTGGCGAGCCTGTTTCTTGTTGCAGGCTCATCGGTTCAGGCGGATGAAGCTCTGCCTCCGACGTTGCCCTTTGCAGAGGGCGATGTCATCGGCTTTGACGAGATTCACCTGCTCGAGCCCTATCTCCCCAAGAAATTCTGGGACAATCGCGACTTCTTCTTTTACGAGGGCATGAAGCTCGTCATCGGTCCGACTCAATTCGACTACCGCGCGCCGCCCGAATACGAGGCTGCGACTGCAACGTTCAAGGGGCAGGCGCGAATCGGCCCGGACAACAGCCTCGAGAACTACACCGCAGGTCAACCCTTCCCGATGGAGGAGATCGACTGTCAGAGAGACCCCCAGGCCGGCGTGAAGATCATGTGGAACCACAGTTATCAATGGAACGGTGCCGCCGGGACTGCCCGCTTCTTCTACTCATACTGGGATCGCGGAGAGCAGCTACCGCTCTACTACCAGGGGGTGGCGAAGGTCGTGAAGCTGGCCAATCGGGTCGAGCCCCAGTACCTGCTCGAAAACGGTGGCGATCTGCTGAAGCGCGGCGAGAAGCGGAAGGAGGTGAACGGTCAGGAGGTCGAAGCACCCTTCGACGCCCGCGGGATTGTGCTCCTGACCCATCGCTACAAAAGCGCCGATAAGCCTCGAAGTGAAGCGAGAAACGACGATACCTGGGTGTATGTACCCACCATGCGACGCGTGCGGCGGATTTCAACCGCGCAGCGCACCGATGCCGTGGTGGGGACGGACTTCACGTTCGACGATTTGTTCAGCTTCAACGGGATCGTTCCTCAATACGAGTGGCAGTGCCTGGGCGAGCGCAAGATCATCGGGCCCATGAATACCATGGTGCTCGCGTACCCCTACGATCCGAAGCACGACTTCGGACCCTACGGTCTTTCTTATGCCAGCGACCGTTGGGAGCTGCGCGATGCGATCGTGGTGCGGATGATTCCCAAGAACAGCGATCACCCCTATCACCACAAGGATCTCTTCATTGACAAACAGACCCTCAATGCCATGTACTCGTTCGCATACGACCAGAAACAAGAACTCTGGAAGATCATCTGGCACAACAAGCGCTGGAGCGAAGACCAACGCCTGACGGGCCCGTGGTACGCGGGCTGGGAAGGGATCCCGAAGCCCATGGACAACATCATCATCAGCGACATCATCGTCAACGTCCAGACCGGAACCGGCAATCGGATCGAATTCTGGGATCGAACCGGCACCGCCTTCGAGAGCAAAGCCAAGGTCCGCAATTTCATCGACGTGGGGCGCTTGACCAAAGGCCGGTAGCCCGCACAGTTACCGGTTCGGAATCGACCGAAATGCCACCAGCGGGGGCCCAGTTGACCGGGTCGCTCTGCATTGAGGCGTTGTCTTTTGCGGGGGCTTCTACTAAGCGGGGGTCCAGTTGGCCGAGTCGTTTTGTTTGGATGGGTTGGGTGGATCGCCGAGGCGTGCGGGGCCGGCGGAGGTCGCTCCGCGAATGGCTCGCCCGCCAAGGCAGCGGCGGGTTTGCGGTTCCGGTCAGCTTGGTTGGTGGCGGACTTGGAGTTGGGAGATTCAGGGCGGGCTGCGCTGATTTCGCTGCGCGACCTCCGCCGGTCCCGCACTTCGTGCCGCAAAGGCGATGTAGCAGATCAGCCTATGTCAGTTTCACCGGGGATAACTGCATGGGTGACGCCTTCATAAAGTTGTACGGATTTCAGCCCTATGCATACCTCATGGGCACCAATCCCCGCGCAGCGTTTCTGGCAAGAAGGAAAACGCGCGGCTGGAAGGCGCTCCCGCGTACGCGCGTTGGCGCGCTCGACGTGAACGCGGGGGCCTGGGGCGCCATCCGAGGCGCTGAGGTACGCCTACACATCGGCATGAACCGCGCACCCCTCTTCGGGTACGATGTGCGAGCGCTCTCACGGCGACTCTTGCGAACCCGAACGCGCAAGGCTGAATCGAACACACCCCGCTCTTGGGCTGACTGCTGACAGCGCGACTGCCATCGAGCAGCGCAACGAGGTCGATGCGGTCCGTCTTCGCTCGACGCTTCTTGCGGTTCACCTCGATGCTCGCCGAGTCGACCACCAGGCTCTCGACTGCCTGGGCCACCAGAAAGCGGTGCAGCCAGAAGCCGTCTCGGCCGGCCTCGTAGCAACTCACCCCCCGAGCTTCCGCCTCCAAGCCGAGCTTCGCCTTCGCCCACTCGATCTCACGCGATAGCGCCTTCCGATCGCGAGAGGCAATCTTCCGACGCAGGGGCTTTGGACCGTAGGCGCTCGCGAACCCGAGCAGTCAGCCCGTTTCGCCGAGCTCCATCGCGAGCATCAGGGTCTTGCGTTCTTCGCTAATCTCAATTGTTGAGGTCGCTGCTATTTGCTTGGACATCGTGTCCCTCCTTTGTGTGGTTGAAATCACAAGGAGGTTTACAGCAGCGGCCTTCTCTTTGCGCGAGCCCATGGGGCATAGGCTCTAACGTCTGGGTGCTCAGCTGCACCAAACAGGCTAACCGATAGCTTGCTGGCGAGAGCGCTCACCGCCAGATTGTACCGTGGATCGATTGGATTCGGCTGTTTGGTGCCGACTGCAGTGTCTTGTTGGGCGGCAGCCCTGGCATGGTTGCGGACCCATTACAATGTAGTTACACTCATGCAGTGGCGAATCTGCGGTTCGATTGGAATTCTCGAAAGAGCGCAGCCAACAAGCGCAAGCACGGCGTTTCTTTTGAAGAAGCGCGAACTGTATTTTACGATGATCGCGCATTGTTGATAGAGGACCCCGAGAACGAAGATCAGGAAGATCGCTTCGTGTTGTTGGGAATCAGCGCGGCGTTGCGCACGTTGGTAGTGTGCCACTGCTATCGAGAGGAGGATTCTCTGATTCGAATTATCTCTGCACGCAAGGCAAACCGAAAAGAACGACAAGACTACGAGCAACGGTGGAAATAATGAGAAAGAAATATGATTTTTCCAAAGGGCGTCGGAATCCGTACGCCAAGCAGCTGAAAAAGCAGCTTACAATTCGCTTGGATGAAGATACGCTCGCCTACTTCCGTGATCTTGCGGATGAGACGGGGATTCCGTACCAGACGTTGATCAATCTATACCTTCGCGAGTGCGCGGTGTCGAAGAAGCGACCATCGATGCGCTGGAAGGCAACGGGATAGGTGGTAGATTCAATCGGTCGATGCAACATCTTCTGTTTCACCTGATAGATGGGAGGTGGTGCAAATGAGACAAACAGAACGACGGGGCATCTTCGCTTCGCAGAAGCAAGAACTCTGGGAGCGATGGAAGCGCGGGCAGTCGATGAACGACATTGCTCGAGCGCTCGCGAAGCAGCGTGGCTCGATTCACTTCGTCCTCTCATCCAATGGCGGCTCCAGCCTTCACCCCGTCGTCGTTCTCGGTTGGCCCTGAGCCTGTCGGAACGTGAGGAGATCTCACGTGGCCTCGCGGAAGGCCAGTCGATGCGGAAGATCGCAGCCTCGATCCAGCGCGCTCCGTCCACGGTGAGCCGCGAGGTCGGACGCCATCGCGGTCGCGCGAGCCATCGAGCGGCTGAAGCCGATCAGAGGGCCTGAGACAGTGCACGCCGCCCGAAATCTTGTCGGCTGGCGGATCACCGACGATTGCAGAAGGTTGTGGCCAAGAAGCTGAGCTTGAATGGGTCCCCGGAGCCAATCTCCGGATGGCTGAAGCGGCGAAACCCGGGCGACCCCGAGATGCAGATCTCCCACGAAACCCTCTACCGAAGCCTCTTCGTTCAGGCTCGAGGCGTGCTCAAGAAGGAGCTCGTAGGTCATCTGAGAACGCGGCGAGTGATCCGGCGGTCCAAGCAGGGCCGCACGCGCGGTCAGGGACGCGGCCAGATCGTCGATGCCGTCTCCATCCGAGAGCGTCCTGCCGAGGTCGAGGACCGCGCGGTTCCGGGCCACTGGGAGGGAGACCTCATCGCGGGTTCGAACAACACGTACATCGCGACACTGGTCGAGCGCCAGTCTCGGTTCACGATGCTGGTGAAGATCAACGGCAAAGACACCCGGACCGTCGTGAGGGCTCTCACCAGGCAGGTACGACGCTTGCCTGCCGAGCTGCGGAAATCATTGACCTGGGATCGCGGGTTGGAGATGGCGGCGCACAAGGAGTTCTCGATCGCCACGGACGTCCAAGTCTACTTCTGCGACCCGCAGAGCCCGTGGCAGCGCGGAACGAACGAGAACACCAACCGTCTCCTCCGCCAGTACTTCCCGAAAGGCACCGATCTGTCCGCTTGCTCACAAGCAGACCTGAACCGGACTGCTCTTCAACTGAACCAGCGGCCTCGAAAGACGCTGGCCTTCCGTACCCCAGCAGAAGTACTCAACGAAAGTGTTGCGTTGACCGGTTGAGCCCAAGGTCTTTATCGGGCATTGCCGAAAACCCAGCTTCTTTTCCCTATAATCTCGCCGCGGAGGCCTTCCCCGCGAGAAACGCTGCGGCACCAGCCAGTAAGCGGAAGAAACTGCGTCGATCGGTTCGCACGGCTTCGTCCGAACTCCACGTCAAACTGCCCGAATGCTAGCGGACAACCCACAGAGACGTTGGCGAATATCCACCCCGCCCGGGTTTCGTTGCCGGATCCCAAACATCGGGGAACAACCCGTGTTCGATGGGGCCAAGTCGATCGCGGATCCATCGGGCAGTGTCCCCGTCGTCCCGAAGGCGATCGTTCACGGGAAAGATCCTAAGGAGAAGCTGGGTTTTCTGAAGATTTCCGAAAGCCGATGCGGAGAAGCGGCCGGACTCGAGCCCAGCGGCGCTGGGGGCGACGGCGAGGGAGCGGGCAAACGTGATGGCGGAGAGAACTACTCCGCCTCGGACCAAACCGGCTCGAACTCCAGCCCCTTGAGCCCTGCTACGTTCCAGCGGTCGACAAAGTCCTGACTGACAAAAGTCGGACTCACCCGGAAGTTCGGGATCTTGAAGACATGTCCCCCTCTGATCGGCCCAGGGTAGAAGACGTACCTGTTGACTTGCATGATCCGTCCGCTGTTGAAGCGAAGCACCGAGGAGGCTTCCTCATCCAGCGCGTCAACAACCCGCGTCGGGTTGAACACCACTAGCTGTGCGTTGTTATACAACAATGGAAGTAGCTCCCCGTACTCTCGCAGCAGAGGGCCCAGCGCGTCGATGGCCTGACTTTTGAAAATGAGCGCGTGCTCGCCGAGCCACGGCGAGTCCGAAGGAAGCAGCTTTCGCCCCTCGTCTTCACGAATGAGCCGCACCGAGATGGGTATCCAATCTGCTTCTCGCGATTCTCCGTTGATCTGGACGTTGATGGTTTCAAAGTCGTCCGGATCAATAGGGTGGCACAGTTCGTAATCATCACACGAGATAGGCTCGTAGATGTTCAAGCTTCACCTCCCCCTACAGGCCACCGGTGAGAAGACCCTGCCGAAGCGCATCCAGCACTTCCAGAGCTTCCTGCCGCGATGTAGCCTGCCCCAGCGCTTTATTAACGGTTTTGTAGTACTCTTTTGTATGTACTCCTTGATGCCCAGTGCGGGGGCCTTTCTCCACGCTTCCGCGCGGCTTAACGGAATGCCTATTATAGGACATTGCCGAAATGCAGCTTGATTTTCCTTCCATAGGATCGGAGCGCTTATGCGTAGATCCTCGAGCGGTTACACTTGCCTTACGACCCCCCGGTGTGCTCTCCTACCCCCGCTGAGAGGATGAACGGTATGAAACGAATACAGATCGCTCTGGTAATGGGTTTCTCACTCGTGCTCTCGTTGGCCTGGACCGGCTGCCAGCCGCGGCCGCGCCAGACGCTCGATTCCGACGCCGAGCGCCTGACGGTCGGAACGGTGCAGCGAGAGATCCACATCGGAATGGACGCCGCATCGGTTGCCGAGGTCCTCGGCTCGCCGAACATCGTGACGACGGACGAGCAGCGCCGGGAGGTCTGGGTGTACGACAAGGTGTCGAGCGACCGGGTCGACAGCGCGCGCTCGGACCACGCCACCCTGATCCTCATCGGCACACGTTCTTCGACGCGCTCGAGCTCGACGCGGCAGCGCACGTTGACCATCATCATCAAGTTCGACGAACAGAAGCTAGTCCGGGATTTTGCGTACAACTATACGCAGTTCTGAGATGCGATCCCCCTGTCGCTCGTTAAAGCGGCGGGGATCGGCTGCGCTGTGCCTACTTGCGCTAGCCCTGCTGTCGGCGTGTGTCCCGCAGACGAGGCCCGACGAGTTCTTCCAGCTGGCGCCGGAGAGCCAGGTCCACAAGGCCGCGCAGACCCGCTATTTCGAAACCGCGGACGACATTGAACTTCTCTCCGCTTCGGCCGCCGTGCTCCAGGACCTCGGCTTCCAGGTCTCGGAGAGCGTGTACCCGCTGGGCTACCTGCGCGCGACCAAGGAGCGCAGCGCGCGCGAGCGCAACCAGAGCATCGCGCGCTTCTTCGTCTTGTTGCTCTCGATGGGTCGCTACTTGATGCCCGTCGATCTACACCAGAAGATCGAGGCTTCGATGGTCGCCCGGCCGGTCAACGAGGACGCTACCCGCCACGAGGTGCGGATCCAGTTCTACCGCATCGTCTGGAAAGGAGACGGCCAGGTCAGCTCCGGGCAGGGCCAGAGCCACTACATCCCGCCCGGCGAACAGAGGATGGAGATGATCCGAGACCCCCTCATCTACCAGCAGTTCTTCGCCAAGCTCTCCAAGGCCGTGTTCCTGGAGGCGCACAAAATTTGAGGGCGCTGCGCAGGATCAACAAGACGATGGTTGGACGACTCTTGGTGCTGGCGTGGGGGCTTGCGGTGGTGGCGTGCGCGGCTCCTCAACCTCCGCCGGAACTCCTCGCCCCCACGGATGCGCAGATGAAGCTGCGCAGCTTCCAGACCCGCAGCTTCGACGTGGCGGACCGCAAGCAGGCGATCCGCGGAGTGATCGCCGCGCTGCAGGATCTTGGCTTCATCATCGAGCGCGCCAATGAGCCGCTGGGTCTGGTGACCGCCGCGCGATTCGCCGAGCCGAACTACTACGACGTACTCGGCATCACCGTCACCGTGCGCTCTCAGGCAGGCGGCCGCGTGATGATCCGCGCCAACGCGATCTTCAACAACAAGCCGATCGAAGACGCGAAGGTGTACCAGAACTTCTTTGCGACGCTGGAGCGATCGCTGTTCATCATGAGGAAATGAGCTGGGCATGGCCTGGCGCCCGACAGAGTGGGCCCGACAGCCGAAGGCGAGTGCTGTAGCCGTTCTCTGCCTGGCCATCAGCGGCTGTGCGCTCACGCCTTACGAAGCGCGTCACGAGATGCTGTCGGACGCGCGGTCCCAGATCTGGCTTTCGGAAGCCCGCCAGGTGAAGGTCCGCGCGGCCCAGAGCCGGGTGTTCGAGGACGTGGCCCGCGTGAAGGCCCTCGAGGCAATCATCACCACGATGCAGGACCTCGGGTTCCAGATCGACGTCCTCGACGAGGCGCTCGGAATCGTCTCGGGCAAGAAGTTCGAGGAGCTCGAGACTGTTCCCGTTGGGTTCGACCCCAATTACTGGCTCTACAACGATGAGAGCCTGCTGATCTTCACCAAGACCTACCGCACATGGGGTCCATTCTACTACCGTAACAACCTGGTGCGGCTCACGGTCACGGTGCGGTCGCGCAACGAGACCCAGTTGGTCGTGCGGGCCAGCGCGCAGTATTACATGCGTGCCGTTGAGAACCCCGAGCCGTATCAGCGCTTCTTCCGGACCCTAGAGCAGGCGGTATTCGCGGAGCGAGAGTTGGCTCGCTAATCCCTTCGTCAGCCCTAACGAGAAACTGAACCCTCCCGGGTTCTCCCTCCGGCAAAGTCAGGACACACCACTCCGGCCATGGGGGTCGGACTCACGTAAAAGAGCCTCCGGAGAACCCGGGGCGGTTCAGGCGGCTGACGGCTACTCGGTGGGATAGTTGATTGAAGCTGCGAAGTTCCCACGTCCGATAATCAATGATTCTATTGGGCACTTTTCGGTTGACTTCGCTGCCGATGGGAGAATAGGGTGATCACTCCAGAGTGTATCCCGCAGCCTGTCGGCTGTATGAGGAGAAAGCCGTGACCAAGCGATCACTCTCTCTCGTATCGATTCTCGTTGCCCTGTTTTTCAATCCGCTCGTCTCCGCAGCGGTAATGATCGACTTCGAGACTCGGGCCGACGGCACGCCATATGTGGGGCTGAGCGATAACTTCGCATTCAATGAGTATGAGCCGCTGGGAGTTCTCCTCGAAGACAGCGACCCCGTTTTCCCTGGAATCACCTTTGTCAACGATTCGCACCCGGCCAACGTGGGCACAGACATCTCCGGGTACTATGTCAACATTGGCGCCTTCGTTGGAATCGTTCCGACGAGCCTCAGCGTGGCCTTCTTGGACGGTACCAACGAAGTTGTTTTCGATTGGGCGATTGGTGTGGGCGGTAGCAATGTTACGGTAAGCGCCTTCGACGAGTTCGATGCGTTGATCGTGAGCCAGGTCTTCGTAGCCAGCGGGACATTCGTGAACCAGTCCGGTTTCACCGTTGATTCGGGCAGTGCTTTGATCTCATCAGAGGCAACCATCAGCCGCCTGCTGATCGAAGCCCAGCTGAACCATGCATTGATCGTTGATAACCTGCAGTTCGACGTAACACCCGACGAATTCACCTGGCCGGTTGGCTTCTTCAGTCCCATCGTTGGGCATGACGGCCCCTGCGGCGATTGGCCAAGCGATGCTACGGGTTGCTATTGGCTAGACGAAACCTTGGAAGATGCGAACGTGATCTGGCGTGATGCTCAACCATTCCAGCGTCACAAGTACAGGAACATGTACCACTTGGGAGCCGACTACAACCTAGGCGCAAGACAGGATGACGATGGACTGCCTGTGTATCCGGTAGCGCCGGGAACGATCACGGACGTGAAGACAAATCAATGCGGGTGGGGAAACGTCATCTTTGTACGACACGACGCGACAGCAGGTGTATTTACATCCATGTACGCACACGTAGAATGGCTCGAGTCCGGTCCGCCCGTCATCGGCAGCGAAGTCGACGACCCAGAGATTCCCATCGCGTACGTCGGGAGCGGATCTTGGGGCAACAAAGATTGCGGGAAGAGAAAGGAGGGAAGCTATCCGGCCCACCTGCACCTTGAGATTCGCGAGGGAACCAATACGAGCAATGGCCTGGCCTACAGCCCCTCACGTGTAATCAAGGGGCCGCAGGGTCAGATTGACCCCAACGCGTTCATCGCCTCGCATTAGGAACTGTGGAGAGCGCTTCGAAATTTAGAATTGACAGGCTGACCCACTAGAACCGTGGTGGTGGATTCACTGCTTCTCCCGTAGTAGCATTCTGGTGTCGGGTTCGCTGTCCCAGCGTTGACGGTCAGCGCTGTTTGGTTGTCCAGCGAGAGTTCTGTAACCATCTTCTTCAACTCCGTGTTCTCCCGCTCGAGCGCTCGAAGCCTTTTCGCTTCTGAAATCTCCATCCCGCCATACATTGTTTCGCCAGCGATAGAACGTCTGCTCCGAAATGTTGTTCTCCTTGCACGCCAACCGAATGTTTCCAGCCACCTCCGTGGCCTTCAGGATCCCGATGCTCTGCTCTTCACTGAAGCGTTTGCGCTTCATCTTTGACACCACAGACCCCAGCAGTGGCGCTGCAATAGAATGCTCAGGCGCTCGCGACTTCTGATCACCGAAGCGTGTGGGGTTCGCGGAGTGACCTCCACGGGCCCCCACACGCCGCCGCGTGATCCGAGCGCCCTGGCTCAGCAACCAAGAGTGAACCCGCGTGACCAGTCGGGCGAGTTTGGTGCGCAGCGGATTGGAGTATCCTTGGGCCGTGCATTTTGCAGATGAACTGATCGGGCGGGTTCGCGAGCTCGGGCATCCGCTCTGTGTCGGGTTGGATCCCCACCTCGATCGGATTCCCTCGTCGTTTCGCAAGGGTTCGATGCGTCCCGTAGATC
>JACZVU010000045.1 GCA_022572485.1 Myxococcales bacterium
TCGGTCATTAACTGTTTGTCGCCTTCGGCCATGCTGATGAAAACGCTGCCCTCGTCGGGCAAGTTGTTTCCAGCGGCAATCTGGCTCTTGGCGAACGCCATCGGGAACTGCTCGTCGATGCCCATGACTTCTCCGGTCGAGCGCATCTCGGGACCGAGAATAATATCGACGCCCGAAAACCGGGAAAACGGAAAGACGCTCTCCTTGACTGACGTGTAGTCCGGATGAATTTCTTCGGTCTCGCCCTGTTCCTCCAGCGAAACCCCTGCCATCACTTTGGCGGCAATTTTGGCCAGTGATCGGTTGGTGGCCTTGGAGACAAACGGCACCGTTCGGCTCGCCCGCGGATTCACTTCGAGAATGTAGACGGTGTAGGAAATGTCTGTTGTCTGTTGTCCGTTGTCCGTTGTGTCGGAGTCTCCGTCTACAGCGACCGACAACCGGCGACTGACAACTGACTTCTTCACGGCAAACTGAATGTTCATCAGACCGCGGACGTTCAATTCGCCCGCCAGCGCATTGGTGGCCTGTTTGATCTCTTCGACGACCTCGTCGGGCAGCGAATGCGGAGGCATCGCGCAGGCGGAGTCGCCCGAATGGACGCCGGCCTCTTCGATGTGCTCCATCACGCCGCCAATCAGCGTCGTTTCCCCGTCGGAAATCGCGTCGACGTCGACTTCGATCGCGTCTTCCAGAAACTTGTCGATCAACACCGGATGATCGGGCGAGACATCGACCGCTTCGTTCATGTACTTCACCAGCGACTGCTCGTCGTAGCAAATCTCCATCGCCCGCCCGCCCAGCACGTAACTCGGCCGCACCAGCACCGGGTAGCCCACACGGTCGGCTATCAACCGCGCCCCATCGGAATTTGTCGCCAGACCGTTACGCGGCTGTCGCAATTTCAGCTTCTCCAGAATCACCTGAAACCGCTCGCGGTTCTCGGCGGCGTCGATCATGTCGGGACTGGTGCCGATAATCGGCACGCCCGCCGCTTCCAATCCGCGTGCCAAATTCAGCGGTGTCTGCCCGCCAAACTGCACAATCACCCCGTCCGGCTCCAGCCGGTCGCAAATGTTGAGTACGTCTTCGGTCGTCAGCGGCTCGAAGAATAACAGGTCCGACGTGTCGTAATCGGTCGAGACCGTCTCGGGATTGCAGTTGACCATGATGGTTTCGAAACCCGCGTCGCGCAGCGCAAATGCCGCGTGCACGCAGCAGTAATCGAACTCGATCCCTTGTCCGATGCGATTGGGCCCACCACCGAGGATCATCACCTTGCGCGCGTCAGTGGGTCGTGATTCGCACTCCTGCTCGTACGTCGAATAGAGATAGGGGGTGTGGGCCTCGAATTCAGCCGCGCAGGTATCGACGCGCTTGTAGACCGGAAGCACGCCTTCACTCGCGCGCAGTGCGCGAATCGACGCTTCGGTCTCGCCCCAGAGCGCAGCCAGCCGGCGGTCCGAAAACCCGTTCTCCTTCGCGTAGCGCAACCAAAGCGCGCGATCGCCGGGAGCCAACTCCTTCAGATCCTCCTCGATCGCCACGATCGATCGCAGGTTTTCGAGAAACCACGGATCGATCCTGGAGCGCTCGTGGATTTCGTCTACCGATGCGCCGCGCCGCAGGGCTTCGGCGAGCGCCCAAAGCCTCCCGGGGCGCGGCGTGTCGATGCTCGCCCAGAGGGCGTCCTCCCCTTCCGGGCCTTCGGGTAGCACGGGGCTCTCGAAACCATCGTGCCCGATCTCGAGCGAGCGGATTGCCTTCTGCAGGCTCTCCTTGAAAGTTCGCCCGATCGCCATGACCTCGCCAACGGACTTCATCTGGATCGTCAACCGATTGTCGACGTTCGGAAATTTCTCGAACGTGAAACGTGGGATCTTGGTGACCACGTAGTCGATCGACGGCTCGAAACTCGCGGGCGTCTCGCGCGTGATGTCGTTGCGGAGCTCATCGAGCGTGTACCCGACGGCGAGTTTCGCGGCGATCTTCGCGATCGGGAAACCCGTCGCCTTAGAGGCCAACGCGGAAGAGCGCGAAACACGAGGATTCATTTCGATCACGACGATCGCGCCATTTTTGGGATTGACGGCGAACTGGATGTTGGAGCCACCCGTATCGACACCGATTTCCCGGATGATCGCCACCGCGGCGTCGCGCATTTCTTGATATTCGCGATCCGTCAGCGTCTGCGCGGGTACAACCGTGATCGAATCGCCCGTGTGCACGCCCATCGCGTCGAAGTTCTCGATCGAACAGACGATCACGACGTTGTCCGCTGCGTCGCGCATCACTTCGAGCTCGTACTCCTTCCAGCCGAGCACGCTCTGCTGGATCAGGCACTGGTGACGCGGCGATTGACGCAGTGCCCACTCGACGAGTTCGTCGAATTCCTCATCTGCATAGGCGATGCTGCCACCGGTGCCGCCGAGCGTGAAGCTCGGCCGGATGATCGCGGGAAGTTTCGTGTTCTTCAGGATCCTTCGCGCGTCTGCGAGGGATTCCGCGGAGCCCGAGATCGGCAAAGCCAAACCGATATTCTGCATCGCGGCCCGGAACAGATCGCGATCTTCAGCTTTGTTGATCGACTCGAGTTGCGCACCGATCAGCTCCACGCCGTAGCGCTCGAGCAGGCCCTGTTCGCAGAGTTCGACCGTCAGATTGAGGGCCGTCTGCCCACCGAGCGTGGGAAGCAGCGCGTCCGGCCGCTCGCGCGCGAGGATCTTCTCGAGGCTCTCGATGGTCATCGGCTCCACGTAGGTGCGGTCGGCGGTCTCGGGATCGGTCATGATCGTCGCGGGATTGGAATTCACGAGCACGACCCGGTAGCCCTCTTCACGCAGCGCCTTGCAGCCTTGCGTGCCCGAATAGTCGAACTCGCAGGCTTGGCCGATCACGATCGGTCCCGATCCGATCACCAGGATCGTCTGGATGTCTTCGCGTTTGGGCAATGTGAAATCCTCGGCGTCAGGCCACAGGCGCTGGGCGCCCGCTCGCGACCGCAGCGCCGGTCACCATTTCGCCAGCCTTGTGGCACGCCACCATCTCCCGGAATCGACCGAAGAAGTAGCCCGCATCGTGGGGCCCCGGTGACGCTTCCGGGTGGTATTGAACCGAAAAGATCGGCCTTTCGGTGTGTGCGAGCCCCTCGACGGTGCCGTCGTTCAGGTTGATGTGGGTGATCTCGACGGGCTCTCCTGCTTTGCGGAGCGAGTCCGCGTCCACCGCATAACCGTGGTTCTCGGCACAGATCGCGACTTTACCGGTCGAGAGATCCTGGTTGGGTTGGTTGCCGCCGTGATGGCCGAATTTCAACTTGATCGTCTTGCCGCCGAGCGCAAGGCCGAGGATCTGATGGCCGAGACAGATTCCGAACAACGGCTTGCGGGCCGCGAGTTCGCGCACCGTGTCCTGCACGCCGGCGACCGCAGCGGGATCACCCGGCCCGTTGGAGAGGAAGATCGCGTCGGGTTCGTACGCCAATGCTTCCTGCCACGAAGTCCGAGCGGGAAGGACCGTAACGTCGAAGCCATGCGCAACGAGCTGCCGGAGGATGTTTCGCTTCACTCCGAAGTCGTACACAACTACACGATAGATGGGGCTCGGCCGAGCCGCGCGAGGCAACTGTCCAGACACGCCCTGCCACAGGCCTTCGGTCCACGGGTAGGGCTTGCTGCAGGTGACATCCGCGACGAGGTCGCGCCCATCGAGGCCAGGTTCCTTTTTCGCGCGCGCCAGCAACTCGGCTTCGTCTGGTTCGGGGTCCGTGCTCAGCAAGCCGACCTGCGCGCCGCCGTCGCGAATCCGCCGTACGAGCGCTCGGGTATCGATCCCTGCAATGCCAGGCACGCCGTGTCGTTTCATGTAGGCGTCGAGGCTTTCCTGCGAGCGCCAGTTGCTCGGTTCGAAGACCTCCTTGACCACGAAGCCCCGAATGAACGGTCGAAGCGCCTCGTCATCTTCGGGGTTCGTGCCGACGTTTCCGATTTGCGTGTAGGTCATCACAACGATCTGGCCCGCGTAGGAGGGGTCCGAGAGAATTTCCTGGTAGCCCGCGATACTGGTGTTGAAGACGACTTCCCCCGCACCCACACCGCGAGCACCGAACGCGTGGCCGCGAAACACGGTCCCATCCGAAAGAACGAGCCGCGCGGGATCGGGCATCTTCCTCCTCACGGGTAGAGCACGCCGCGCTCGACGTGATAGACGAGCCGGCCTCCGACGATCGTCACGATCACCCGCCCCATCAGGGTCCGGCCTGCCCAGGGTGAGTTGCGGCTCTTCGAATAACCCTTTGCGGGGTCGTAGGTCCAGCTCGTGTCGGGGTCGAGGATCACGACATCCGCGGGCGCTCCGACTTCGAGGCTGCCTCCGGGACGCTTGAGGATCTTGGCGGGATTCGTCGAGAGGCGGCGCATCAGTTCGAGCGGACTCAACTCACCGTTGCGCACCAAATCGAGCACGACCGGAAACGCGGTCTCGAAACCGATCAGGCCCGACGGCGCTACCGTGAACTCGAGATCCTTTTCGTGCATTGCGTGTGGAGCATGGTCGGTCGCGATGACGTCGATCGTTCCGTCGACGAGACCTTCGCGGCACGCGAGCACATCGGCCGCTGACCTGAGCGGCGGTGCCACCTTCGTATTGGTGTCGTAGCTGAGAACCTCTTCGTCCGTCAGGGTGAGGTGATGGGGCGTGACTTCCGCGGTAACGTGCACACCTCGATCTCGCGCCTGACGGATGGCCGCGACAGCGCCCCGGGTCGAAACGTGTGCGACGTGAAGGTGCGCGCCCGTCAACTCCGCGAGTATCAGATCGCGCACGACGAGAACCTCTTCGGCGACAGCGGGGTTGCCCGGCAATCCGAGTTTCGTCGAAACCGGGCCCTCATTGACCACGCCGTTGGCGACGAGGTGGCGGTCCTCAGCGTGCGTGATCACCGGCACGCTCACGAGCCGAGAGTACTCGAGGAGGTGTCGCATCACGCCGCCGTCCATGATCGTCTTGCCGTCGTCGCTGAAAGCCACCGCGCCCGCATCGACGAGTGCGGACATCTCGGTCATCACGGTACCTTCGAGTCCGCGGGTCGCCGCCGCTATGGGATAGACGCGGGCCGGCGAGTCCTGCGCGGCGCGGTCGAGGATGAAGTCCGTCATCGCCGGGTCGTCGTTCACGGGCTGGGTGTTCGCCATGCAGGCGACGGCCGCAAACCCACCGGCCACCGCGGATCGACCGCCCGACGCGATGTCCTCTTTGTATTCCTGACCGGGCTCGCGCAGGTGAGTGTGGAGATCGACGAAACCCGGGGCGATCCAGGCGCCGTTCGCGTCGATCACCTCCGCGTCGCGCGCGTCGAGCCCTACGCCGGTGGCCGCAATCACACCGCCTTCGATCAACACGTCACCGGATTCGTCCCGCTCTGCGGCCGGGTCGAGGATGCGCCCTCCGCGAATCCAGATTCGCCGGTCGCTCATCTGCCCTCTCCGCTTCCCAGGTCGATTCGCTGTTCGCCCTCCTGTCGACGACCAGCAAAGAGGTAGAGGACCGCCATCCGGATTGCGACGCCATTGCGCACCTGATCGAGGATCACGCTCGGACGGTGGTCGGTCAGATCGTGGGAGAGTTCGACGCCTCGGTTGACGGGGCCGGGATGCATGACGATCACGTCTTCTTTCGCGTACTTCAGTTTTTCGCGGTCGATGCCAAAAGTCGCCGAGTACTCTCTCACACTCGGCAGATAGGATCCCGTGAGCCGCTCACTTTGGATCCGCAGCGCCATCACGACGTCGGCTCCCTCGATCGCCTCTCGCAAAGATGTGAAGGCCTTCACGCCAAGCGTCTCAACCGCTGCCGGAATCATCGGCGGAGGAGCGGCGATACAAACCTCCGCGCCCATCTTGCGGAACGCGTAGATGTTCGAGCGCGCGACCCGCGAGTGTAGGATGTCTCCGACGATCGCCACGCTCAATCCATCGATCCGGCCCTTTTCGAGCTTGACGGTGAGCAAATCGAGCAACGCTTGAGTGGGGTGTTCGTGCGCCCCGTCACCCGCATTGATGACAGGTGCGGCGAGCACGTCGGCCATCTGCTTCGGAACACCTGCGACGCTGTGCCGAACCACCACGGCATCGGGGTCCATTGCGTCGAGGGTTCGCGCGGTATCCAAAATACTCTCGGACTTTTTCAGGCTGGAAGAAGAGGGGGAAAAGTTGATGACATCGGCGGAAAGCCGCTTGCCAGCGATCTCGAAGCTCGCCTTCGTACGCGTCGAGGGCTCGAAGAAGAGGTTCACGATCGTTCGCCCTCGCAGCGTCGGCACCTTCTTGACGACGCGCCTGCCGATTTCGCGCATGTGTTCGGCAGTATCGAGGATGCGCTCGATATCCGCGCGATCGAGATCCTCGATGCCGAGCAGGTCACTTCCAATCACTGCGCTCCCCCCGAGATCTCGGGCTCACCGGGCATCACGACGATCTCGAGCGCTCCATCGAGACCGCCGCCCTGCCCGCTCATCCGAACCAATTCGTGCGCCTGGGTGGGGACATTCTTGCCCACGTAGTCCAGCTTGATGGGCAGCTCGCGGTGGCCGCGATCCACCAATCCCACGACCTGAACCGAACTCGGCCTCCCAAAGTCCATCAGGGCGTCCATCGCCGCGCGAATCGTTCGCCCGGTCTTCATCACATCGTCCACGAGGATCACCACCCGATCGTCTACCGCAGAGGGCATCTCGGTCTCCCTCAACAGGGGCCGCTCAGCCTTGAGCTTGAGGTCATCGCGGTAGAGTGTGGTGTCGAGGATCCCGACGACGACGACGACGTCTGCGATCTGTTTGAAATTGGCGGCAAGCTGGCGTGCGAGCGGCACCCCACCGTTTGGGATCGCGACCAAGTAGAGGCGCTCGAGATCTTCACAGCGCTCGAGGATCTCGTGCGCGATGCGCATCAGAGCGCGGCGGATCGCGACATCGTTCATCACGACGCGTCGGTCACTCAGCGCACTGGAACTCGGATGAGTGTCGGGGTATTGAGAGGTCACGACCGCACTTTCTCCGCCTCACAGGACGGAATTAAAAGAGCCTGAATGCGAATGAGAGGATACTCCCCGAACAGCTCCCGTCAAATGGAGCCGCGGCGCCTCAATGCACGGGGGCCCCCAAGCGATCCCAGCGCTTGTCGACCGTGAACCAAGTCACGGGGTTGATCACCTCCAACCAGCTTCCGTTGAAGTCCCAGGACCAGTAGATGATGAAGGCCGGCCCCTTGATTTCAGCGAGTCGAACGGTTCCCCAAACCCTGCTGTCCTTGGAGTGGTCGCGGTTGTCGCCGAGCATGAAGTAACGCTCTTCCTCGACCCGAATCGGCCACGAGATTGCCGCGCCATCAGTGGTTCGCGTGGGTCCGGGATTGTAGGGATCGTCGAGGGTGATAAATGTATGCGACCCGATCGAAACCGCGCTCTTATCGAGGAGCATCCCCTTCGGATCTTCGAAGGCTTCGCCGAGCGGCTCGCTCTCGATCATCTCTCCATTGACGTAGTGCTTTCCATTTCGGAAATCGATCTCATCGCCCGGCAACCCGATGATGCGCTTGACGAACTCTTCTCGCGGAAGATGGGGTTCGCGATCCGCGGGGAAAGTGTCTCTTCCCCGCTTTGCGACGGTGAAGACGACCACTTCACCTCGCTCTGGCTTGCGGAGCCCGGGCAGGCGGATGTCGCTGAAGGGAAGTTTCGGCCCGTAGATGAATTTGTTGACGAATAGGTGGTCGCCAATCAACAGGGTCGGAAACATCGACCCGGAGGGGATCCGAAACGGCTCAATGACGAACTGCCGCACACAGAGCGCAATCAGAACGGCGATCACGAGCGTGGTGACCTGCTCCCAGACTCCCCCCCCCGAGCGCTGCTCGGAGTTTTCTCTTGCGGCGCCCTTCGTCGCTTGCTTTGCTTTCAACCTCAATTGTCTCCGAGCTTGAGAGCCGCGAGAAAAGCTTCCTGCGGAATCTCCACAGACCCGACCTTCTTCATGCGTTTCTTGCCCTCTTTCTGTTTCTCGAGCAGTTTGCGCTTTCGCGTGATGTCACCACCGTAGCACTTGGCGGTCACGTTCTTGCGCAGCGCCTTGACGGTGGTACGCGCGATGACCCGCGTCCCGATCGAGGCCTGAATCGCAACTTCGTACATCTGGCGCGGGATGAACTCCTTGAGCTTGCGCGTAAGTTCGGATCCGCGCGCAAAAGCTTTGTCGCGATGGACGATCAGAGACAGCGCATCGACCGACTCACCGTTGACGAGGATATCGAGCTTGACGAGGTCGGCAGGCTGATAGCCAGCCAGTTCGTAGTCGAAGGAGCCGTAGCCACGCGTCACGCTCTTGATCCGATCATGAAAATCGAAAACCACCTCACTCAAGGGAAGCTCGTAACACAGCTGCACCCTGGAGCGGTGATGGGTCATGTCGCGCTGGGTTCCGCGGCGCTCCTGGCAGAGCGCGAGCACCGCGCCGACATAATCCGCCGGCACGTGGATGGTCGCAAGGATCACGGGCTCTTCGATCTGCTTCACAGCGTCGGGGGACGGGAGCGCCGCAGGGCTTTCGATCTCGATCACGTCTCCCGTCTGCAACACGACGCGGTAGCGAACCGTCGGAGCCGTGGTGATCAGATTCAGGTTGTACTCGCGCTCGAGACGCTCCTGAACGATCTCGTTGTGAAGAAAGCCGAGGAAGCCGCAGCGAAACCCGAACCCGAGCGCCGCGCTCGTCTCGGGCTCGTAGTGCAGTGACGAATCGTTGAGGCAGAGCTTCTGGAGTGCCACCTTCAGGTCCTCGTAATCCTCGGAATTCACGGGATAGAGGCCTGCGAAGACCATCGGTTTGATGACTCGAAAACCCTCCAGGCCCTCTGTAGCCGGTCGCGCGGCGTCGGTGAGCGTATCGCCGATCTGGACATCCTCGAGGCTCTTGATACCGGCGATCACCAGACCCACTTCGCCCACACCCAGAGATTCGACCTTGCGGGGGTGGGGGTCGACGAGATTGAGCATCTGGACAGCGTGTTCGGTCCCGCCGGCCATCATCAGGATCCGCGCACCCTTCGCGAGCTGGCCGTCCACCACCCGCACCAACATCACCACACCCACATACGAATCGAACCAGGAATCGAAGACCAATGCCCGCAGCGGCGCGCTGAGATCACCGCCAGGCGGTGGCACATCCTTCACGATGCGCTCCAGCAATTCGGAGATCCCCTTTCCTTGCTTCGCGGAAACCGGCAGCACGTCCGCGGCGTCGAGCCCGATCATCTCTTCGATTTCCTCGGCCACCCGGTCTGGGTCTGCGGACGGCAGATCGATCTTGTTCACAACGGGTATGATTTCGAGGTTCGCATCGACGGCCATGTAGGCATTGGCGAGGGTCTGCGCTTCGATGCCCTGGGCGGCATCCACCACCAGTATGGCACCCTCGCTAGCCTGCAGGGCTCGCGATACTTCGTAGGAAAAGTCGACGTGCCCTGGAGTGTCGATCAAATTGAGCACGTACTCCGATCCGTCAGCAGCCGTGTAATACATGCGGACGGATTGCGCCTTGATGGTGATTCCGCGCTCGCGTTCCAGATCCATCTTGTCGAGGAATTGAGCGCGCTTCTCCCGCGCGTTGAGGGCACCCGTCGCATCGAGCAGGCGATCGGCCAACGTACTCTTGCCGTGGTCAATGTGAGCAATGATGCTGAAGTTGCGTATGCGCTGCGGATCGGTCACGGGTTCGACTCTTCGCGATTTGACGCCTTCCTTTCAGACAGGGCCTCCACGAAATAGTCGCGCGTTCTGCGCAAGCCATCTTCGATCGAAACCTTCGGTTCCCACCCACCCAGAACCTTCTGGGCGAGCGCAATGTTCGGCCGTCGCACCTTGGGGTCGTCGGGGGGAAGCGGCATCATCTCGATCGGGCTCTCACTTCCGGTGATCTCGATGACCTTCTCCGCCATGGCGCGCAGTGTCATCTCGTTCGGGTTCCCAATATTGACAGGTCCGACATAGCTCGAGCCGAGCAGTCGCCACACCCCTTCGATGAGATCATCGACGTACATGAACGACCGCGTCTGCGACCCATCTCCGAAGAGGGTGAGGCTCTCTCCCTGGAGGGCTTGCCGGAAAAAATTCGGTATGGCGCGACCGTCATCGATCTGCATGCGCGGTCCGAAGGTATTGAAGATCCGAACGATCCGAACGTCGACGCCGTGATGACGATGGTAGGCCATCGTCATGGCTTCCGCGAAGCGCTTGGCTTCGTCGTAGACACCGCGGATCCCGATCGGATTGACGTTTCCCCAATAGCTTTCGGGCTGCGGGTTCACCTTCGGGTCTCCGTAACACTCAGAAGTGCTCGCCAACAGAAACCGCGCATTCTTGTTCTTCGCGAGCCCCAGCGCCTTGTGGGTGCCGAGCGAGCCTACCTTGAGAATCTCGATCGGAAGGCGCTCGAAGTCTGCGGGACTTGCGGGCGACGCGAAGTGAAGGATCGCATCGAGGCCACCGGCAACGTAAAGAAAATTTGTGACATCGTAATGCTGGAACTCGAAGCGCGGATGACCGAGCAACGGCTCGATGTTGTCGACCGATCCGGTGAGCAGGTTGTCGTAGGCAACGACCCGACAACCCTCGTCAAGCAGGCGACGGCAAATATGGGAGCCGATGAAACCCGCACCACCGGTTACGAGGATCCGCTTCATCTCGCGCTCGCCACCCATCAATCGATCCCTCGTTCTTTCGAAATGGGGGAGTCCGAGGAAGCGAGGTGCGCGCTGACCGCATCCCTCCAGCTGCGCATCTTCACTCCCAGCGCTTCGGCCTTCGAACAATCCAGCACCGACCGCATGGGCCGGGGGGCGTCCATCGTCAACCCATCGGCGCGAATACGCTCGACGCTGAGGTCTTCGTAGCCGGCTTCGTCCAGACACGCGCGCGCCAATTCCCACCAGCTCGCCACGCCGCAATTGGCGACGTGGTAGAGGCCGCGTGCGCTGCGCTCTACAAGATAGACGATCGCCTCAGCCAGATCGTGGGCGTAGGTGGGGCGTCCGTACTGATCGTCCACCACGCGCAGCGGCTCGCTCGCGCGCCCGGCGCGGTGTTCGCGGGCTTGGGCGAGGATGGCCGCGATGAAATTGCGGCCTCGGCCAAAGAGCCAACTGGTCCGCACAATCAACGAATCGGGTAAAGTCGCCAGCACTCGCTCCTCGCCCGCGAGCTTGGTGCGCCCATAGACAGAGCGCGGTTTGGGCTCGTCCTGCTCGCGGTAAGCGATCCGTGAGTCTCCCGAAAAAACGTAGTCGGTGGAAATATGTACCAAGCGGATTCCACGCTTCTCACACGCCTCGGCGAGCAATGCGGGCGCGACGGTGTTACCGCTCTCTGCGGCTTTTGGATTCCGCTCGCACCAGTCCACTTGAGTGCACGCCGCGGCGTTGACTGCGACGTCTGGCAGTTTTGAGGAAAATCCGTCGAGGAGCGTCGCAACCGCTTGCGCATCGGCGAGATCCACCTCCTCGCGATCGACCGCAGAAACGACCTCGCAATCGGGGTCTGTGGCCAGGCGCTTGCTGAGGGCGTGCCCGAGCTGCCCCCGGCAACCCGCGATGAGCCATCGCGTTGTCATGCGTCTTCGCCTAGCACCCAGGTCGGCAACTTCTCCGCGGCCTCGATCCGGCGCGCCGTCTTTTCCGCCTCCAGCCGCGTGTCCAGCGGTCCGACCCGCACGCGCCAGCTGGCCGGATTGCCCTCCGTCGGAGACAGATACACCGGGTAGCCGTGCGCACGCAGCAAATCCGCGAGCGCCTGCGCGGTGCTCTTTTTCGAGAATGCGCCCACCTGGACCGCGAACCCCGTAGCGGGTCGCGTCAAAGTTGGCGCGGCTTCGCGCAGCGACGAAACGCCAGCGCTCGTTCGGCTTCTCGCGCGGTCCGAAATCGCGGCATCCGGCACCTTGTGCAAATCCAGCGGCGGCGGAGCTGCGACCTTCGGCGTGTCGGGAATCACGCCATTTGCCACGAGATCACCTGATTCGAGATCCTCCGCTCCGATGGCCCAATCGATTCCCTCGGTCTGCCCGCTCAGATACCCGACCACCAGCCCCGGCTCTTCCCAGGTAATGCCCGCGATGATCCCGACCGCAAAGCCTGCTGCGACCACCACGACCACAATCATCGAAAACCACCCGTACCTCCGGGCGCTCTCGCGTGCTCTTCGCTCTGCCATTACATCTGCTCCGGCGCCGAGATCCCCAGCACCGCCAAACCGTTGGCAAGTACAACCTGCACGGCGAGCGTCAAGCCAAGGCGCGCATGGGTAAGTGCGGGATCATCCGACAATACCCGGTGCCGAGTACCGTCCTGAACGTAGGGGTTCCAGAGCCCAGCCAGCTCTCGGAGATAATAGGCGACGTGATGGGGTTCACGAGTCTCGGCCGCGCGCGTGACGACCTCGGGGAATTCCGACACCCGCTTCAGGATTTCGATCTCTTCGGGCAATACGAGCGCCGCGGCATCGATATTGGTCGCGTTGGGCATCGCGATGCCCTGCTCCTTTGCCTTGCGCTCGATCCCGTGGGTTCGCGCGTGTGCGTACTGAACGTACATGGCCGGATTCTTCTTCCAATCGACCTCCATCGCGAGATCGACATCAAAATCGAGGTGTCCATCCGCCTTGCGCTGGACCATGAAGAAGCGAAATACATCGGCGCCGATTTCTTCGATCAGCTCATCGACGGTCACGAATGTGGCCCGCCGGGTAGATTGCTTCACCTGAGACCCGTCCCGTGTCAGTGTGACGAACTGGTGCATGACGATCTCGATGGAATCGACCGGACAGCCGAGCGCTACGGCCGTCTCGCGCACGAAGGGAAACTGATCTCCGTGGTCTGCGCCCTGTACGTCGATGACGATTTCGAAACCACGCCGGAACTTGTCCCGATGATAGGCGATGTCGGGAAGCAAATAGGTGGGTTCGCCACTCGACTTCACCAGTACCCGGTCGCGGTCCAGGCCGAGCGCCGTCGCGCGGAGCCAGACCGCACCGTCGGATTCGAAGACGAGACCCCGAGCCCGTAGATCCTCGAGGGTTTCCTCGACCTTCCCATCGGTGTAGAGATCGGCTTCAGCTGTATAGACGTCGAAAGAGACTCTCATGGTTTCGAGAGTCCGACGAATGCCCGCGAAGATGCGCTCTTCGGTCGTGGTTCGGAACAAGCCGTCTCCAGGTTCGTCGATCAGGGCTTCTCCATGTTCGGCGCGAAGCGCCTCCGCGATCTCGGAGATATAACGCCCCTGATAGCCGTCGCGGGGAAAAACGACGGGCAGCCCCCCGATGGCCTCGGGCCACCCAGCCTCCGGGTCGGCAAGCGCATCTTCGGGCGGAGGCGCGGCGCGACCCAATTGTTCCAGGTAGCGGGCGCGAACCGATTCACCGAGAACCCGTATCTGTCGACCGGCATTGTTGAAGTAGTACTCCCGCGTCACCCGATAGCCGCAGGCTTCGAGCAGACGCGCGATGCAATCGCCGAGCACACCCTGACGACCGTGGCCCAGGGTGAGCGGGCCGGTCGGATTGGCCGAGACGAATTCAACCTGCACTTTGCGACTTGCCCCGGTGTCACAGTGGCCGTAACGCGGTCCGGCCGCGAGCACTTTGGGCAGCAGCTCGTGCCAGCGAGCCTCGCTCAGCCAGATATTGACGAATCCAGGGCCGGCGATCTCCGCGCGCTCGATCAGCCCGGAACCGACGCCGAGTTCCGCGACAATGCGCTCGGCGATCTCACGTGGTGACTGGCTGAGCTGCCTGGCGAGCAACATCGCGGCGTTACACGCGAAATCACCGTGATCGGGGTTGCGGGGCGCCTCGAGAGTAAACGCGGGAATCTCGCCATCAGACCCGAGGATCCGCTCGAGGGCGCCGCTGAACTCGCGTTGAAGACGTTCCTTCACAATCGGGCAAGGATCGCAGTGTGGCTTAATTTCGTCAAGGAAATCGGGGATTTGAGTCGAAAGCACCGGAAAGGAGGATCACCGTTTCACCGGCTCGCGCCCACTTGAGGTCTTCGCGGATGGCCCGCTCAATCGCGAAGGGATCACTCTCGAGCCGATCGACCTCGGCTTTCAGGCGAACGATCTCGGCTTCTAAACGCGCGATCTGCTCTTCTGAGTTCTCAAGGGCATCCCGGTCGCGCATCCAAGTCGAGAGGCCCGCTCCTCGATCCGCGCTGATGTAGATCAGCGCGGCCGCGAGTAGCGCTGGAATGATGAACAACAGCTTCACGCTCCCCCCCCCGGAGAACTGGAGGCCAAAGCGTACCGCCGGACTCTCGACTCAGCCAGTAGCGCCGTCGGTCAACAAGCGCTGAATGCGGTCCAGATAGGCGTCGGCATCCCATTCCTTGGGGCCCACGTATCGCTCCAAGACGACGCCATCGCGTCCGAGCAACAACGACTCGGGAAATCGAAAAGTCTGGTACGCACGGGCAACTTCTTGCGACGGATCCAACAGAATCGGAAAGGAGAGTCCGAGGCGATTCACAAACGCGTTGACGACCGCTTCGTCTTCGTCCACTGAAACCGCAACCAGTTCGAAATCGCTGCCGGCGAGCGAGCGGTACAAGCGCTCCATCGCGGGCATCTCGTCTTCACACGGTTTGCACCAGGTCGCCCAGAAATTGAGCAGCACGACCTTGCCGCGCAATTGTTCGACACTCAGCGAGGGGCCGCCTCCCGCGCGCGGGAGCTCGAACGCCGGTGCCGGCGTTCCGCGACCAACGGGGGCTGGCGTGTCCGAGCCCAAGAGCAGAGCGAACAGCGTTGCGGCCGCCACCCCTGCACCAAGCAGCCAACTGCCCGCCCGGCGGCCGGGCATCAGTCCGTCTTCTTTTTGCGGACCGCCTTCTTCTTCGCCGTGACATTCTTCTTGGCAGAGGCCTTCTTCTTGCTAGCCATTTCGGAGCCTTTCTTGGCGGCCGCCTTCTTTTTCAGTGCTTTCTTCGCGGGCGCCTTCTCGGTCTCGGCCTTGGCTTTTGTGGCCGCCTTCGCGGCAGTCTTCTTGGTGGCCTTCGCACCAACCTTCTTGTCCGTCTTCGCGCCGGTCTTCTTGGTGGTCTTCGCACCCTCTTGCTTGGCCGTCTTTCCGGCGGTCTTCTTGGTGGCCTTCGCGCCAACCTTCTTGTCCGCCTTTCCGGCGGCCTTTTGGGCCACCTTCGCGCCGGTCTTCTTGCCCGCCTCCGGCGCGTGGCCCGCGGGCTTGTCAGCTTCGACGAGCTCGATGATCGACATCGACGCCGCGTCTCCAGGTCGTATCCCGAGCTTCATGATGCGCGTGTAGCCGCCCGGTCGATCCCGATAGCGCTCGGCCAAATCGTCGAAGACCTTTGCGGCGATTTCCCGGCGGCGAATCACGCGCAGCGCACGCCGCCGGGCGTTCAGGTCTCCCCGTTTGCCCAACGTGATCATCTTCTCCGCGAGGCTCCGAACGCCCTTGGCCTTCGCGTCAGTCGTTCTGACCCGCTCGTGCTCGAAAAGTGAAGTGACCAGATTCCGATACATCGCCGCCCGATGAGGCGCCGACCGACCGAGAATTCCCGCCTTGACTCGATGCCGCATGCTATGACTCGCGCTCCCGCATTCTTTCGAGTTCTTGACGATCCGGGAAAATGTCCAGCACCGTTCCCAACTCGAGACCCATCGACGTCAGCAATTCCTTGATCTCGTTGAGGGATTTCCGCCCGAAGTTCTTGGTCTTGAGCATCTCCGCTTCGGTCTTCTGCACCAGTTCACCGATGTAACGGATGTTGGCGTTCTCTAGGCAGTTGGCCGAGCGTACCGAAAGCTCCAGCTCGTCGACGGACCTGAAGAGATTGGGATTCAAAGGCGTGGGCTCATCGGCGGCCGGAATCACAGACTCGACCGGCTCATCGAAGTTGATGAAGATCGAGAGCTGCTCCTTGAGGATCTTGGCTGCGTACGCCAACGCGTCGACCGGTGCCAGGGTTCCATCGGTCCAGATTTCGAGCGTGAGCTTGTCGAAGTCCGTGTCGCGCCCCACGCGAGCGGGCGTCACCACGTAGTTGACCCGGCGAACTGGCGAGAAGATCGAGTCGATCGGAATCGTTCCGATCGGCATGTCTTCGCTCTTGTTCGCTTCCGCCGGTCGATAGCCCTTGCCTACGCCGACGGTGAGTTCAATCTCGACGTCGGCTTCCGCAGAGAGCGTTGCGATCTTCTGCTCCGGGTTGAGGACCTCGACAGACGGATGCTCGGCGACCAGGTCGCCCGCCGTCAAGATCCCCGCGCCCTTGGGGTGGATGCGCAGCAACTTCTGTTCGTCGGAGTGAACCCGAAGCCGGACCTCCTTGAGGTTGAGGACGACATCGGACA
>JACZVU010000178.1 GCA_022572485.1 Myxococcales bacterium
GGCCTCGATCTTTCGCTTCACCTCATCGATATCCGAATGGGGTCGCAGCTGGATCATGATCCGGAACAGCGAGGTGCGATTGAACATTCGCATGCCGGTCGCGACCGGAACGATCGAAACCTCGTCGAGGTTCTGACCGAGGTGCGTTCCGCGCGGCCCATTCACGCCGATCACTCGGATCCGCCACTCGCCAATTCGGATGGATTTACCCACCGGGTTCTCCTCTGCAAACAGCTCCCTGGCGGTTTCCATTCCGAGTACGGTCACGTTTGCGCCCCGATCGATATCGCCCTCCGGAAGACCGGTCCCGCGCGCGATCGGGATTCCGCGCAGCTCGAAGAACTCTGGTGTAGAGCCGAGAACGACCACCTGGCGGCTCCTGTTCTGATAGGAGACCGTTTCGTTTCCCATCGAAATCGGCGCAATGCGGATGGCCTCCGGGATTCGCCGAAGCAGGGCTTCGGCGTCGTCGAGCGTGAGGTCATTTGGAGTCCCAGTGAAACCCGGCATCATGCCGCTGGTCTCGGTCTTACCGGGGATCACGACGATGACGTCCGTGCCGAGCGTCTGGAATTGTTCGGCCACATAGCGCCGAGCACCTTCTCCGAGAGCGGTGAGAAAAATGACCGCCACCACTCCGATGACAACGCCAAGGAGGCTCAAGCCGGCGCGGCGCGGCTGCTGGAGGAGCGCCGTGATCGCAAATCGGAAGGTGTCTTCTGCCCTCAAGATCGAGCTCCGCTGCGCCCCCGATCGAAAACCGGATTCGCAGCCCTGATTTCAGCGGCCAAAAGCCTCCGGACGATCTCGCCGTCGCGCATTTCGAGAATCCGGTCCGCGCGCCTCGCCACTTCGGGATCGTGGGTGACCACTGCGAGCGTAATCCCCTTCTGGTTGAGCTCTTCGAGCAGGCCGAGAATCTGCGATCCAGAATGGGTATCGAGATTGCCCGTGGGCTCATCGGCGAGCAACAACCTCGGCTGCATCGAGATGGCCCGCGCAATCGCCACCCTCTGTTTCTGGCCACCGGAGAGCTCCGCAGGGCGGTGGTTCGCCCGGTCACCGAGGCCGACCGATTCGAGCACCTTGTGCGCGCGCTCTCTGCGCTCTGCGCGCGCAACCCCCGCGAGTGTCATCGGCAATTCGATATTCGCGATCGCGTCCAGGCGCGGCACGAGGTGAAAAGCTTGGAAGATGAAGCCGATCTCGTTCAGCCGCAGCTGCGCGAGTTCGTCTGGATCGAGCCCTTCGACGGCGCGGCCGTCGAAGAAATATTGGCCCCGGGTCGGGATGTCGAGGCACCCGAGGATGTTCAAGAGGGTCGATTTACCCGAACCCGATGGGCCGATGATGGCGACATACTCGCCGGCCGAAAACGTTTCGGTCACGGCCTTGAGGGCGTGAAGGGTCTGTTCACCCATCACGAAGGTTCTCCAGACGTCTTCCAGGCGAATCACGGTGCGTCATCGTACTGGACGACTTCGACGATCTGTCCGGCTTTGACCTCCGCTCGATCCAGCGACGTGACCACGATTTCGCCTTCTTCGAGACCCGCCTTGATTTCGACGTAATCCCAGTTGCGAAGCCCGGTTTCGACTTCTCGCTCCACCAGGACGTCGTCTTCGACGACGAGCACCCGATTGTTCTGGAACAGCGCGGTCGTGGGGATTCGCGGGGTGTCTTTCAGAGTCTGGAGAATGACTTCGACATCGGCCGAGGTTCCCGGCAACAGACTGCTCGCAATCTCGAGATCGCCGAACTCAACCTCGATCTCGACCGTTCGATTCTGGGCCTCAATGTCGAGTACGTAGGGAGCAATTCGCGTCACTTTCCCAAGAAAGGTTTGATCGGGCCTCGAATCGATCGTCACGCGGACCGGTAAATCCAGATGGATTCGACCCGAGTCGATCTCGTCCATCGGAGCGCTGATGTAGAGCGACTCTCGATTGATCAGATCGATGATCCCCGTAGATGACGGTGTCACCCACTCTCCAACTTCTGCGTTGACTTCTGCAATCACCCCCGCAAAAGGAGCGTAGATACTGACCTTGTCGAGATTGGCGGCGGCGCCCGCCCAGGAGGCACGCACTTTCTGGCGCTCGGCGTCCGCGGCATCGCAGGCGGCTTTGGCGGCCTGATAGACGTGTTGGAGCCGGTCGAGGTGATCCTCGGACACGATGTTTTCGGCGGCAAGCTGTTGTTTGCGAGCGTATTCACGACGTGCCTTGTCACGCGTGATACACATCTCTTGATAGTGAGCATCGGAAGCGCGGATTGCTTCGACCGCTTGGGTTTCTTGGGCGCGCAGCGTGGAGTCATTTAGAAGGAGCAGCAATTCACCCTGCGCAACGACATCACCTTCTCGATGCGTGATCACAACGATGCGTCCGCCGATCTCAGTGGAGAGGTGAGCGCGCTGTCGAGCTCGAATCGTTCCCGCTTTCGAATTGGTTACGGTGGAATCGATGGTTCCGCGGGTTACGGTGGCGGTTCGTACCGCAATGGGCTCCGGAGCAAACACGGTGGCCCGCAGCAGAAATACGACGCCAACGATTCCGATCCCGACGAGCGCGCGAAAGCGCCACTTTCGAAGCTGCTCTGAATCGAGCGCCATCAATGCCATTACGGCCATGCTAGCAGCCGGTAACACGGTAGGTGCTACTCCTCGGAGCGCGCCTCATCGCCCGGCGAGTCGCTTCGCGTCCACCTTGAACATCCGGCCTGCGCCAGGCTGGTAGGTGAAGATCAACGCTCTGCGTTGCTCCGTTGAATCGTTCGGCTCGGAGCCGTGCACGACGGACGGGCTGAAGAAGAGCAGACTTCCGGCCGACATCACGATCGGCACCTGAAGCGACGCGTCGAAGTGTGTAGGGTCCGTGAAGAGCGGACCCAGCAGGCCCTCTCCTTCGAGGCCCGGCACCATCCCGCGGCGGTGGCTGCCCCGAATCACACGAAGGCAGCCGTTGACTTCCGTTGCATCATCGATGCTGAGCATTGCGTTGGGAAGCCGCTCCACATCGGGAAAGAAATGCGCCCAATAAGGAGAATCCTGGTGCCAGCGAAAGCGCGACCCCTCACCGGGCCGCTTGAGGTTGAGTTTGTCGGTGAATAGCGAGATCTCTACTTCATCCAACAGATCGCGCATCGGATCCACCAGACGCGGGTTGTCGATCAAGCGATCGATGCGCTCGTCGAGGTGGTGGAAGGGTTCGATGACCCGGACGGTCTTCGTTCCGGGCACGTGTTCGAATTGGATCGTTGCGCCCGACGCCTCGCAGTAGACGTTCCCGTCGACCTGATAAATTCGGCCCCCAGTGACCGCCACGCTGGCCCGAGCCGCGCAACATTCGACGGCGTCCCGGATGTCATGGATCTCGTTCTCATCAAAGACACCCTTGCGGATGAAAAATCCGTCTTCCGCGTAGGCGCGCTTCTCGAGTGCATTCAGGCAGAAGGAAGGATCGCTCATGCGCGCTCAGGACCGAGCGCGAGCAGCCGATCCAGCGGCTCCGAAAACACCTTGCCTTTCACCGCTGCCATGGCCACTGCGGACCCCACATGAATTCGATCTCAGTAACCCAGCCGACGACACTCAGCCAAAACCATGAGAATCGGTCGCGCTCGAAGCGCTCGCGCCAGTTATACTGGCCACCTGCCGCGATTGCGAACCGCTGCGCATCTCATTTGGGTGGAATCCATTTGGTGAAAGCAGGCGCTGAAGATCCCGAAGTAGCTACGATCGCGATTCTGCGGGGCTCTGCGTCTCAGATCATCGGCGGCGTCGCGGTGGTTTCGGAGGGGAGTGCTGCAATCTCACTCTCACAGGGCGGCTTCAAGAAGCGCTATCCGCATACCGACCCCAACGAAGACGCGGCCGCGTTCGCGCTTGGCGAGGCAGGCATCCTGCTGGCAGTGGCGGACGGTCACAACGGCTGCGACGCCGCAGAATCAGCCATCGACGAACTCATGCTTCGGGCCGGCGCGCTCCTGACGCGCAACAGAAACACGGTCGATGGGTGGTGGCAGGAAATTGCCCTGGAAACCATCGGCGCGATCCAGACAGCGCTGGCCTCGCGGGTCGCGCAGGAGATGCGCGGTCATTCCCGAACCACGCTCGCACTGGCGCTGGTACTACCGGGTGAAGGCCTGCTCGCATTCGCGTCGCTGGGAGACAGCCACATTTTTCGCGTGCGCCCGAAGGAAGCCGTGGACCTCGGAATCCATCCCGAGGGGTTGCGCTGTTTTCTCGGCAATCCCGCCGATGATCTGGACACCCTTGCCAAGAGCAGCGTGGTAGGAGTCGAATCGCTCGCCAATACGAGAGCCGTGATACTCGCGACCGACGGGATCTCCGAACCCGGGATCGGCGTGGACGTACCGGAACACACCGTCTCCGAGTGTGCGGCTGGCGCGGATCGATGCGCACCGGAACTGCGCCCACTGGAACTGGCTCGAAATGTCTCCGAGGCCGCCCTCGCCGCCCATCAACGCCATCGGGCCGGCGACAACATCGC
>JACZVU010000179.1 GCA_022572485.1 Myxococcales bacterium
CCCTGGCAGGTCCTGTACCGAGCCGGCGCGCACCAGCATCCGCATGCTCACAATGGGCTGCTCATGGTGAAGGACCGTGATGACCTGTAGGCCGTTGGCGAGCGTACGCATCTCGTACGGCGGGAACGTGACCTTGCGCGCGGCGAGCGGTTGCGGCGGACGCTCGGACGGCCAGTCCGCGGTCTGTGCGGTCGCCACGTTCGCGCACAGCCCAAATCCCAAACTCCAAATCCCAAACCCCAAAACAAAACGCCGCCACATCCGCGCAGGCTGAGGAATCGGACTCGTTCGGGTTTGGGTTGTGGGCTTTGGGATTCGGGATGTGGTGTTGCTCATTGCAGCGATCCCTTCGGCAACACGTGCAGAACCACCCGGTTGGACTCGTTGAAGTAGATCCGCGCCACGCGCTGGACGTCGGCCGGGACGATCTTCACGAAGATGTCGAACTCGCTGTCAGCGGTCGTGATGTCGCTGTGGATGACGGCGGCGTGCGCGAGATGCCTGGCTTTCTCCTCGTTGGATTCGCGACTGAGGATGTAATCACGTGCGAACTGGTTCTGCGCGCGCTGCACCTCCTGCACGGTGACGCCTTCGTCCTTCAACTTCTCGAACTCGCCAATCAGCGCCGCTTCCGCCGCCTCCGGGCTCTGTCCGGGCTGCACGACGCACACCGCGAAAAACAGATTGGGATGCTCGGTGATGTTGCCGCTGCCGAAAGCGGTCAGACACAGCCGCCGGTTGTAGATCAGCTCCCTGGAGAGCCGGGCACTCTGGCCGTCGGACAGAATCTTCGACATGATGTGAAGCGGGTACGAGTCCGGATGGCCGTCGTAGGTGATGTGATACGCGACAACCACCGCCGGCAGGGGCCACGCCTCTTCCACGACGGCGCGGCGCTCCCCCGTCATCTGCGGTTCCTTCGGGATGTCCCGCGGCACCGGCCGGGCGGCCTTCGGCACACGGCCCAGATACTGCGTGACGAGCTGCAGCGCCTCCGCCGAGTCGAAGTCTCCGACGACGGTCACCGTCGCGTTCTCCGGCACGTAATACGTGCTGTGAAAGTCGCGCACGTCCGCAATCGACGCCGCCTCGAGGTCCGCCATGCTGCCAATCGTCGGATGCTTGTACGGATGCACCACAAAGGCATGGTCGTAGATGATCTCCGAGAGCCGGCCGTACGGCTGGCTCTCGATTCGCAGGCGGCGCTCCTCCTTGACCACCTCGCGCTCGCGCCGGAACGCGACGTCGTCCACCCGCAGCGTGGCCATGCGATCGGCCTCGAGCCACAGCGCCAGCGGCAGGTGCTGGGCGGGCAGCGTTTGCCAGAAGACGGTCGTGTCCTCGGTCGTATAGGCATTGCTGCGCCCGCCGACGCTCGAAATAATCGAAGTATGGGAATCCGGCTCCACGTTCTTCGAGCCCTTGAACATCATGTGCTCGAAGAGATGGGCGAGACCCGTGACCCGGGCTTCGTCACTTGACCCCACCCGAACCCACATCTGAAACGCAACAACGGGGGTGGTGTGGTCTTCGAGTGTGAGGACCGTCAGGCCATTGTCGAGCTTCGTCTGCCGCGCTCGGAGCGCCGAGTCATCGATCGCTGGATTTGCGAGCGCCTCACCCGTACAGGATAGAGCGACGAACACGATCGTCGACAAAACAAACCCACTACAGGCGCTCATGGCGGAGTACAGTATCCGCAGAGCTTGGCGGTGTCGACCATCGCCGCGCTGGAAATCGCACTGGCACGCGAATGCCGAATGTGCTGATGCACTGACGCACTGGCACGCGGATGCCGAATTTGCTGACGCACTGACGCACTGGCACGCGGATGCCGAATTTGCTGACGCACTGACGCACTGGGCTGCTCCGAACGAGTGCCGAAGCCGAACCTGGAATCGATCAAGCAAGGCCGATAGAAGCAACGACAGAAACAATGGGTGGAAGCAGGGACGGGGAAATCGAGTCGATACACGGTCGCTTCCCGATGCTGCAGGAGCAATGAGCCATGCCCACACGGCGCGGCGATGGTGTGGTCTATTCCAGCGGAAGCGGCCGAACCTGCCCTCACTGCGAAAACGCGATCGCGGACTGCGCGTGTCCGAAAAATCCCCGCGCGAGCCGCGGCGATGGAATCGTGCGGATCCGGCGCGAAGTGAAGGGTCGACGCGGCAAGACGGTCACCGCGATCTCGGGGATTCCCCTTCCCGAAGACGAGTTGCGGGTGCTCGCTGGCGATCTCAAGCGGAACTGCGGAACCGGTGGATCCGCGAAGGATGGCGTCATCGAAATCCAGGGAGATCACCGTGATACGCTTGCTCGGCTCCTTCGAGAGCGGGGCTACACGGTCAAGCTCGCCGGCGGCTGATCCAGCGATCGAAGCCGTCGGGCCGCGCCGGCTCCGACCGGCTGCTAGTCCTCGCGGCAGAGCGCGAACCAGCTCCCGAGATCCTCTCTCTTGCGGGCCGCCGAGCCGATCGTCACGTGGTCGGACACTCCGCGAAGCGTGTCGAGCAGGAAGCCATAGACCAGCCGAGAGAGCCCGCGCTCGTTGGAGCGAATGGGTGGCCAACCCTGCGGATGTTCGGGAGGCAGGCTGTGGTAATCGATCAAGACTTCGGGGCGATCTTCTGATTCTCGGGCAATGAAATACCCGGGACCCGTGATCGGAGCCAGCGTCTGGAAGTTGAATCCATAGAGCTCCGCCGCCGGTTCGCGATCGACGCTTCTGGGTCGACAGAAGCGTTTTTCGAAATACGTGAAGACCGGCAGGCTGTTCTTTCCGTGGTGTCGTACGGTCGCGAAATCCCCGACTGCCGACGGAACCAGATCTTCGAGTGTCACACGCTTGAAGCCATCGACGCCCGCGTAGAGGCTGCGCAGCTCTCCGCTGCCGAGCGATCGGATTGCGGCGACGCGCGCTTCATGGCTCAGCTCATCGAGAAAGCGGCGGATGCGCTCGGGCTCGATCGGGCGATCCCGGATCAGGAATCGGAGATCCTCGGCGGGGTCTGCGCTCTTCGCGGGTTTCATGAATCGCCTCCAACCCTCTCTCGTATGCGTAGCAAGGCACCACGCAGGATTCACCGCGTCCGTTCGGATGCGACGGCTTCTACGTGTGGAATCGCCCGCATGAAATGGCTCGTGCAGGCAATGCGCGTGGCTTCGTGCAATTTTTCTTGCGCGCAGATGGCCTATCGATTTTGGGTGCTTTCCGCTAGCCTCCGTCGGTCGCGCGCTCACTCCGAAGAATGCCGAATTCGTGCCCGACAGCAACCATTCGAGCCACCCAGGCCATTCAGACCATCCAGGCCATCCAACAGGGAGCCCCCATGGCAGAGACCGCCCAGCTTCGGATCGGCGACAAGACCTTCGAACTGCCCATCATCGAGGGCGCCGAAGGCGAGCGGGCGATCGACATTTCAAACCTGCTCAGAGACACCGGAGTCATCACCCTCGACCCTGGCTATGCGAATACCGGCTCCTGCCAGAGCGCAATCACCTTCATCGACGGCGATCGGGGGATCCTGCGCTACCGAGGAATTCCGATCGAAGAGCTGGCAGCAAACAGCAGCACCTTCCTCGAGGTCGCCTATCTGTTGGTCTACGGCCACCTGCCCACCACGGTCGAACTCGATACATTTACCGATTCGATCACCTTCCACACGATGATCCACGAGGATTTCAAGCGCTTCTTCGGTGCGATGCCCAAGGACGCGCATCCGATGGCCGCGTGCTCAGCGGCGATCGGTGCACTCGCTACTTTCTATCCAGACTCCCTCGACCCGCGCGATCCACGCCAGGTCGAAATTTCCGTCCATCGACTGATCGCGAAGTTTCCGACGATGGCCGCCTACTCGTACAAGCATTCGATCGGCCAGCCCTTCATGTATCCACGCAACGACCTCGGTTACGTGGCCAATTTTCTCTACATGCTCTTCGGGACGCCCTGCGAGCCGTATGAAGTCGATCCGGTCATCAGGAAGGCGATCCACCTGCTGTTGATCCTCCACGCCGATCACGAGCAGAACTGCTCGACCAGCACGGTTCGAATCGTCGGTTCGTCGATGGTGAATCTCTTCAGCTCGATTTCGGCGGGCCTTCAAGCCCTCTGGGGACCGAGCCACGGCGGCGCCAACCAGGCGGTGATCGAGATGCTCGCCCAGATCCGCGACCAGGGCCTCACCGCCAAGGAGTTCGTCGAAAAGGCCAAGCGCGGTGACGATTCGGCGCGCCTGATGGGATTCGGGCATCGCGTCTACAAGAACTTCGACCCGCGCATGAAGATCATCAAGAAAGCCTGCTTCGACGTCCTGGATAAACTCGGTGTCCGGACAAAACTTCTCGAGATTGCCGTCGAGCTGGAAGAGATCGCGTTGAAGGACGACTACTTCGTGTCACGCAAGCTCTATCCCAACGTCGACTTCTACTCTGGCGTGATCTACAACGCGATCGGAACCCCTTCCAATCTCTTC
>JACZVU010000046.1 GCA_022572485.1 Myxococcales bacterium
GGCACGCTGGAAGACCCGGGGACTTTCAGCCGCCGCATCGCGGAGTTGATGCTCAAGGCGCTCTGAGGTCGATCTCTCCCTCCGGATTCGGGTCCGCCATGTGGAGCTCCACGGTCTTCACTCGAATGGTGCGTACAGCCGGCTGATTGATGGCTTCATCCACTGGACCCATCCGATCGGCGTCCGTTATGCTGATGGATCGAATCGCAGCGACGACCAGCAATCCCACGCCAAGCCAAAAGACGACGCGCCCCAGCCTTCGCCACTTCCGTCTGGATTCTTCGCCTTGCATACCGCGAAGAGTCTAGAACCCTTCGCGAGGTGCCGCATAGCCCGAACGACGCCTCCTGACGCGGCTGATGGGCACCCTGCAGATCCCAGAAAGCCCGGTACCGAAACTCACCCGGGCCTTCGTAGTCCATCGCAAACGCGGAGAGGATGTAGGTCGCTGGCACGAAGATTACCGAGACAATGCCCGCTGCGGTCAGCGCGTCGCCAAAGCAGCGTCGTGATCCCAATCCATCCGTTCATCTCGAAGATCGGCTTGAAGCGAGACGGCAACAAAAAGATATACTCGCGCCCGCCCGATACATGGCACCGCCTTTGGAGCCGGAATGAAGCAGGTGAGTGACCCCAAAGACGAACTGTTACGCCAAGAGAGTCTTTTCGGGCGCCTGCCGCTGCTGCCGAGCGAACGCGAGTACGGAACACTCGGAGCCCACAACACCTGCTTTGCGTACGCGGTCGCAACGTGGTGCTTCCTGACCGGGGGCTACGTGGCACAGCTCGTCGGTGCGGTCCAGGGCGTAGCCTGTCTGATTGCGGGAAGCCTGATCGGAATCTTCCTCACCAGCATGCCGGTCTCGCTCGGCTGCCAACGCTACGGCCTCGAGCAGATCGACTTCTGCAAACCGGCCTTCGGCCAACGCGGGTCGAAGGTGATCCTCGTTTTCTTCTTGATCAACATGCTCGGCTGGAATGGACTCATCCTCACGATGTTCGGCAACGGCATCCGGAACATCATCCAAGCGTTGGGCTACACCCCCGCGGGCTGGGTCGTGGGTGCGGGTGTCGCTATCGGCCTCGGAATCTCGTACGTGGTCGTCACCCGGGGTGTCCACTGGCTCAACGTCTCGAACACGATCATCACGCCTGGACTCAGCGTTCTGATCGTGTTCATGATCTACATGCTCATCAACAAACACGGCTGGCAGGAGATCGCCGCCGCCGAACCCCTCGATCCCTTTCCGAACCCCTTCGTCAATTACATGATCGCCGTCGAAATCGGGATCGCCGGAGGCATCGGGTGGTGGGGAGGACTCGGTTTTCTCGCGCGCAACACCCGCAGTCGCCGAAACGCCGTCTACCCTGTGATCCTGCAGATGGGGTTCGCGCAGGCGATCGTCTGTTCGGTCGCCCTCTTCTCGGCGCTGGTCCTGCAGACAGACGACCCGACGGAGTGGATGGTGCCGCTCGGGGGCCCCATCATGGGCGTGTTGGCGCTCTGCTTCGTCGCGCTCGCCAACGTAACCTCCAGTTCCGTTTCAATGTTCGCGAGCGGGCTGGCGCTCCGGCACATCAAGAGATTGCGCCTGCTTCCCTGGTCGCATTTGATGATGCTCACCATCCTCCCCTGTCTGCCATTTGTCGTGTGGCCTCAGGAACTCTACAGCCTGGGCGACGCTTTCCTGACCTACAACGGCACCCTCTTTGCGCCGGTCACCGGAATCCTGTTTGCAGACTACTTCCTGCTGCGCGGCCAGGCGCTCAATCTGTGGGCGATCTTCAGCGACGACACCAACGCCGAATACCACTACTGGCGTGGTTACAACCGGGTGGCGTTGGTGTGCGTGGTGCTGGGGCAGGTCGTCTATCTGGTACTCTATAATCCGCTCACCTCGGAAACCAGCGAAACGTTCCGATTTCTTCCAGCTTCGGCAGCCAGCTTTGCCGTACCTGCCGTCACCTATGGGATTGCCACGTACATCCTACGCTGGCGCCGGGATTCCGGCAGCGGTTCAAAATCGACTGACTCCAGCGCGAATGCCCAAGCACCGGCGCCCCGCCGAAAAGTCGTGGTTCCGAACATCTAGAGTCCATTTTGCGACCCAGACCGGATCAGGCAAGACCCATACCCAGCACGCACCATCAACGGCAGCATGAGTCCAGTAATCCGCCTCCGCAAAACCCAGGACACACCACCCCGTTACGTGAGCCCGGTCAACCAGAACCCCCGCAATCAACAGCCCTGCAATGCGGTGTGACCCGGCCCACTGGGCCCCGGTTGGTGGAGCTACCTCATAAAACAACGGCCCTACCCGGGCTACCACTGCAGCTTCAATATCCCCCGCATCGCCTCTTCGAACGCAGCGTCGTCCATACTGCTACGCGCTTTAAGGACGAACTCGGCATCCTTCCCGACGGGCCAGCGCAACACTTGGCGTTTCCCCTCGATGGCATCTGCAACCGCGACACCGACGATCTCCGGACCGGGCCGCTCTCCTCCGATCAGCACCTTGTCCGACCCCGCCCACGCGCGTTGCAACTCATCATAGGGGGCGTCGTCGGTGCCGTGGCGGGTCGCATTCGCTCGAAACGACGATTGCATGAAACCCGGCTCGATCACGACCACGCGAATGCCGAAATGTCCCAATTCGAAGTGCAGCGCTTCGGACAGCCCTTCGAGGGCGAATTTGCTCGCTGCGTAGAAACCCATCAGGGGCGCTGCCACGCGCCCCGCCATCGACGACACATTCACGATCACACCGCTTTTCCGCGCGCGCAGCTTCGGCGCGATGGCCTGGATCATCCGCACAGCGCCAAAGAAATTGGTTTCGAACATCCGGCGAACCTCTTCGAGCGGGACCTTCTCGATCGGACCGTGTGTGCTCCAACCGGCGTTGTTCACCAACGCATCCACTTCTCCCGCCTGCGCGACTGCCGCGCTCACCGATTCGCTGCTGTCAACGTCGAGGCCGAGCTTCAGGGCGACGTCGAGATCTGCCAGAGTCTCCGGGCGACGCGCGGTCGCCACCACCTCGTGACCTCGTCGAGCCAATTCGATCGCAGTCTCGCGGCCGAACCCTGTCGAACAACCGGTGATCAAGACCCTCATGCCATCTCCAACGGCTCGCGATCGGGCGCTCTGGGATCAATACCATCTCGAGGAGACCGACGCGACGAGCCCGCCCGAGGAGCAGACCGGCCCGAATCGAGGCCGCCGAGGCCCGCCCTACCGAACGCCGCTGGAGCCCACCCTACCAATGAGTGGAAGCTGAAGCCTGAAAATAAGTGGAAGCTGAAGCCGGCAAAGAGTGAGCGCTGAAACTGGCACGGATTTATCGCGTATCGCTGAAACTGGAGACCCACTGCCACGGTCTCGTCCGGAACCGCTACCCTGAATCGCTCGATCGCAAAATCTGAGAAAACCCCACACCGTCGCTTTGAAAAATCATTGAGTAGCAAGCACGCCCATCCGAAGATAACCGTGAGGGGAATGGCTCGTGTCCGAATCTCTGTTTGAATTTGTCGCTGCAGAACTCCAGAAGCGAAGTGAACTCGAGAACCTCGAGGCCCGCGGAACGATCCGCCTGGCTTTGAAATCCTCGGGTCTGACAGCCCGCGAAGTCACGCGGGAGCAGATGATCGTCGTCATCGACCAGGTCATGCCGCGCGAGCTGCAAGTGCGGGGCGTAGAAAACCCGGAAGCCGTGTGTGGGGAGCTGTCTCAGGCCGTCAAAGGCTTTGAGGTCAAGGAGAACCCCTCGACCGACACGTCACCCGAGGATGTGTTCCGCCGGCTCTCTGGGAGCTGAGCCATCCGTCCAAAGCCCTCCGCGCCGCATACCCCGAGCCGCAAAACACACCGCCAGGAAGATTTCGTTCGAGACGCGCCGATGTGGCCGCTAGAATGCGGTCCGCTCATCCGACCTCCGCCCTGCCCACCCGGCCCCCGGATTCATTCGGAAGCGTTCGGCTCGAGATGGAAAACCCGGTGAACGACAAACGCAACACCGACAACAACACGCGAATCCCAGCTGCGGCTCCGGCTGCGTCACTCGAATCGGGCGATCTCTTCGAGTGCCGCCACATCGGCCCCAGAGACCACGAGATCGGCGAGATGCTTCAACACCTCGGCTACGCGAGCCTCGACGAACTCGCCGACGACACCGTGCCCGCAGCAATCCGTCTCGCCGAGCCGCTGGAATTGACCGGCCTCAAAAGCCCACCGCCCAGCGAGTTCCAACTGATCGAAAAGCTCAGGAAGATCGCGTCCACAAACCGCGTGGCCCGATCGTGCATCGGAATGGGTTACTCCGACGTGATCGTTCCGCCGGTGATCCAGCGCAACATCCTCGAAAATCCGGGTTGGTACACCCAGTACACTCCCTACCAGGCCGAAATTTCGCAGGGTCGGCTCGAAGCGCTGCTGAACTTCCAGACGTTGATCGCAGACCTCACGGGCCTGCCGCTCGCCAGTGCGTCCCTGCTCGACGAAGCGACGTCAGCCGCCGAGGCGCTCGGGATGTGCGTTGCAATCGCCCGAGACCGCAAACGCGGCTTCTTCGCAGCGGCGGACTGTCACCCGCAGACGCTCGGGGTGTTGCGGACACGCGCGGACGCGCTGGGGATCGAACTCCAGGTGGGGTCGGTCGATGCGATCGACTTCGAATCCCAGGATCTCTGCGGAATCTTGCTCCAATATCCCGCGACCGACGGTCGCATCGAAGACCATCGCGTACTCACCGAGCGTGCTCGAGTGGCGGGCGCGACCGTGGTCGTCGCGGCCGATTTGCTGGCACTCACGCTGCTGGTGCCACCCGGCGAGTTCGGTGCGGACATCGCAATCGGCTCCGCGCAGCGGCTGGGTGCCCCGATCGGCTTCGGCGGACCCCACGCGGGGTTTCTCGCAACCCGGCAGGCAAACGTGCGCAAGATTCCCGGCCGCATCGTTGGCGTATCAATGGACGCGCACGGCGACCCCGCCTACCGCCTCGCCATCCAGACCCGCGAGCAGCACATCCGGCGCGACAAGGCGACCAGCAACATCTGCACCGCCCAGGCCCTGCCCGCGATCATGGTGAGCATGTACGCCGTCTACCACGGACCGGAGGGATTGCGGCGCATCGCGAAGCGGGTCCACGCGCTCACTGCGGGATTGGCCAAGGGGCTCCGGGCGATCGGTTGCAAACTAGGCGATGGCCCGTTCTTCGACACGCTATGCGTCGTCCCCAACGGGAAGGGTTCGGCGGCAGTGCTCGCCGCCGCGCTCGAGCGCGGCTACAACCTGCGCGACTTCGGAGACGGGAGCCTCGGCGTATCCCTCGACGAGACCACGACGCCAGCCGACGTCGAACAGTTGATCGCGGCCTTCGCGCCAAACGCGTGCGCGAGCGCCAACGTCGCGGCACTCGTCGAATCCGCAGATCTCTCTCTTCCCGTCGAGCTCACGAGAACGACCGACTTCCTCTCGCATCCCGTCTTTCACCGCTACCAATCCGAGCACGAGATGCTCCGCTACATCCACCGCCTCGAAACGCGCGACCTCTCGCTCACCACATCGATGATCCCGCTCGGCTCGTGCACGATGAAGCTCAACGCAACGAGCGAAATGCTGCCGATCAGCTGGCCAGAGTTCAGCGGCATCCACCCCTACGCGCCCGCCGATCAGGTGCACGGTTACGCGACGGTGCTCGGCGAACTCGCAACCTGGCTCGCGGAGATCACCGGACTGCCAGCGGTGTCGCTGCAACCCAACGCGGGCTCGCAGGGTGAGTACGCGGGCCTGCTCGCGATCCGCCGCTACCACGACTCTCGCGGCGAGGTGCAGCGAAACATCTGCCTGATCCCGAGATCCGCCCACGGCACCAACGCCGCGAGCGCGGTGATCGCAGGTTTTCGCTGTGTGGTCGTTCAGACCGACCCACACGGAAACATCGACGTCGACGACCTTCGGACACGAGCCGCCGAGCACGGCGATGCACTCGGTGCACTGATGCTCACCTACCCCTCGACTCACGGCGTCTTTGAAGAGCGCGTGAAGGAAATCTGCGACCTGATCCACGAGCGCGGCGCTCAGGTTTACCTCGATGGCGCCAACCTGAACGCCCAGCTCGGCCTGACCTCACCCGCAGTGATCGGTGCGGACATCTGCCACATGAATCTCCACAAGACCTTCTGCATCCCACACGGCGGCGGCGGCCCGGGCATGGGGCCGATTGCAGCTGCCGAACACCTGCGCGCGTTTCTGCCCGGCCACCCCATAGACGGCGAGGGCGCCGTGTCCGCAGCCCCGTACGGGAGCGCGAGCATCCTTCCGATCAGCTGGGTCTACATCGCGTTGATGGGCGCGAGCGGCCTCAAGCGCGCCACCCAGGTCGCGATCCTCAACGCCAACTACATGGCGGCGCGTCTCGCGGACCACTACGACGTGCTCTATCGGGGCGCGACGGGCCGGGTCGCCCACGAGTTCATCATCGACTGCCGCCATTTCGAAACCTCAGCTGCGATCGGCGTCGAAGACCTCGCCAAGCGGCTGATGGACTTCGGATTCCACGCGCCCACGATGAGCTTTCCGGTGCCGGGCACCCTGATGATCGAGCCGACGGAGAGCGAATCGAAGGCCGAACTCGATCGCTTTTGCGACGCGCTGATCGAGATTCGCCGCGAGATCGCGGAGATCGAAAACGGCAGCCTCGACCGCATCGACAATCCGCTCAAGGGCGCGCCCCACACCGCAGCTGCGGTCTCGGCCGACGAGTGGGACCACGCCTACTCGCGCGAGCGCGCCGCGTATCCGCTAGATTGGGTGCGCACGCACAAGTTCTGGCCCACAGTCGGGCGAATCGACAACGCCTACGGCGACCGCCACCTCATCTGCACCTGCCCACCGCTCGAAGATCTCGTTGAATAACGCACCGGACGCGCATTCCCCGTTATCTTCTCCTGCGCGCAGGAGGATTCATGTCGAGCTTCGACGAGCCGAGCGGCGAGCGGGAACCCCGCGGCGAACTCTGGGTCGACCGTTGGATCCTGTCTGCGCTTCGCGATTCTTCGCTGCTGCCGCTGGTACTCGTCGCGGTCGGACACATGGCCGCGTTCATCACCCCGATGTTGATCTTCGCGTTGCGCGACCGGAGGATCGGCGCGCAAATGGCGATGTTCGCCTTGATCACGCTGACTTTCGGGTGCGTGCGCTTCGAAGTTCGCCGACACGGCCGCCCTGGCCTGCTTTCCGCGTGGATCGGGACGACCTGGCTCACGGCCCTCGCAGCTGCCTGGGCGTGCAATCGCTACTCGTTGTTCTGATCCGAAGCGCCCGCTAGAGAGCTTCGCAATTCTGGGTGACGCGCCTCTCCGTTGGAAGCCGGTGTTCCCCTATTCTGCGCGGCTCTCTAGACGGGACTGAACAGGTCTCGTCGCTGCAAGCGAGCCCAAAGGATTCACTCGCTAGCGCTGCAACATCGACCGCGCGCTTTCGGCAAACTTCGCGGTGGCTTCCTCATCGTCGACGATGCTCGGAGACGGAGCGGGAACTTCGACACCGCGCCTCAGCGCGGGCCGCTCCTTCAGCGCATCCTTCCAGCGCTGCAGGTGTTCGAGGCCGTCCACCGACACCCCGGACCATCGATGGCCCCGCACCCAACACCAATTCGCGATGTCGGCGATCGAATAATCGTCCGCAAGCCACTCGCTCTCCGCAAGGCGCGAGTCGAGCACCTCGAACAACCGCCGCGACTCGTTCTGGTAACGGTCGATCGCGGGTTGGATCTTCTCCGGAAAGTAACGGAAGAAGACGTTCGCCTGTCCCATCATCGGCCCGATGCCGCCCATCTGGAACATCAGCCACGAGATTGCGCGCGCGCGACCGCGCCGGTCCGTCGGAATCAGCCGCCCCGCTTTTTCGGCAAGGTAGATCATGATCGCACCGGATTCGAAGACCGAAAGCCCCTCTTCCTCGCGATCCACGATCACCGGAATCCGCCCATTGGGATTCAGCCGCAAGAAGGCCGGCTCCTTTTGCTCCAGAGCAGAGAGATCAACAGCGTGGACCTCGTAGGGAATTTCGAGTTCTTCGAGCGTACACGAGGCTTTGTGGCCGTTCGGGGTCGACGCGGTGTAGAGGTCGATCATGGGGGGTACCTCGCAGGGCGTTGGGGCGAAAAGGGGCTCGACCCGACAACATAGCCGCGGCATCGATCCGCATCACCGCGCTCGCGGGCGCGCGCGGAGGGCACGCTGCCGGCCTGGGATTGTTTGTCCCTGAATCGGTCTGTCGTTAGGAGTCAGGGGAACCCGGGCGCCCAAGAGGCAGCGGCAGCAAGGGCGTGAACACGGCGAGAGCAGCACTTTGAGCGCGAATCCATCGAGCGAACCGAAGCAGCAACCAATCGAGGCGCAATGCGAGCGCCCGGATACCCGGCCTTCTATCGAGGGAATCGAGCAGCCGCTTGAGGAGCTTTTCGGACCGAGCGCCGAATTCGATCGGCATGAGGTGATTTGACTACGCACGTTCGGCGGCGGGCTCTATGCTTACGCGGATGAGCGAGAAAAAACGCGTTCCCGCATTGGTGGTGTCGGGATTTCTGGGCTCCGGCAAGACGACACTCGTGCGCCACCTGCTCGCAGACGCGCAGCGCCACGGCCGCCGCGCGGCCGTGGTCTCGAATGAATTCGGCGAGCTCGGGATCGACGGCGCACTGCTGAACCGGGCTGGCGACGACTACGTGGAATTGTCGGGCGGCTGTGTGTGTTGTCGACTCTCGGACGAACTGGTCGAAACCCTGCAGATGCTCCGCGAGCGCGCAAACCCCGATCTCGTGATCGTCGAAACCTCAGGGGTCGCGCTTCCCTTCGATGTCCAACTCCACTTCTGGCGCGAACCCATCTCCGAATGGATCGAAACCGATGTCGTGGTGGTCGTCGTCAACGCCGAACAGCTCGCCGAAGGGCGCGACCTCGACGGAACCTTCGCGCAGCAGGTCTCGTCCGCGGACCTGCTGCTGCTCAACAAACTCGACCGCGTGCCCGCGCAAGCGCTTCCGGACCTCGAAGCCACGCTGCGTCGAATCGAACCCGACGCGCCGCTGATTCGCGCGGTCCACGCGCAGGTCGATCCCGCGCTGCTGTTTCCGCCAGACCCCGGCGGAATGCGCGAGCGGCGCAGAAGCGAGCCGATCGACATTCAACCCCACCACCACGAGGAATTCATCACCGAGGAGTTTACGACCGTGGAAGGAATCGAGCCCGCAGCTCTGCTGGAACGCGTGCGCGCGCTCGCGCCGCTTCGCGCCAAGGGGTTCGTCATCACCTCCGAAGGTCCGCGGATCCTCCAGGGTGTCGGCCCGCGCATCGAGCTGTCGAAGCTCGATTTTGCACCGCCTGCAGAATTGATCGGTCGGGTGGTGGTGATCCGCCGGAGCGATTCTTGAGCGAAGCGCCCTCCGAAAAGCCCCAGGCTCCGCTCTACGAACGCATTCCGAGTGGCGGCACGAAGGACACCGGAGAAATCCTCGACCGCTTCGTCGAATGGTTGGCGGACGCGGGCTTCGAACCCTATCCGCATCAAGAAGAGGCCTTCATCGAACTCATGGCCGGGCGTCACGTCGTGCTGAACACGCCGACGGGCTCCGGCAAAACGCTCGTCGCGATGGCGCTGCATTTCAAGGCACTCTGCGAGGGCGCGCGCTCGTTCTACACCTGCCCCATCAAGGCGCTCGCGAGCCAGAAATTCTTCGAGCTCTGCGACCTCTTCGGCGCCGAGCGCGTCGGCATGCTGACTGGCGACGCGAGCATCAACCACAGCGCGCCGCTGATCTGCTGCACGACCGAAGTGATCGCCAACATGGCACTGCGCGAAGGCGCACGGGCTCCGATCGGCTACGTGGTACTCGACGAATTCCACTACTACGGAGACCGCGACCGCGGTGTCGCGTGGCAGATTCCGCTGTTGCTGCTGCCGCGGACCACCTTTCTACTGATGTCCGCGACGCTCGGAAACACCGCGGCGATCGAAGCCAGCCTGCGCGCCCAGACCGGCCGCGAAGTCGCGTGCGTCTATTCCGAAACGCGCCCCGTGCCGCTCGATTTCGAGTATCGGGAGACGCCATTGCACGAGACGATCGAAATCTTGCTCAATCGCGGCCAGGCGCCAATCTACATCGTGAATTTTACCCAGCGCCAGTGCGCCGAGCAGGCGCAGGGTCTGTCGAGCGCGCGGATCACCACGCGAGACGAGCGCGGCGAGATCGACGCCGCGCTCGCGGATTTCAAGTTCGACTCCCCATACGGCAAGGACGTGAAGCGCTTCTTACGACACGGCATCGGGCTGCACCACGCGGGCCTGCTGCCGAAATACCGGCTGCTCGTCGAGAAGCTCGCGCAGCAAAGCCTGCTCAAGGTGATCTGCGGTACGGACACGCTCGGCGTCGGAGTCAACATCCCGATCCGCACGGTGCTCTTCTCGCGGCTCTTCAAGTTCGACGGCGAGAAGCTCGGGATCCTGAGCGTGCGCGAGTTCAAGCAGATCGCGGGACGCGCGGGGCGCAAAGGCTTCGACGAGCGCGGCAGCGTGGTCTGCCAAGCGCCCGAGTACGCGATCGAGAACAAACGCGCGGCGCAACGCGCTACTGCAGCGGGCAGCAAGCGCAAGGCCGTCAAGAAGAAGAAACAGCCTCCTGCGCAGAACTTCGTGCCCTGGAACCGCGACACCTTCCAGAAGCTCATCCACCAGTCGCCCGAAACGTTGACCTCGCGATTTGGCATCGATCACGGAATGATCGTGAACGTGCTTCAGCGCAGCAAGTCGGCGGCGCCGGCCGATTGCGGTTACCGCGGCGTGGTCGAATTGATCGATCGCTCCCACGAACGCCCGGTCTCGAAAGCGAAGTTGCGCCGCCACGCCGCGAAACTCTTCCGCTCGTTGCGACGCGCGGGAATCATCGAGGTCATCACAGAGCGGGGCGGCCGACCCGGAGCGCGGGTCGCGGAAGACCTCCAGTTCGACTTCTCGCTTCACCACACGCTGTCGCTGTTCCTCGTCGATGCGGTCGCGGTGCTCGATCCGGAATCACCCAGCTACGCGCTCGAAGTACTGACGCTCGTCGAGTCCATCCTCGAAGACCCCCGCGCGATCCTCTACGCGCAGATCCGCAAGCGCAAAACGGAACTGATGGCGAAGCTCAAGGCGCAGCGGGTTCCCTACGAGGAGCGCATCGCGAAGCTCGAACGCGTCACCCACCCCAAACCGGACGCAGACTTCATCTACGCGGCGTTTCACCTCTTCATCGAGACGCACCCCTGGTTCAATGAACATAGCATCCGCCTGAAGTCGATTGCGCGGGAGATGTTCGAAGACTTGCACAGCTTCGACGACTACACGCGCGAGTACGCGATCGCGCGCAGCGAAGGCCTGCTGCTGCGTTACCTCAATCAAGTGCTCGGCACGCTCGTGAAGACAATTCCAGAAAACGCAAAGACCGACGAGCTCTACGACGCAATCGCATATTTCCGCACGATGATCCAGCGCGTCGATTCGAGCCTGATCGACGCCTGGGAGACGCTCGCGGATCCAGCAGCAAAGACCCAAACGCCAGACATCGAAGCACGCCGTTTCGATCTCGCCAAGCAACCCGCGCTGCTCGCGGCGCGCGCGCGATCAGAGTTGCACGCGCTCGTGCACGCGCTCGCCAAAGGCGACTTCGAGGCCGCCGCATCGTGCGTCCATCAGGACGCCAATGATCCGTGGGATTCGCTGCGCTTCAAGCAGGCCCTCGCACCCTACTTCGAGGAATACGGGGAGATTCTCTTCACACCCGACGCGCGCAATTCGAGACGGACGCTGATTCAATCCACGGGGCCCCGAACCTGGCATGTCTCGCAGGTGCTCGTCGATCCGGAAGGCGACCATTTCTGGGCGATCGAAGGCGTGATCGATCTCTCCAAGCAGCGCGACCCCGAAGACCCGATCGTGCGGATCCGCCGGATCGGAACCTGAAGCTCGACCCTCTCGGCCGCCGCGTACCTCAATTCGATCAGCGATGGTTTCGCTGACCGCGCACTTCGCTCGTGATGCGCGCTTTCGAGGCCGCCCAGGAGCAGACCGGGCACGTCGTCAGATCGTGACCGCGCGCGGGACAGTATTCGCGACCGAAGTAGATGAACTGCAGGTGAACCCGCCCCCAGGTCTCGGACGCGAAGAGTTTCTTCAGATCCCGCTCCGTCTGCTCCACGTTCTTCGCCTGCGAGAGCCCCCAGCGCGCTGCGAGACGATGGATGTGGGTGTCGACGGGAAATGCGGGAATCCCGAAGGCCTGCACGATCACGACGCTCGCGGTCTTGTGGCCTACGCCGCGCAGCGCTTCGAGTTCTTTGAAGGTCCGCGGCACCTGGCCGCCGTACTCGTCGACCAACACCTGCGAGAGTTCCGCGATCGCCCTCGCCTTGGAGGGCGATAGCCCGCAGGATCGGATGATCTCGCGGATCTCATCGACCGAGAGCTTCAGCATTTCTTCGGGCGTCGAGGCTCGTGCGAAGAGCTTCGGGGTGACCTGATTGACACGCGTGTCCGTACACTGCGCGGAGAGCAGCACCGCAATCAGCAGCGTGTACGGATCTTCGTGGCTGAGCGGCGCGACGAGTTCGGAATAGAGTTCGTCGAGCTGCGCCTGGATCCGTCGGGCCTTTTCTTCACGCTTCACGGCCGGCCAGCGTAGCGCCACCGCGCCTGGAACGGATGCCTCGTGGGGTCGCCGACGCCATCGAGCTGAGCAAAACTGGTACCCGTGGAGTCGCGTGGGACCAACTACGACCGGATCTACGCGGTGGTGCGCTGCATCCCGCGCGGGCACGTCGCCACCTATGGCCAAGTTGCCGAACTCGCGGGCCTCGGCGGCCACGCCCGGCAGGTCGGTTATGCGCTGCACGCGCTCATGACCGAACGCGCCGTGCCCTGGCATCGGGTCGTCAATGCGCGCGGCCAGATCAGCCTGCGCGCCGAACCCGGCGGCGATCTGATCCAACGCCAACTCCTCGAGCGCGAAGGCGTGAACTTCGACACCGCCGATCGACTCGAACTCAGCCGCTACCGCTGGCGGCCTGGAAACGGCTAATCGCGGGATACCGAACCCGCGCTCAAGAATCCTGGCAACAAGCGAGCTCGCTGTCGTAACCGCCGAAGCCGATCGGCGGAGGAGGTCGCCAGCCAGGAGCGTGACCCCATATGAATGGGGTCGCGCGACGCCACAAGCGAATCCGAAGGATTCGCCCGCTAGTCTCCTTGCTCCCCGACTGGGATCGACCGTTCCGAAAGCCGGGTACGCGGCAATTCTTCGCTGACGCGCACCCCCTCCCTCTTGACCAATCGCGCGGGCGTGCCGACCGCCGTGCTGTCGGGTGGAACATCGCGCATGTGGATGAAGGAGTTGGCGCCGACTTTCGAGTTCGCGCCGATCGTGATTGGGCCGAGCAATGTGGCTCCGGTTCCGATCAGGACGTTGTCGCAGACGGTTGGATGCCGTTTGCCGCGATGCTTTCCGGTTCCACCGAGCGTCACGTTGTGAAACATCACGCAGCGCTCGCCGATCTCTGCGGTCTCACCGATCACCACACCCATTCCGTGGTCGATGAAGAAGGCCCGGCCGATACGCGCGCCCGGGTGGATCTCCACACCCGTCCAGAAACGCGCCAATGCGGACAGCAGGCGCGGCAGCAGCGGAATCCGCAGCCGCGCGTGCGCAAAATGCGCGATGCGGTAGGCCCAGACAGCGTGGAGCGGCAGGTGACAGAGCAGCGTCTCTAGGCGGCTCGTCGCGGCGGGATCATTTTGGGTGATCGCGTTCAGGTCTTCGACGAATGCCCGGAACATACTGTGCCTCCCCGCCTGGCCGCAGAGTGTATCCGCGCTGCGTTCGCTGCGCCGGGGTGCGCGTGCTACGCGTTGCGCGAGCCATCAATGGGCGGGCGCCGTGCAAAAAGCACTCGACAACCTGATCGCGCTGCTCAACCTCGAAGATCTCGAGATGAACCTCTTCCGGGGACGCTGCACGGAGGGCTGGCAGCGCGTCTTCGGTGGTCAAGTCCTGGGCCAGGCCCTCGTGGCGGCGGGTCGGACCGTCGATGAAGGTGTTGCCCACTCTCTTCATGCCTACTTCCTCCGGCCCGGCGATTCGACGATCCCCATTCTCTACGAGGTGGACCGCACCCGAGATGGCCGCACCTTCACGACCCGGCGGGTGACCGCGATCCAGCACGGCCACGCGATTTTTCACCTCGAAGCTTCGTTCCAGCGCGCGGAGTCCGGACCCGAGCACCAAGACGAGATGCCTGACGTGCCGGATCCCGAATCGCTGCCCAGCTGGCAGGAGCGCATGGCGCCGCTGGCCTCTCAGCCGGAACTCGTCAAGGAGCTGTCCACCCAAGCACCCGATCGGATGAAGCACTGGCTGACCAAGGATCGCGCGATCGACATCCGCCACATCACGGAATTCGACCCGCTTGCGCCCGGAAAGCTCCCGGCTCGGCTCCAGGTGTGGGTGCGCGCCGACGGCCGCCTGCCAGATTCGACGCTCCTCCACCAATGCATCGCCGCATTTGCGTCGGACATGACACTGCTCGAGGCGGCAGCGCTGCCGCACGGCATCAAGTGGTCGGACGGCACGCACAAGGTCGCGAGCCTCGACCACGCGATGTGGTTCCATCGGGCGTTTCGGGCCGACGATTGGCTGCTCTACGATCAGCAGAGCCCCAGCGCGGGCGGCGCGCGGGGCTTCAGCACGGGGCGAATGTTCAGCCGAGACGGCCAGCTGGTAGTCTCGGTCGTTCAGGAGGGTCTGATCCGGCCCATCACGAAGCATCTCTGAGCGCGACGCACGGTCGTCGCACCCGGGTTGCCACGCGCGGGCTCGTACACCGGACCGGTGGACCCCTCCAACAGCATCAAAGGACCGATACAGCGGACCCAAGGGTTCAGTAAAGGAGACTCCGTGGAACTGACCGCCATCGTGATCGCCTTGGCTCTGCTCGAGTACAGCGTCATTACCATCCTCTGTGGCCGGGCCCGGGTGCGCTGCGGCATCGTGGCGCCCGCCACGAGCGGCGACCCGATCTTCGAGCGCTACTTCCGCGCCCAGCAGAATACCCTCGAGCAGTTGATCGTCTTCGTCCCGGCGATGCTGCTCTTCGGCCGCTACGTGAGCGTGCCGACCGGCGCAGGCCTCGGGCTGATCTTCATCCTCGGCCGAGCGCTCTTCGTCCGCGGTTACTACCGGGATCCCCCGAAGCGGGCCTCCGGCTTCGGCCTCTCTCTGCTCTCGAATCTGGTGTTGCTGCTCGGAGGATTGATCGGGGCCGTGGTTGCGTATTTCTGAATCTCTTCCCGGCCCGATCGCCGACGAATTCCAATGGGAACGGCAGCGCGGATTTTCTAACGGGCTAAACTTCATCCCCTTACCGGCGCCAGATTCGAAGCCGCAAGGATCGAGAAAATCAAGAGCGTGTCCCAATGAGCGAGAACGAGAAACTGAACGCATGGGTTCGGAAAATCGAGAACCTGTGCAAACCGAACGCCGTCCACTGGTGCGATGGCTCTGAAGCCGAAAACACCAAACTGATTCAACGGATGCTCGACGCGGGCACTGCCCGCAAGCTCAACGAGAGCAAACGTCCCAACAGCTACCTGATCTGGTCCGATCCCGCGGATGTCGCGCGCGTCGAAGACTCCACCTACATCTGTTCCGCGCGCGAAGAAGACGCCGGCCCAACCAACAACTGGCGCGACCCGGCCGAAATGAAATCGCTGCTGCGAGCGTTGTTCGACGGCTCGATGAAGGGCCGCACGATGTACGTGATTCCCTTCAGCATGGGGCCGATCGGCTCTCCGATTGCCCACATCGGCGTCCAGATCACCGATTCTCCCTACGTGGTGACCAGCATGCGGGTGATGACGCGCATGGGTCAGAAAGTTCTCGACACACTCGGCAACGCTGCGTTCGTGCCCTGTCTCCACTCGGTCGGAGCTCCGCTCGCCGAGGGCGAGCAGGACGTGCCCTGGCCCTGCAACGCAGACAGCAAGTACATCGTTCACTTTCCCGAGACGCGCGAGATCTGGTCGTTCGGTTCCGGTTACGGAGGCAATGCGCTGCTCGGCAAGAAGTGTTTCGCGCTTCGCATCGC
>JACZVU010000047.1 GCA_022572485.1 Myxococcales bacterium
GGATGTCGTCGTCCACCGAGACCTCGCCGCACGTCCTCGCGTCGTATCGGCGCGTGAGCCACGACTCCCCGCGAGTGAGATCGGCTGATGGATCGCATCCTGATTCGCGGCGGCGCCCGACTCAGCGGAGAGGTTCGGGCTTCGGGTTCGAAGAACTCGACCCTTGCGCTGATGGCTGCGGCGTTGTTGGCCGACGGCGAGGTGGTCCTCCACAATGTTCCACGGTTGCGCGATATCGAGACGATGTTGGAGATCTTGCGCGCTCTCGGGGCCTCCGCGGATTGGGAGAGCGACGATCAGAGCCTTCGGATCGACCCGACGACACTCAGCCAACAGGAAGCCCCCTACGATCTGGTCCGCAAGATGCGTGCTTCGTTCATGGTCTTGGGGCCCCTGCTGGCGCGATTTGGCAGCGCTCGGGTTTCCGAGCCAGGTGGCTGCGCGATTGGCGTGCGGCCCGTCGATCAGCACCTCAAGGGGTTGGCGGCGCTCGGCGCGAAGATACGACTCGACCACGGCTACGTGGAGGCCACGACCGCCGAACTCCGCGGTGGGCGAGTGTCTTTCGACATAACGACGGTCAACGGAACCCAGAACGTCATGATGGCAGCAACCCTCGCGCGCGGGGAGACCACCATCGAAAACGCTGCCCGAGAACCCGAGGTGGTAGAACTCGCGGCGGTGCTCAGCGCCATGGGCGCTGAAATTTGCGGAGCGGGCAGTGATCGCGTGGTCGTGCGCGGGGTCGCGTCCCTGAGCGGTACCGAGCACTCGATTGCTGGCGACCGCATCGAAGCCGGCACCCTGCTCGCCGCCGGGCTCATCACGGGCGGTGACGTCCGGGTAACGGGTGTCGAGCCTGCATTTCTGGAATCCACCCTCGAAAAATTCCGTGAAGCCGGAGCCGAAATCGAAGTCGAAGCCGGGGCCGTGCGGGCCCGGATGCCGGGCCCCGTGCAGCCGCTGCGGGCCGTTACCGCGCCGTTTCCGGGCTTTCCGACCGACATGCAGGCCCAGCTGATGGCCATTTTGACGGTGGCCGAGGGTTCGAGTGTCGTGGTCGAGCGGGTTTTCGAAAATCGCTTCATGCACGTTCCCGAACTCCAGAGGCTGGGGGCGAATATCGCCCTTTCCGGTCGCTCCGCCCATATTTGCGGCGTTCCACAGCTGATGGGGGCGCAGGTGATGGCCACGGATCTACGGGCTTCGGCGGGGTTAATTGTCGCTGCGCTCGCCGCAGAGGGTGACACGGTGGTGAATCGCGTCTATCACATTGACCGGGGTTACGAGCGCATCGAAGCGAAGCTCGGCGCTCTCGGAGCCGAAATCAAGCGGGAGAATTAAGCATGGCGAGTCGTTCCAAAACCAAGGGAATCGTTCCGGCCCTGCGTACGGACAGCCCGGATTTTGAAGAGGCTTTCGCGCGCTTGGTCGATCGCCGCCACACCGGCGCCGCCGACGTCGAAAAGGCGGTCCGCAAGATCATCGATCGAGTCCGGAAAGGCGGCGACAGCGAACTGCTCGCTCTGGTGCGGAAATTCGACCAGACGAAGATCGCGAACGCCAAGCAGCTCGAAGTCAGCAACGAGGAGTTGGAGGAAGCCGGCGAAGTGATCGACGCAGCCGATCGCGCTGCGTTGGGCAAGTCTGCGATGCGAGTGAGAGAATTTCACCGCAAACGCATCCCCTCCAGTTGGGAAGTTCGAGAAGAAGGTGGGGGCACTTTCGGACACCGCGTGCGACCGCTCGAGCGGGTGGGCATCTACGTGCCCGGAGGCCAGGCCATCTATCCATCGAGTGTGATCATGAACGCCATTCCGGCGTCGGTTGTCGAGGTGCCCGAGATCATCATGGCGACGCCCGCGCAGCCCGATGGCTCGCTGCGGCCCGAGGTGTTGATGGCTGCCAGGGTTGCAGGCGTTCATCGCATCTTCAAGATGGGAGGCGCCCAGGCGATTGCTGCGATGGCCTATGGGACCGAGACGGTTCCGCGTGTCGATAAGATCGTGGGTCCCGGAAATGTGTATGTGGCGACCGCGAAGCGACTGGTATTCGGAGACGTCGCGATTGAAAGCGAGGCCGGGCCCTCGGAGGTATTGATCGTCGCGGATCGCAGTGCCACGCCTGCCTGGCTGGCGGCGGATATGATCTCCCAGGCAGAGCATGACGAACTTGCGAGTGCATTGTTGATAACGACTGTGAGCTCGCTGGCCGCTCGTGTCCAAGATCAGATTACGAAGCAGCTCAAGACACTCGATCGCTCCACTGTGGCCAAGCAATCGCTTTCGAAGCGCGGCGCGATCATCGTGGCGAAGAAGATGGACGAGTGCATCGAACTTTCGAACCGCTACGCGCCGGAACACTTGGTGATTTCCGTCGATGCCCCAGAGGAGATTTCGAAGCAGGTTACGAACGCAGGTGCGATATTCCTGGGCCACTACACGCCAGTCGCGGTTGGCGACTACATCGCCGGACCCAACCACGTGCTGCCGACGGGTGGAACCGCGCGATTCTTCTCGCCGCTGGGTGTCGATGACTTTCTCAAGCGCACGAGCGTCACGCGGTTCGAGCCGTCAAAGCTTCGAGAACTCGGTGCGGACGTGGTTCGACTGGCAGCGATGGAGGGTTTGACGGGACACGGAATTTCCATCGACCTACGACTACAGAAGATCCGGCGTGTACGGCGTGAACGTGAAGCGGCGCGAGACGCCGATGCAGAGGTTGAAGTATGAGTGAAACGGAGCGGCGCTCGGCATCTGTCGAGCGGAAGACCAAGGAAACTGAAATCAACGTCCAGCTCGTCATCGATGGATCCGGCGAATACGAGATCAGTACCGGAATTGCGTTCTTCGATCATATGCTCCAATCCTTCACCCGACACGGTGCATTCGATCTGCGCATCGCCGCCAAGGGTGATCTCGAAGTCGATACCCACCACACCATCGAGGATGTCGGAATTACGCTCGGGCAGGCGTTTCGCGAAGCGCTCGGCTCGGCGGCGGGAATCCGACGCTACGGATCGATCGCGCTTCCGATGGCGGAGTCGAAGGTCGAAGTCGCGCTGGATATCTCGAATCGACCCTACCTGATCTACCGAGTAGATCTGGCGAATGATCGCATTGGCAGCTTTGACGCGTCTCTGACGGAGGACTTTCTCTACGCCTTCTCACAGAACGCGGGAATCGATCTGCACGTGGCGCTCGTGTACGGGAAGAACCCCCACCACGTGGTGGAAGCCATCTTCAAAGGGCTTGCGCGGGCTCTGCGAATGGCGGTGGAATTCGACCCACGCATGAAGGGTTTGCCGACCGTGAAGGGTGCGCTGTAGTTCACCGCGATGAGCGTGCCCCCCCGAATCGCAGTCGTCGACTTCGGCGCAGGTAACCTACGCAGTGTTGCGAAGGCGTTGGAGCGGTCTGGCCTGATTCCGGACATCACCGCAGACTCAGCGGTCGTGCGCCACGCCGATGGCGTCGTGCTTCCGGGTGTCGGCGCCTTCGCGGATGCGGTGGCGAGCCTGAGTGCAACCGGATTGGACGATGCGATTCGCGATCGGCTTGCGGCCCGGCGCCCCTACCTCGGACTCTGCTTGGGCCTCCAAGTGCTCTTCGATGAGGGCGACGAACACGGCGTAACATCCGGCCTTGGGATCCTTCCGGGCCGGATCGAGCGCTTTCCTGATCGAACGCCGGATGGGAAGCCGCTGCGGGTGCCGCATATCGGCTGGAACACCGTAAAGTTCAGTGGGGATCACCCGATGCTTGAGAAACTGCCCGACGAAGATTGCTTCTACTTTGTGCACTCCTATCGTGCGATTCCGGATCGCACGTCTGATGTCGTTGGCAGGGTCGATTACGGCGAAGAGTTTGCTGCCGCGGTCGCTCGAGAGGGAATGTTCGCCGTGCAATTTCACCCGGAAAAGAGCCAGTTCGCTGGTCGCCGGTTGTTGGACGCTTTCGCGTTCTGGGTTTCAGAATGTTGACCAGCGATCGCTGGATCATCACTGCGGCTGCCATGCTCGTGCTGGTGGGTTGCGCGATAGTCCGCCCTGCGCCGGTCGTGCAAAATCAGACCTACCGGATTCCGCCGGGTACCTTGAAGAAAGTGGCCGTGGTGCCCTTCAGCTACAAGGATACCTTGCCCAAGTATTCGGGAAAGAGCGGTGTCACCCCGGATGCTGCCGCTGCATTGCTGGCTCGATTCATCACCGAAGCAATGGTCAAACGCGGCATCCAGGTGATCCCGCCGAGCGATCTTGCGATTGCGTTCAACGCGCAGGGCTTGAAGTCGGCGGACCTCAACCCGAGAACCGCCGCCGAGTTGGCCGCCCGCGAGTTCGGGGCGACTGCGATCATGATGGGTCAGGTCTCGCGCTACCGAGAGCGTGGCGGTGAGAAGTACGGTTCAATGTCCGCAGCGAGCGTGGCTTTCAGCGTGACGGTCTACACCGCGCCCGCCATGCAACGCGTATGGTCTTCGCAATTCGACGAAACCCAACGCCCGCTCTTCGAGAACATCGTCAACGCCCGGCGCTACCCCGGTGGCGGGACGCGATGGCTGACCGCCGCCGAACTGGCGCAATGGGGGGCAGCGTCCGCGGTCGATACGCTGCCCTTCCGGTACTGAGCGAGGCGCCTGGTGGTGACGGATTTCGAGTTCATACCCGCGATCGATGTCCTCGGCGGGCGCTGTGTACAACTCGCCCAGGGAAAATACGATCGCGTCACCGTCTTTGACGACGATCCGGTGGCTGTGGCGGCGCGCTTTACCGCGCATCCGATCCGACGTTTACACGTCGTCGATCTCGACGGCGCCAAGGACGGCCGCCGTCGCAATGCCGAAGTGATTCAGCGGATCGTCGAGCAGGCGGGTTCCGTACCCGTGGAATTGGGTGGCGGTTTACGGACGATCGCGGCGATCGATGAAGCGTTGAGTAGCGGTGTCGACCGAGCCATCCTCGGCACGGTCGCACTGCGCGATCCCGAATTGGTCGGCGAGGCTTCGCGCCGATTCCCAGGACAGATCGCGGTCGGAATCGACGCGAAGGCCGGCCGGGTCGCGGTGGAAGGTTGGCTCGACGAAAGCGAGACGACCGCGATCGAAGTGGCCCGCCGTTTCGAAGACGCTGGAGTCGCGGCGATCATCTACACGGACATCACTCGCGACGGGATGCTCGGTGGCCCCAATCTCGAAGAGACCGCGGCGTTGGCGCGTGCGGTCGCGCTGCCCGTGATCGCTTCCGGAGGCATGAGTTCGGAGCAGGACGTGAGACGCACCGCGTCCTACTCGGATGGGATCATCTCGGGTGCGATCGTCGGAACGGCCCTCTATACCGGTGCCATCGATATCGGCCGGGTTCTGGAGAAACTCTCGTGCTCCTGAAGCGGATCATCCCCTGCCTGGATGTCGACAAGGGCCGCGTCGTGAAGGGTGTGAGGTACGTCGACCACGTCGACGCCGGAGATCCCGTCGAGGTCGCGCAGATGTACGACGACCAGGAGGCCGACGAGATCACATTTCTCGATATCACCGCCAGCCATGAAGGCCGTGGAATCTTGCTCGACGTCGTAACCCGGACCGCCGAGACGGTCTTCATGCCGTTGACGGTGGGAGGCGGCGTGCGATCGCTCGACGATATTCGCGACCTGTTGAATGCCGGGGCCGACAAGGTTTCGATCATGACGGCTGCCGTCGAGAATCCGGATCTCGTTGGAGAAGCTGCCGTGAAGATCGGCAGTGCGAATCTGGTGGTTGCCATCGATGCCCGAGCTCGACCGAGCGGAGACGGCTGGGAAGTCTGTACGCACGGTGGGCGGCGCCCGACCGGAATCGACGCGGTCGAATGGGCAACGCGTATGGCGAAAATGGGCGCCGGAGAGATTTTGCTGACGAGTATGGACCGCGACGGAACCAAGAGCGGGTACGCGCTCGAGTTGTTGCGAGCGGTCGCCGACGCCGTCGGCATTCCGGTCATCGCCTCTGGCGGTGGCGGCAGCGCCGACGATCTCGCTAGCGCCCTCGACGATGGCCCCGCGGGGGGGCACTGCCAAGCGGCTCTGGCGGCTTCGATCTTCCATTTTCATGAAACCACCGTGCCAGACGTCAAGTGTCGGCTGCTCGAACTTGGGATTCCGGTTCGACGGCCATCGTCGGCTGCTGGTTGATGGGGGGTGGGGGGTACGCTAATTTCCCCTCACGCCAGGAAGAGTCGAAACTAGCTGAGTTTCCAAGGGTTTTTGCCGGCTGATGGGTGTTGTTGTGGCTCCTATTTTCGACACGGAATCCAACCGAATGTCACTCACTGAAGAGTCGCGGCCGCGTTGCGGCGCCTGTGTACCGGGAGAACAGAATTACCCATGCCCGTGATCAAGGTCCGGGATAACGAGCCTTTCGAAGTCGCTATGAAGCGCTTTAAGAAGCAATGTGAAAAGGCAGGGATCCTGAGCGAGTTGAAGCGACGCGAGTACTACGACAAACCGAGTGTCCGCAAGAAGAAGAAGGCAGCGGCCGCTCGAAAACGCGCGCTCAAGAAGATGAGACGCATATCGAACTGAGGCGAGGCGTATTTTTTGGGTCGGATCGCTGACGAGATCATTCAGGAAATCCGCAACCGTGTCGACATGGTCGAACTCATCGGTCGCCATCTAACGCTGAAGAAGTCCGGGCGCAACCACGTTGGACTCTGTCCTTTCCACGGCGAGAAGACTCCGTCGTTCAACGTCAACTCCGATCGACAGAGCTATTACTGCTTCGGGTGCAACCAGGGCGGCAACGCCTTCACGTTCTTGATGCACGTCGAGAATCTGACCTTTCCGGAAGCCGTGCGGACGCTTGCGCGGGAGTGTGGGGTCGAAGTTCCCGAATCGAGCGGGGGCGGGCGGAGCAATACCGAAATCCTCTATCGGGCGAACGAAATCGCCCAAGCCCGATATCGCAAAGCGCTCCTGGTTCCAGGCAATCCGGCGCTCGCCTATCTGGAAGCGCGCGGCCTCAGCGCGGACACCGTCGAGAAGTTTCAGTTGGGCTATGCGCCCGATTCTTGGGATGCCGTCGCCAATGCGCTGCGGGACGAGGGCATCTCGCCCGAAATCGGTGCGCAGGTCGGCCTTCTCGCAGAGCGACAATCTGGCGGCCACTACGACCGCTTGCGAGATCGCGTCACCTTCACGATTCGCGATGTGCGCGGTCGAGTGATCGGCTTTGGTGGGCGCGCGATTTCGCCAGAACAGGAACCCAAATACCTCAATACTCCCGAGAGCCCGATCTTTCACAAACGCGCGGCGTTCTACGGATACCCCGATGCTCTCGGGCCGATTCGCAGCGCCGCGCGTGCTGTGGTCGTTGAGGGTTACTTCGACCGGATCGCGTTGGATCTCGCGGGCGTGAGCAGCGCAGTCGCGACCTGCGGCACTGCACTCACGCCCGATCACGTCCGGGACCTTCGCCGCCGCACCGGCGAAGTGGTGCTGCTCTTTGACGGCGACGAGGCCGGACAACGCGCTCTCGAAAAGGCGCTGCAGTTGTTGCTTCCAGAGGGTCTACGCGTGCGGGCCGCCGTACTCCCGGCCGGTGACGATCCCGACAGCTTCTTGGTTCGAGAAGGGGCGGAGGCGCTCAAAGCCCTGGTGGATTCGGCCCCGCCCGCAATCGAAACCGTGATTGCGCGCGTTGCAGCGGGCGGGCACGACACGGTCTGGAAGACCGCCGATGCCGTGGCTGAAGTCGTGCCGCTGCTGGCATTGATTCCGGGAGTGGTGGAGCGGAGTGAGCACGCGACGCAGCTCGCTCTGGCTGTCGGAACGCAACCGAGACACGTTGAAGCGGCAGTCTCTGCCCACCGTCGCGGCGAAGACCCGCGCGACGCCGTTTTGGCGCGGCCGCGCAAGAGCGGCCCGGAAGATCGCATTGCTGCTCAGCTCGTGCGCAGCCTGATTGAGTATCCGGCGCTCATCGAGCGCGTATCGGCCGACGAACTCTTGATTTTGCTGCCGGCGGGCCCTGCAGCGGAGATCGTTCAGGCGCTCGTGTCGGAGCCTCTTGCGGAGAAACTGGATGTAGAATCTCTCTGCGAGCATCTCGGAGACGACGCGAAAAAACTTTTGCGGGAGACCGCAACGGACAATACGGAACTCGATGTCGACACGGCGACGCGTATTCTAGACGATACGATTCAATGGCTGCGAAAGAAGCTGCGCAACGAAGAAAGTCGAGCTCTCACACAGCAACTACGCGACGAAGGTGAAGATTGGCGAGCCGTCCTGGAGGCCAAACAGCGTCTTCAAGGACAGTCCGTGCGTCAGGAGCATCGTAGAACAGGTATGACGACGTGAAGTTCAACGTGAAACAGTAGGCTGGAGATCATCTAAAGAGACCGATAAGGAGCCCTCCCCCATGGCCCCGGATATTTCAGGAAGCACCGAAGAGTCGGCTACTCTCAAGCGCCGCCAAAAGCAGAGTTCCACGCCCGTCAAGAAATCCTGTGGCGTCGAAGAATCCCGGCATGAATCGAAAGCACAATCGAGCAATGGAAGCGCGCCCACCGTCGGCAAAGAGGGGCGCGAGTTTGCGAGAGCGCTGCTTGCTCGACTTCTCGCCGAGGGCAAGCGAAAGGGATTTCTGACCGTCGACGAGGTCGAGGAAACCCTTGGGCATACGAATTGCTGCTCGCGCCGCATTGATGAAGTCCGAGCGATCTTCGGCGAAGAGGGCATTTCCGTTGTTCCGGCCGGTGCAGCCGAACCGCAACGGAAGCACCCGTCCAGCACGAATCGAAACGTTGATGACGGCGATGGAACGAACGATCCGATTCGGGTTTACCTGCGGGAAATGGGCCAGGTCTCCCTGCTGACACGAGAAGGAGAAGTGGAGATCGCCAAGCGGATCGAGGCTGCGCAGCGCGATCGGGTGCTCGCGGTGATCCGATCGCTTCTGAGCGTGCGTGCGATCTTAGACCTCGCCGATCAGCTCAAGGTGCACAAAATCGAACTCAAGAAGGCACTCGACGGTCTCGATGCCGCCGACCCTGCAGCCACTCCCGAGGAGCGGCGGAAGCACTTCTTCCTGAAGGTCAACCGGATCCGCCGACTCGAGATCGACGTCACGAAGCGCCTCGCGTCGATCAACAATTCTCGCACCAGCGAAAGCACCCGCCAGCGATTGCGGGGAGAAATCGAAACGTTCTACGGCCAGATGGTCGCCCATCTTTGTGAGACGTGTTTTGCAAAGGCGGCCACCGAAGAACTCATCGCTAACTTCAAGAGGATCGGACCGTTGATCTGGCGTGCAGGGTCGGAGGCGCGCAGGGCCACCAAGGCGTTTGCGCTCTCGCCCGCTGAGTTCACCAAGTTGGCCGTTTTGTCCACGCGTCGAAGCGCGCGTGGCAAGAGGGCTCTGGAGCAACTCGGTGGTGACGCAGATCGGGTTGCCGCCGCGATGGCGGAACTCGGGGAGATCGATAAATCGATCCAGAAAATCGAGATGGAAACGCGGATGTCGCGCACCGAGATTCGCTCGGCGCTCGACCGGCTTGCAGCCGCGACGGCGCGCGCCCACGCGGCCAAGAGCGAACTCGTCGAAGCGAATCTGCGCCTGGTCGTGTCGATCGCGAAGAAGTATTCGAATCGTGGACTGCAGTTCCTGGATCTGATCCAGGAGGGCAACATCGGCTTGATGAAGGCGGTGGACAAATTCGAGTATCAGCGCGGCTACAAGTTTTCGACCTACGCGACCTGGTGGATTCGCCAGGCGATCACCCGTGCGATCGCCGATCAGGCCCGCACGATTCGCATCCCGGTCCATATGATCGAAACGATCAACAAACTGGCTCGGACGACCCGATTTCTCGTCCAGGCGCTTGGTCGCGAGCCCACGCCTGAGGAACTCGCCGAGCGGATGGAACTCCCGATCGAAAAGGTTCAAATGGTCATGAAGATTGCGAAGGAGCCGGTTAGCCTCGAAGCGCCCGTCGGTGAGGAGGAAGTCAGCCAGATCGGCGATTTCATCGAGGATGGAAGTGCCGTCAGCCCCCAAGACGCCATTCTCTACACCAACCTCGCAGAGGGAACCCGCCGGGTGTTGGCCACCCTCGCGCCGCGCGAAGAGCAGGTTCTCAAGATGCGCTTCGGGATCGGCGAGCGTAGCAACTACACGCTCGAAGAGGTCGGACAGGATTTCGCGGTCACCCGGGAGCGGATCCGCCAGATCGAGGCGAAGGCATTGCGAAAACTCCGCCACCCGAGTCGAAGCCGGGTACTGCGGGGATTCATGGAAGACGAAGAGTAGAGCCGATTCACCGAAGACTCAGCGCGGTGGTCTGTAGCGGCTAGAGAGTCCCGCAGAATACCGTGACACCCGTTTCCGACGAGGATCGGTGTAACCCCATTCCGCGATCCTCTCTAGCCATTGTCCGAAGCCCCAGGTGACATTCGCTCGATCCAGGCCTCAAAATTCTCATCGTAACCCACCTCTCGCTGGCGAGCGGCGACACGCGAGCGAATCTGCGCGAGCGAATCTGCGCTGATCTTCGGCTGAGCGGTGATTTCCACCGCGATGCCCTTGGCCGTTTCGCGAACACCCCCACCCGCGGTTTCTGCGAGCCCAGCTTTTGCGGCGTGCGCGTCGTCTGCGATCCCGAGGAAGGTTTCCGCCATGGTTTCGGTGACCCGCCGTGCGTGCTTGCGGGAGGCGATGATGTTCCCCTTGCCGGTGACGATGTTGCCGGCCGAGAACAGCGTCGGGAAGCCTTCGAGTCGGCCCAGATCCCAATCCGTGAAGCGGAATAGTTCGCCCTTCATCTCGATGCCTTCGATCGGCAGCGGGATGCTCCCGATCGAGCTGACCACGCAGGACCCGCGGCGCTCGAAGGTTTCATCGGTCGGAACCAGCGTGCCGCCGTCGCTGCGCATGCGGCGAAACAGCAATCCCACCAGCCGCCCATCTTCGATGATCATGTCTTCGGGAGCTGCGAACGCCTCGACACGAAACCGATACTTTTCGGTCGCCTTCTGGAGCAGTTTGGCGCGGCTGTTGCGAACTTTTTCGACGCGATCGGGAGTCGCGTCAACGGGGATCTCGACCAGCGGCATGTCCTGCTCGCCGCGGCGATAGAAGAGCGTGCAGCCTTCGAGCCCGAGGTCTTCGAATTGCAACCCGCGGCTCGCGAGAAACTTCGGGATGCCCTTGACCTCGAGTTCGATCATGTCGACTTCGATGCCGCGCTCGCGCAGTGCCGCGCGGGTGGTTTCCAACATCAGGACCTTCGCAACGTCGATCGACGCGAGCCCGCCGCCCACGACGATGGCGCGGTCTTCGACTTCGAAGGTAGGCCCCTCGTAGCTGGCCTCGTTCATGTGGTTGAACCAGATGATGAAGGGATTCTGGTAGATCATGCCCTTGCCGATGTAGGCGTCGACGCCTTCGACGGGCAGCGGACGGTCCCGCCACGCGCCGTTGGCGAGAACGACGCCCGTGAATCCCCAGTCGTTGACGAGTTTCCGGAAGTCGATGTGTTCGCCGATCCGCGTCAGCGGCACGAAGTGGACCCCGGGCTGCGTGAGCCGCTCGCCAATCGCCGCGTACTCTTTTTCGCGGAGCGCCTTGTGCCAACGCGGCAGGCCGTCCTCGATCTTCCCGTAGGGGCGCGCGTTCTGTTCGAAGACGACGATCTCGCAGCCCGCCTCGGCGAGCTTTCCCGCGACTTCGGCACCGGCCACGGCTCCGCCGATCACCGCGATACAGTGAGATGGATTGGCATTGGACATGGCCGCAGTTTAGCGAGCACGCCGTAACCATGCGGTGCTGTTTATCCGAACAGAGCGGGGCCGGATCCGTTGCATCCATCCAGAGGTCAGCTCGTTCGCGCCCATCAGGTGTGGATCCACCCCGTCCGTCTGCTGCTAGGCTACTTCCCGTCTTGAAATGGCTGTTTCGTAGCCTACCAGACTGCTTTGACGGGTTCGCTTTCCTGGAATTGTGGGTGATCTGGGTGCTGCAGCGAGCTCGATCTGTCGCAAACGGCGTAGGGCCGCTCCAAATCGTTTCCGAGATGCAGTTGTCCTGTTGAATGGGTCTGAAGAGGATCGGTTCAGGCGAACTCGCGCGTGAGCAGATGTCGCGCGAGGACGATGAGGTTGAAGCTCGTCACCGAACTCCAGACGTACGCGCGGAACGACGACGACCCTCGCCAGGTGCAGCGGTCCATCTGGAAGGCGCGCTTGAGCGTTGAAATACAGCCCTCGATCCCGGATCGAAAGTCGCGCAGACGACGGAAGACCCAAGCGCTTCGAACCATGTCGCTGATCTCGAGACCCCTCTTGCGATGAAAGGCGATGTCCTCGACGCCCAATGCTTTGGCGATGGCGATGTTTTCCTTCGAGGCAAAGCCGCCGTCGAAAGCCGCTTGGCGAGGAGCCGCTCCAAACAGATCCACGTGTCGCTCGAGGCTTCGGTGGATGAGAGTCGAGTCGGCCGGGTTGCCTTCCTCGATCACGCAGTCGAGCACAAGCGAAGACTTCCCGCCGGTCAGATAGACCTTGTGCCCGTAGCGCGTTTCTCGGTGGCCTTTCACGATGATGTCCGTATGGGGCTCGAAAATCGAGACGATCTTCTCTTCGGACGGCACCTTCTCTCCATCTAGGACGCGCCGCCGGGTCTGGTCGAGCACCCGGTCGAACCGAGGGAGGAGCGCTTGGAGCTCCGTGACAGCGCCTGCAAGACTTCGACTCGCGTGGCCTTCTCGACGAAGACGGCGGCGTCATCACGGACCGCCTGTGAGACGCGGATCAGGTCGCGATACTGCGACGCCATGTCTTTGCGCCGACGATGGAACTTGATCGTGTAGGCGCGCCGCTTCGCGCGTCGGGTGTGATCGGAGAAGGCCTTTCGGAGCACGGGCTTGCGTTGGGCCATCCGGTGCATGAGCCGGGTTGCGACCCGCACGCAATCCCACAGCAGGCTCGAATCCGACGGCTCGTGGATGGCCGCATCGACGACCGTCGTATCCCCGCGAATCGTCCGGCCCCGCTCGATTCCCTCCTTCTGAGCGAAGCGGATCAAGATCCGATGGATCGCTTCCCATGTCGCGGGCCGAATCCGCTTCACGTTGGACTGTAGGGCCTGATGGCTCGGCCGGTCTTCGAAGCCGAGGCCCACAAAGGCGCGGAACGCGTCGGAGTCCTGCAGGTGGAACTCCAGCTCGCGGTAGCTCAATCCATGGATCTGCTTCAGCAGCGCGATCCGGAGCACTTGATCGCCACTCAGCCCACGACGGCCCCGATCGCTGCGACGCCCCTGCAAGAGATCGTTCTGGACGAGCTCTCCGATCTCCGGATGCGCATCCAGAACCCTGGCCGCCATCTGCAGTTCTCGGGTATGCTGGTGCGGGCCCCAGATGGGCACGAGAGGTCTTTGAGATTCTCGGAATTGGCGCATCGCTTCACCCCCGATCGGCGATTTTCTGTGTAAGTTCGGTTGGTTGGTACCGCCTAGCATACACCAATCGCAAGATGAAAGGGAGTCGCGATTGCGCCAATTCCTTTTGGATTCAATGACTTCCGAATTTCAAGACGGGAAGTAGCTAGAACTTTCACATCGATCGACCCGCTGATCACGGGTCGCGATCGCCAAAGAGAGCTTGCAAGCGGCTCTTTGCCTTTGACCGGGCAAAGGGCCGTTTTCTTTTTGGCGTCACTTTTGGAGCGGCGAAGCATGTCACGCAGTCACCCAGCGGATCGCTACGCGCTGGCGGTTTGTTCCGGCGAGATCGTCGCGGGGAAGCACGAATCGGCTGCTACGCCAATACTTTCCCAAAGGCACGGATCTCTCCGCCTTCACGCAAGCGGGCCTGAATCGGATCGCTCTTCGATTGAACCAGCGTCCGCGCAAGACGCTTGGCTTTCGATGTCCAGCAGACGTATTCAATGAAGCTGTTGCGTTGACCGCTTGAGTGCAAGCCCAATTGATCCAAACTCGGTTGACGGCTCACACCACGGCTGCGAATGGAGTCGGTCGTCCCATAGGGTCTTGTTTTCCATCGGTGCCTCCTCTCGTTGGGTGTTGTTGAATTGCCAACTCGAGGATGTCCGATGAGGCCGGGAGGCACCAACCGTCGTGCTCTCGGGAACTTACGTCACTGTCCGCAGGCGCCATACCCTTATGATGCTTATCAACTCGGTTGAGCCATTAGCCGCCGCCCGCCCACCGGAAAAAAGCGAGGCGGCAGCCTGAGAGCGCCAGAATGAACGACGACTTGCGTTCGAGAAAACCCTAAAGTTCGAGTCTCGCGCACCGATAGTGTGCTGAATTGGACACGGCCAGGCGTATTGCCGCGCTGTGCTCCCGGATGCGGGTCGGACCGTGCGTTCACCTGCTCCTCGACAAGGCAAACCCGGCGAAATCCGGGGACGCAAAACCAGTGCCCGACCTCGGAGAAGCCGAGAGGGTCGAACGGTTGCCGAAAGGAGTTGCGCAATGCACGCGCCTCGCCGACCCACGCTCGCCCTTGCATCACTCGCCTTGAACTCGCTCTCGGCCCGCCGTTCGACCCGCTCGGCCCCTTCGGGTGCGGGCGTCTTTCACTCGCCACCGTTATCTATATCTGGAGGTAAAACCACCATGGTACGAAGCCAACCGCCGAGGACCAACGAAAGCCGAGAGAGTCGGTTCAAGAACCTCGCTGACCTCGAAGCCGCTTACAGACGCGTTGCAGACGATCCGTCGACCGAGAGCTGCGTCGTCGATGTTTCGAGCCGGACGCTCCACGTCCAACTAGAATCGGAGGTGAGGCAGCCACCGGCGCCTCCGAATCTCCACCTTGACCGGCGTCGCGACCCCCGTGCTCTGGTCTCGGCGAGTGTACTCGTGAGGGCGAACGAAAAGGTCAGTGAACACATCACATACGACCTCTCCGTCGGCGGAATCCGCCTGTGCGGCTTGCCCTGCGCGCAGGTCGGGGACAAGGTCAAAGTGCGCCTTCAGCTGCCCCGGACTCTGGTCCGCGCTCGGGGTCGACTCATGAGGTGTGGATCGACCGACGGACGGCCCGACTTCGCCATACAGTTTGTGGATCTGGAGGCAAGCGACGAGGATGCGATCCACGAGGCTGTGGTGGAGGTTCTCTCGCAGCCGGAGCGCCGCTCTCTCCTGTTGATGCAGAGCGAACAGAACCCCTACTGGTGGTCCGGGTGGGAATGGCTAGACCCCGTGGCGCCCATTTGTGCCAACGCCATGACTCCGCTTGCGGCGGTGGAGTACCTGGAGGAGCACCGCTTCGACGTAGGGATCGTCGGCTCTGGGGGTCGTGGGACGCCGGACTCGGAATGGATTGAGATGTACCCGGAGGTTTGTTGGCGAAGCATCAACCACGTGGGGCGCCTACGCCCTGTCGCTACGACCTTTGGGCTAAGGGTGGTTTAGACGTCGCGATCTCGGTAACGCACAGGCGCAATAAGGAGTGCCCGACGAGCACCGGATCGCGTGGACGCGCCCCAGCATCGTCTACTCGCAGCGCGTGATGGCCGCCTAGCGCAAATCGTTCTCCGAGATCTGAGCGCCATTTGAGGCCTCGATTCCAACCGGGAGGAAACCCCATGGCAACAGCGTTGATTCCGATTCCTCAGACAGATCGTCGCAGTGTGCCGCGTGCGCTGGTCTGCGCGAGCGCCGTTGTGGTGAGCAAGGGAAAGGCCACCGAACACATGACCTACGACCTCTCCGTCGGCGGGGTCCGCCTGTGCGGCTTGCCCCGCGCGCAGGTCGGGGACGAGGTCAGCGTGCGGCTTCAGCTGCCCTGGGCTCGCGTCCGCGCTCAGGGTCGACTCCTGAGGCGCGGATCGATCGACGGACGGCCCGACTTCGCCATTCAGTTTGTGGATCTGGAGGCGAGCGACGAGGATGCAATCCAGGATGCCGTGGTGGACGCTCTCTCGCACCCGGAGCGCCGCTCGCTCCTGTTGCTTCAG
>JACZVU010000048.1 GCA_022572485.1 Myxococcales bacterium
CTCGTAGCCAGAGCGCCAACTCGTAGCAGAGCGCATCATCCCGTCGCAGAGTGCATGCACTCGTCGCAGAACGCGGAAAATCAGGGCAGAACGACCGGGGGCTCGCGCATCCCCTCGTGCATCTCGGGCGACTCGGTGATCGAGGACGCCACGGCGAAGATCAGCAGCTGACTGGCGAGTAGCGGAATCGCGCAGACTCCGATCGCACGCCAGGAACTCGTGTAGGAAAGCGCGTGCCGGACCGCCGTAACCGTGGCCACGAGTACCCACACCATCGCCACGAAAAAGACCAACACGCGCAGTTCGGGGACGACCCCCAGCAGCTTCACGACACCCGGTGCATTGGCAAATCCCATGGCTCGCAGCAACGCGCCGAAATCTGCCTTCGTCGCGGGCTCGGGCAGCAGCTTCGCGCCGATCAGGTAGATCACGTAGGCGAACAGCAACCATCCGAGGAGTGCAGCCAGCAGCCCTCCGAAGAGCATCGAAAACGGCGCGCCCGGAAAATTAATGCCACCTGCGAAAGCGGCGAGCAAGACGACGCTGGCCGCCGGCAAGGTGGCCGTCTTGTCCGCTCCGACCTCTGCGTAGAGACGCGGATCGAGCTGAGCCGCTCGGATCATTCGGTTGATCAGGACAGGGCCGGCGGGCGGCGGGCGTTTGAAGAAATCCGACATGGGCCGGACTCTAGCCCGCTTTGACGAAGCGGGCGCCCCTGCGTATGCCTGAGAATCACCCCCATAACAGCAGCGCCGCTCCGGCTCGGCTTAGACGCAGCCCAGCAATCGGGCTCAGCTCGAACCCAAGATGCGCTTCAGCTGTTGCCGCTGAATCTCGAGAGTCATTCGCGTCAAGCCGTTCTGAAGGTCTCTTCCTTCCGCGGTGTCGAAAACGCCGAGCAATCCGTAGCGGATTTTCCCAGCGTCGAGCGCGTGGACGGATTGGACCTCCACCGGGCCGACATATTCTTCATCCCCATAGCGAATCACGATTTCGAGGCACCGCCCGACGTGGTATTTCCGGGTGGAAATCACGGAGAGGCCCGACAGGCTCACATCCTGAATGAGACAGCCGTCCTCGTCTTCGAGGCTCGCCCTCAAAGCGGCACCGCTGGTCGATACGCGATCTTCTTCGCGAGTCCTCGCAGAAACGGCGTCACCAATGAATTTCAGGGTTAACACGAAGAGCGTCCCCTCGCTCGATTGCGCCTCGACCAAAACCCGCTGCTGGAGAAAATCCCTGGCCTTGTTGTAATAGACCCACTTTTCTTCGCCGATTTCGACGGCGTGATGGCGGATTTCAAAGGTGAGCGTCCACCCGTTGTCTCGAATTTCCCGAACGATACCCGGCTGGAGCAAACGCCCTCTCGATGGAGAGTCGAATCGCAGAAAGACCTGGCTACCTTCCTTCAGCGCCATCCCCTCTCCTCTTTTCGCCGCTGCGAAGACACTCTCACCTTTCCATCGGCCAGCTACTCAATTGGATTTAGCACTGATGATTTGAATTGGAAGGTACGTTCTAATCGAGGCAGCAGGTAATCGGACCGAGTGTGGGCGATAATCTCAGCTGGTCGAAGGATGGTCACCATCGATGATGCGCCGAATTTTCTGGAGCAGGGTTGCGGGCTCGAAAGGTTTATGTAAAAAAGCATCGAGCCCCTTGTCGATGAAGTGCCACGCAGCCCGCTCTTCGGAGTAGCCGCTGATCAGCATGATGCGCGCATCGGGTCGAATACGGCGAATCTCGTCGAAAGCGTCCTCGCCGCCAATGTCTGGCATGGTCCGATCGAGCACCACGGCGCGGATTTCATCCGCGTGACGTCGGAAGAGATCTACCGCCTCGCGGCCACCGCTCGCGAGCAGCACCGTGAGCCCCGCTCGGCGGAGAGTCGCATCCAACAGGTCTCGCACACCCTCGTCGTCGTCCACGACCAGCACCATTCCGCTACTGCGCCATTCTTCGACCCGTGTCACTCGAGGTTCGGGGGCAGCCGCGACTCGCTTTGCTGCTGGAAAGAGTACGCAAAACCGCGTACCGCGCCCCGGTTCGCTGTCGATTTCAATCATCCCATCGTGGCTCCGCACGATACCGAGGACAGCAGCAAGGCCCAAACCACGCCCGGTGAACTTGGTCGTGAAGAACGGATCGAAGATCTTTGACTGCGTCTCAGCATCCATGCCGCAACCGTCATCGATGACTTCGAAAAACACGTATTTCCGCGCTTTCGGTTCAAAATCACCCACAACGAAGCTGCGATCCAGCTTCTCAGCCTCAACGACGCCGGTTCGAAGCGTGATCCGCCCCGCCCCCTCTCGAACCGCCTCGGTCGCATTGGTGATCAGGTTCATCACCACCTGAGAGAGCTGGGTGACATCCGCTTCCACAGAGGGCAGATCGTCCGAAAGGTCGTAGACCAGTGCCGCCTTACCCGAGACGGCACCCTCGAACAACTGTCCCATCTCCTTCACGAGTCGAGAGACCGAAACGGGTTCGACCAAAATGGGATCTTGACCCAAATAAGCGAGCATCTGCCTGGTGAGTGCTGCGGCCCGCTTGGCTGCTTGATAGATCTGCTCGATCCGCGGCCGAACGGGCGAATCGGGGGGCAGATCGAGTAGCGCGAGCTGCGCATCGCCGAGGATCGGTGTCAGCAGGTTGTTGAAGTCGTGCGTGATGCCTCCGGCCATCACCCCCAGGCTCTCGAGCCTCTGGGCCTCTTGCATCTTCCGAGCAAGTTCGAGTCGCTCTTCTTCTCTTTGAACCTCCTGCGAAATATCCCGTGACACCTCGATCATTCTGAACTCGCCGCTGGCCATCTCGTACCATGTGCCAATCGTCGAAAACCAAATCCATGACCCGTTCTTATGTTGAAAGCGGTAGGGAGGGTAGTGAATTATGTCTCCGGGTTCACCTGTTTTATTTTCGAAGTACGTTAGGATGTGTTCGCGATCGTCCGGATGGATGAATTCGTAAAACGTAACGTATCTCTTTCCGATCAAGTCCTCATCGGTGTACCCCGTCAAGGATTCGATCGACGCACTTGCAAAAATAATCTCACCCGCAGAATTGACCTCGATGATCATGTCGCGGCTGACATCGGTTACGATTCGGTAGAGATCCTCGCTCTCCCGTTGGTCTCGACGCGCGCACACGACATCCGTCACATCGCGACAAACCGAAATAACACACGGGGAACCATCAACCTGCTCGAAGGGCGTCGAAACACCTTCGAACCAACGCCACGAGTCATCGGGAAAGCGCAGTCGAAAGCGACTTCTCGTCTCCTGCCTCGACTCAATCCCCTCGCGGAAGGCCTCAAAAAGCGGCCGTCGATCTTCCGGGTGCAGGGAATCGAGGATCCCGCTCTCTTCCAGAGTCTTCCCCAGAATCTCATCGAGAGGGCGGGAAACGAGCGGCGAACAGCTCGGGCTCAAAAAGAGCAGCCGCCCCGCGCTGTCGAACTCGAGAGTCAGATCCGAAGAATTCCCGACGAGCGCGCAGTAGCGGATCTCGGCATTGCGCAATTCAGCGGTCTGCCCGGCGAGCTCCTGTCGAAGCTTGTCGAGTTCGCCAATCAATTCCGACCGGCCTTTCTCCTTGTCGCCGCGCAAGCGGGGGCACCCTCCCGGTGACAGGCGAGGCAGAGCACCCCACCTGACCATCCCTCATCTCCCGGTATAAGCCCGCGAGGCGTGCGGTTACAAGAAGTATTTGGACCCACGGGCGGCCTTTGTTGGGGAGCCCGCGGCGATCGCAGCGCGGCGAGTACCCCGCGGGGAATAGGGTTATCTTCCCTTAAGCACTGCTGTATGAGATGATGAAATAGAGGTGTTTTGGACCCACTGACGGCGCCCAGTCAGCATGAGGAACCTCCCTCCAACTGCCGCCGGACTCCGGGAACGAACCTCGCGGGATGAGGTACCGTGGGAAAACCTCGAAGTAGAGCGGAGTTCCGCCACGGAAACCATCGAATGCCGGTTTGCCACGCCAGATCGGTGCGTTCTCGCAATCCCGCATCCCGGTGTCGAACGTAACCTGAACCGAGGTGTCGTTGCTTGACCGCTCGCTGATCACTTCCTGATCGGAACCTGATCTGCTGGTATCGCCCCAACGCGCTGAAGTTCAATCTATGATGGAAACGGATGCCACGGACCATTGAGGTGAAAGTGTTGCGGAGTTTCGTGTGGCCTCGCTCGAGAGCCTGATTCCCGAATTCGTAGGTACCGTGTATCGCTTCGGTGCTTTTGAACTCGATCCCGGACTCTACGTACTGCGCCAAGACGGGTCGGATCTCGATGTCCAACCCAAGGTGCTCGATCTCCTGCTCTACCTGGTCGCTCGACGCGACCGTGTCGTACCCAAAGAAGAAATCCTAGAAGCACTCTGGCCGGGGATCGCGGCGACGGACGACGTTTTGAGTCGCGCGATCCACGCCGCACGCCAGGCGGTCGGAGACGATGGCGGACAACAGAGCGTCATTCAAACCATGCGGCGCCGCGGTTTCCGCTTCATAGCCGCGGTCGACCCGAGCGACTCGCGGCAACCCGCTCCGAGGCGCACAACCACGGAGGCCCGGTCCATCCGACAAGGTTCTGTGTTCGTCGGTCGCGAGCACGAATTGAAACGTCTCGAAGAAGCCCTGGATGACGCCCATCAAAATCTCGGGCGCATCGTGTTCGTCTCTAGCGAAGCGGGTGGAGGCAAAACCCGCCTGCTCGAAGAATTCACCCAGCAGGTGGCAGCGACTCACCTTTCGGTTTACTCAAGTTGGTGCTGGGAAGGCGAAGGGGCTCAGCCTTATTGGCCTTGGGTACAGATCCTGCGCGCGCTGATCGCGACCCGAAGCCCCGAAGAACTCCGCGAACAGATGGGTGCTCGCGCACTCGATATCGCGCGAGTCATTCCGAGCTTACGCGAGAAGCTTCCGGAGCTTCCAGAACCCCCGCCCGTACAATCGGATCAGGAGCGCTTTCGCCTCTTCGACAGCATCACTTGCTTCCTGCGTTGCGTGGCCAGTAACAGCGGCACCCAGATTCTAATTCTAGATGACCTTCAATGGGCTGATGCCCCGTCCCTACGTCTGATCGAATTTCTCGCGCACGAACTGGTCGACGCACCGATCCTCGTATTGGGTGCCTACCGAGAAGATGAGGTCGAACATCCGCTCTCGGAGACGCTGGGCGTTCTGGCGCGCCGTTCCATATTCGAGCAGCTATCCCTCAAAAGGCTTACATCGACAGAAATCGTCCAGCTACTCCGGGTGGATGGCGGCGGTGAACCATCCGACGAACTCACCTCAGCCGTAGTCGAGAAGACCGACGGCAACCCTTTTCTGGTGACCGAAATCGCCCAGCTCATCAAGAGTCAGCCCGACGCATTCAAGGCCGGCATAAAGGGCGCTGGCACCTTCTCCCTGCCTCAGGGCGTAACTGCCGTCGTTCAGCGCCGCTTGGCGATGTTACCGCCAAAGGCCCACCGGGTGCTTGCGGTCGCGACTGTGATCGGCCAGGAGTTTTCACGGGAGGTTCTCGTTCAGGCACTCGAAGCAGAGTTGAGACTCGAACCCCTGGCGGAGGCGCTCCGCTCGAACATCGTAAGCGAGGTACCCCAGACATTGGGTCACTACCGCTTTACCCACGCTCTCGTTCACGAGGTTCTTTATGAAGAAATCGAAACCTCAGAGAGAGCCCTGATCCATCGCCACGTCGCCCAAGTCCTCGAGCAGATGCAGCGAATGAACTCCACCTCGAACCTCGCGGAGATCGCATTCCATTATACAGAGGGTGCGAACCCCGACGATTTCGAAAAGGCCATCTTTTTTGCGAGACGAGCGGGGGAACATGCCGTTGATCAATTCGCATGGGAGGAGGCTTCGACCTATTTTCAGGATGCGCTGAAGATGCTCGAGCAGCGCGAAGCTCGGACCGCAAACGAACGCTGCCAACTTCTGTTGGCTACGGCCGAATCCGAGCGCCGAGCAGGAAACCTGACCCGCGCCCGCGAGGCGTGTACGCACGCGGCAGAGCTTGCGCGCCAATTCGAGCTGCCCGAGATCCTCGGGCGTGCCGCACTGGGCGTGAAAACACCCTTTGACATTCTGTCCGGAAGCGTCGACACGGTCGAAGTCTCTCTGCTCGAAGATGCCCTTCGCTTCCACACAGAACCCCAGAGCCTGATCCGCGCGAGATTGCTCGGCCGACTCGCGATCGCAAAATATTGGAGCGACGATTCAGAACCCGGCCCCGCGTTGACCGAAGAGGCCATCAGCATCGCTCGCAATAGCGGCGATCCCTCGGCACTCGCGGAAGCGTTGGCCGCACAAATATATGTCGTTTCCCGCCCGTTCCTCATCGATCGCCAACCCGATCTCGAAAACGAGATCGTTCGCCTCGCATACGAATCAGGTGATCAAAACCTCATCTTCCTGGCTCTGCTTTACCGCAGCGAAGAACTGCTGTTGCGCGGAGATGCTCAGGGAATGAACCGCGACCTGTCCGAGCTTGCACGGGTTGCGGAAGAGTTACGTCAGCCTCCTGAACGAGAGTTCGTGAAGATGATCCGGGCTACCCAGCTCCTCGTCCAGGGTCAGGTGACTGAATCAGCAGCAGTCGGCAGAGAAGCACTGGATCTCGGTGCGCTGGGCGGCGACCTCTCTTACCAGCTGACGCGCACGCTCCATCGCTATGGCGTGTTCCATGAACAACTGAAGCTCGAGAAGCTGGAAGACGAAATCAGACACCTCGCCGAAACCCTTCGCCCCGGAAGCCTGTGGTTCTGTGCTCTCGCGAACCTCTGCGGCCACATTGGAAAGGAAGAAGAGTCGCGAAATCTATTCGACTCACTTGCCGCCAGAGAATTTTCAGACGTCAACCCGGACTTCGGCTGGGCGGCGAGCATCCATCACCTTGCGGAAACGTGCGTGCGTATGCGGGATTCCAAACGCGCAGCCGTACTCTACCGTCAGTTGCGGCCCTATGATGGCTGCTTCGTCGTGTTCGGTTGGATCGCGTTTCACGGCCCGGCTTCTCGATATCTCGCGCTCCTCGCAGCAACAGCGGGGCGCGATCGCGACGCGATCGGCCATTTCGAAGATGCAATCAATTCCTGCCAAACGCTGGGTGCGAGGCTCTGGGCAGCGCGCGTTCAGTGCGATTACGCGAGATTCCTGGTGGAACGCAATCGGCCGGAAGACCGGGAAAAGGCACTCGGGTTGAAGCAGCGCGCCGCAAACGAGGCTGAAAAGATGGACTCCGCCAGGCTCAAAGCCGAAGTCGATTCGCTCACACCATCCTGACCTGAAATACGGTCGCGTAAGATGATCCATCGATTCGACAGCCGATCAAGCCGTTCAGAACGTCGTCAGTCTGGCAGGACGTTTGTGATGGAATGAATGAATTGGCGGTAGCGAGCGAGATCCGCAATGAATGTTCGGTTTCCATACGCAGCTGAACGAGCTGGTTGACCGAAGTGGCTATCCACGGCCAGAATGATTCCGACAAGTTGCCACTGCCCTTCGAGGTGAGCAAATGAGGCTCCACCGGAATCTCCGTGCGCGGCATGGGCCTCATGCGCGGTCTTCGCAATCGAAAAGCGGGTCGCAAACGAGTCTGTGTTCCCGACCGATTGGTCGTGCAGATACTCGTGCACGGTGCTCGTACCCCAACGCTTGAGTGAAGGCGCCTGCCAGGAAAAGCCGACACGGCCTCGCCCGGCCGTCTTTTCGCCGCGGCCCAACCCACTCCCGATCATGACGATCGGGCTTCCAATGGGAGGCGACTCGGCAGATATTTTCAATGAAGGCAAATCCGGCTCTGGATCGATCCGAAAGAGGATCAAATCCGCCGCGGTCTGATCAGGATTGAACACTCTCTCTCGCGAATTCATATCCGCCACGTACATCGTTCCTTCGAGATTGACATTCGAAACGCCTACGTGAGCGGCGGTGAGTACCCACCCGCGCCCCAGATAGACCGCGGTCCAACCATTGCACACACCGACATTGTCCCAACCCGGGTCGTCAACAGGCACTTCGGAATTGAGCGCACCCTCTTCGTGCTCGATGACGAGCCCGACAGCTACGTTCGCTGAAAGAACGATCAGCGCCAGGTTCAGAGCGACAACACCGAAAAACCTGAATTTCATGGATACCGGAATATTAGAACTCCGCCTGCGAAGGTCATGGGAGGCAATTCGCAGCCCGCTTACGATCCCGCGCCCGTAGAGCCTGCGAGCGCTGACCACTGCTCGGGAGTCACGCGACCCAGATAAATGGCGTTTCCGAACTCCGCGGGGCGAAACATGTGCGCGATACCCTCAGGTTGGGTTTGTAGCCCTAAACTGTAAAGGAGCGTTCCCGAATGAGTGATCATGATGGTGTTTATATGTGCCCTCTCCAGAAACGAAGCTGTCTGTCGACATATGGCGCATCAAGATGACGAGCCCCCTTCTTGGAACGCCTCGATGAGCTCCCGCCCTTCCAATAGCGGGTTGTAGTGCCTGGGCGCTTGCGGGTGAAACCCGTCCTGGGAAAACAGAAAAATCGCAACCGTAGTTCCCGTCAAGATGCCCAGGCGTTCCGAATCTTCGATCCGATCACGCCCACGATAGTAGTCCATATCTTTCGTGAGGGGAAGCGAGAAGTAGCCCCAAGGCGCTTGTGTCAGATGACATTGTTAGTCGGTATATCTGCTTCTCAGGATCACCTGAGTTTTACCTTCGCTTAGAAAAATGTTGGACCACGGAGATCATCATCAGACAAAGACCACGGTTTATTGCATCAAGGTAGATAGCGAGCTGAGCGCTTCTCCACTTCTTCAAAAATCCGATCTCCGGTCTCGCGATCACGGTTCAGAAACACCACGCCCACGCCCCTGGAGCGCCCCAAGGCGTCAGCGTCGTTCCCCTTTAGGTAAACGACGCGCGCTCGGATGGAAACCGGCCATTCTGACAATGTAAATTCGAGTTGAAACGCAGTGCCAACAGGGAGCGGCTCATCCATCTCGATGAATGCACCCCGTGGAGAGAGCGAGGAGATCACACCGTGACCGGCCACATCTCCCACACGCGTCCACACCATCAGGTGAACTGGCACACGGTTGCGCTCGGGGAAGCCCATATGTTTTCCCCCAGAGAGCGCTGCGTAGGCCACGAAATTGAGTTCCGCGTCGTCAAACGGAATGCGAAGCGACCAGACCGAACCCCTATGCTGAAGATCGGAAATGGCTACCGGGTCGAATTTCTCGCCGATCACTACGATCGAAGGTCGATCTCCTTGCGATTGATTCGCAACCTGCTGTGCGACCCGCTCAATGTCGCGTGGATTCATTTCCGAAGAAACGAAAAGGGCGCGAATGCGGCCCGGCTCTTGAAGCGCGAAGAGCACGCCCTCATCGAGATCTCGCGCGTAGTACGAGGGAATCCCCATCTGGTTCATTCTCATCGCAGTACGGTCTATCTGCATGCGGTCACCGTCTATGATGAGCGCATGCCGCTCCAAAGAGTCTCCCTGCTTCTCTCCGGAGGCAACCGCTACGCCGCCTCCCACAGCCGGCATCTCGGCCTCCAGCAAATTCGACGTGGGAAATGCGGACGCTTCAACCGACTTGAGGGAAATCCGCCGACCTTCTGGCGTGAGATATTTGCTGAATTCCGCGGCGCTCAGCGCGGCGCTGAAGATGAACCCCTGTATCAAGTCGCATCCCATTCTCCGAAGCGGCTCAATCTGTTCTGCGCAATCGACGCCTTCCGCGACCACACGTAAATTCAGACTATGTGCCATCGCCACCACCGCTGACACAACTCCCAAAGCCGAAGGGTCCGAGTGGACATCGCGGATGAATGCGCGGTCCATCTTCAACACGTCGAGAGGCACGCGGCTCAGATAGCTGAGTGCCGAGTAACCAGTGCCAAAATCGTCAAGTGAAATTTTCACACCAATCGCGCGGAGGTCGCGAAGGCAAGCGTCGGTATGGTCACTGTCTTCCAGCAATGCGCTTTCGGTCAATTCAAGTTCCATCAAACTGGGAGACACATCGTATTTGTCGAGCGCAGCCACCACGACCTTCCGCAAATCCATCCGCGTGAACTGGAAACACGAAACGTTGACGGAAATCGGAATCGCTTCGAAGCCTGCCTCTCGCCAACTCTTGATTTGAGCGCAAGCGGCCTCGATCACCCAGGCGCCGATCGAAACGATGAGCCCGCAATCCTCAGCGACAGGGATGAACTCCTTCGGCGGCACGACACCGAGGTCTGCGTTCTCCCAGCGTAGAAGCGCCTCCGCCCCTGTTACCTCTTCCTTGGCGAGATCGATTTTGGGTTGATAATGGAGCACCAACTCGTTGGCTTCGATTGCTCCGCGCAATTGTTTCTCGAGTGATGCCTTGCGTATAATCTTCGAACCGAACTCGGGTCGATAGAATTCATATTGGCCGCGGCTTTGGCTCTTTGCATAGTAAAGCGCAGAGTCCGCGTTTTTAACCAGCGTGGAGATCTCTCTCCCATCTTTCGGAAAGATCGCTATTCCGATACTGCATGCGTTCCACACGCACTGGCCGCCAATGGTGGCCGGGTCAGAAACCAGTCTTAGAATGCGCTTTGCGACCTCCTCGACGTCTTCAATCGATGAAAATTTGGACATCAAGATTGCAAACTCGTCCCCGCCCAGGCGCGATACCTCGGGAGGCTCGGGTGATACGGCTCGCGATAGGGTATCGCTGCTGCGCAAATGCTGGCGAAGGCGGTGCGCCATGATCCGAAGCAGCTCATCGCCAGCTGAATGCCCCAGTGAATCGTTGATCTCTTTGAAGTGATCAAAATCGAGATACATCAGCGCGACCTGATGGCCCCCTTTTTTTGCTTCATTGATCATCAACGATATCTTGTCGAGAAACAGCCTCCGGTTGGGAAGACCGGTCAAGCTGTCGAAGTGGGCCTGATAGAAGAGCTTCTCTTCTGCAACGCGACTGCTTGTAACGTCGCGAATCGCAACGACTCGAGAGCCTTCTGACTCGATGTCTTTGAGTGTGTGTATACGTGCCTCATAGCAACGCTTTGTCCCCGCTGTCTTACCGGTAAAAAATTCGATACAGGTCTTCGATGGGCTTTTCAACATCGCGACCAGCTCGGGAATCGACTCGAACGCTTGATCCACCGGACAATCCCGAAGGTCACCCAATGAAGATTGGAGAAAATCAATCGCGAGAGCATTGGCGTCAACGATTTTATCAGTGTTATCGATGATCACGACAGCTTCACCCAACGCATCAATCGCAGCCATCCGCACGCTGAGGTGAGCAATGCGGCCCGGATACAAGATCCAGCCAAATACAATGGATGGAGCCAGATAGGACAGAGGAACCAGCTCGAATCCATAACGCCCGCCGATGATCGCGCAAACGATTGTCGTCAGAGCAGGCGTGACGCAGGCGATGCCCGCGAACGAAGCATTGCGCAGGCTCGATTTGGGTGGACACGCGTATTCACCGAGGAAGACGAGCAGGGAGACCAACATGCAAGGAAGGCCGTACGTCAATGGCAGTTTCGAAACCCATGCCATCAAGACACTCGATTCGGCACTTTCGCTGAGCCATTGATGCGCCCACGCCGTCGCTTGCGGGGCTCCCCACGCAGGCAAAATCAACGCCAAGAGTGCAACCGCTGGTACCGCACACCCGAGTAGAACCACCGCTGGGTTTAGCTGGCGCATACGACTCGATGCGCCCAAAGCGAGAATCACAACGCTGGCCGGCGCGACGATCGACCCGGGTAGCCACAGCAGAGCAGCCCATGCACCGATGCCATCGGCAGCCAGGAGCGGCAGGGACAAGCTGGCGATCGAAATCAAGATCGCGACCTGCAAAACCACAACGGAGCGGCTCCACGCTGCTCCCGAGCGCCTCAATGCGTGGATGGCACCCAGCGCGGGTACGATCGCGGCGATCGCCCACAACCAGTAGAGGTGAGCAGATCCTGTGAATGCAGAGCCGGGCACCTAGCGCGCATCGGCCTTCGAGAGCGCCTTCTAAAGCCCGCTTTGGGCGCGCCAACGGAGGCCCGCTTCGCCAGCGACATCTGCTGCGAAGTTGCTCTTCGTTGATATTCCGTTGCAGGTCAAATCTTCGCGCTGTGTGGAAACGCGGGAAATGGAATTTTAACTATGCAGATTCAAAAGGATTTCTGATTCTCGACCGAGAGAGCGTGAAATCGGCCCCAGGACGTTTCTGGCGATTTCCTCCGAAACCCCCGCTCGATCTGCTGCGCTCCTCTTGGTGTGCGGATGAGATTCGCTCCGACGCCTGGTAGATCATCCCGCGGTTAGCGGCGAGAGGTCGACTGGCACGGCAAGCGCCTGCGGTAAGGTATCCACCATCCACGAGGCCCGATGCCTGAGCGATTGTTCGAAAACGATGCCCGCTTTGCGCAGAACCGATCAAACATCATCGATCGGCGAACGATCTGTTCTGAGATCGCTCTGGCCGTCATGGTCACCAACCTCGCACGCTTTCTTTGCACCAAAACGAACAACCACATTACGGGGCAAGCGTTGAACATCAATGGGTATACAGAAACACTTTGAACTCGAAAATGGGGACTGTCACGCGAGATGAGCGTTAGCGAACCGTCCGATCCGGGCCCTAACATCGATTGGTTCATTTTCATCTGCACGGCAGTCGTCATCGTAGGCGTCTGCGCTCCGCTGATCCTGTTCCCTGAAAAGGGCGCCCAGTCGGTAAGCGCAGCATTTGATTTCGTTACCACCAACTTTGGTGTTTTCTACATCTGGTCCGCGAGTGCAGCGGTCCTATTTCTGCTCTGGCTGGCGCTCGGGCGCCATGGACGAATCCGACTCGGCCCCGAGGGTTGCCAACCCGATTTCTCGACCTTCAGCTGGGCTGCAATGCTCTTCTGCGGCGGAATCGGTTCGACGGTGCTCTACTGGGGCACCATCGAATGGGCCTACTACTACCAGGCGCCACCATTTGATGAAGCGCCTGGCTCTGCTGCCGCCATCCAGTAGGCGATCAGCTACCCGATCTTCCACTGGGGGATCACTGGATGGGCGTTCTACTGCTTGCCGGCGATCGCCATGGCTCACGCCTATCACGTTCGCGATCAACCTAGCCTGAGAGTCAGTTCCGCGTGTCGCGCCGTGATGGGCGCTCAGACAGATGGTGTCCTCGGTCGCACCGTTGACCTGCTATTCATGGTGGGACTCGTGGGCGCAGCCGCTACCGGAGTCGGACTCAGCGCGCCGCTGATCACCGCCTCGATCAGCCGGTTCGCAGACATACCCGAAGAATTCTACATGTCCTTGATCGTAGTTCTTTTGGGCACTCTTCTCTTTGCGGGAAGCGTGTACGCCGGCCTCGATCGCGGAATCCGACGCCTCAGCAACATCAATGCGGTGCTGGCACTGCTTTTTCTCGTGTTCGTTCTCGCCACGGGCCCAACGCTATTCATTCTCAAGACCACGACCGATGCCGTCGGATTTGCGATCCAAAATTTCATTCGAATGACAACTTGGACCGATCCGCTGACAGACTCGGGGTTCGTAGAAAACTGGACGATCTTCTATTGGGCATGGTGGCTCGCGCTGGGGCCCTTCATGGGTATTTTCGTGAGCAAGATCTCACGCGGCCGGACGATCCGCGAGATGGTCTTCGGAATGCTCGGGTACGGCTCCCTGGGCTGTGTATTGTTCTTTTCCGTGCTGGGTCATTACGCGTTGTACCTCGAACTGGGCGGTTTCGCTCCGATCCTGGATACCCTCAATGAGCAAGGCGCTCCGGCCGCAATCGTAGACGTCCTGCTCTCGCTACCGTCGGGCCGCTGGCTGCTGCCCTTCTTTGCCGTGATCTGCCTGATCTTCATGGCGACGACCTACGATTCGGCGTCTTACACACTCGCGTCTTGCGCGACGCGAAGGCTCCCGGCCGATCGGCACCCAGCGCGCTGGAATCGCGTGTTCTGGGCGCTGAGTCTGGGGATCCTCCCCATCACCCTGCTCATACTGGGCGGACTGCGTTCCCTTCAAACCGCCACCGTAGTGGTGTCCCTGCCCCTGATCCCCATCGGAGTCATGATGTCCGTATCACTCGTGAGAAGTCTCCGGGAGGTCGAAGCCGCGGGCCCTCGTTCGTTGCCTCCTGGCGAGACACGCTGACAGCGTTGCGCCCGATGCGGATACCCATCGGATCCACCACACAGAAGACAATCCGCCGGTCTTGAGACTCGCTCGCACGCGGGGCGGTTCAGGTGAGCACCGCGCATGCCCACGGCCAGCCCTAACATGGCTCCTTGATTTGACATAATTCAAAATAAAAACAATAATTTAACTGGATTTTTGACAAGTCGATTCTACACTTTCGAAGACAAGGCAGATGGCGCGAAGCGCGCGAAAATCCAATAGGATCCTTCCACTCACGACTCCATGTGGGCCGAATTCCGTCGCGGCTGAACCGTAATCCGGCACCCTGGCAGATCCACTCGGGCAAGATTTGGCGCTGGCGCCGCAACCGGGGCTTATAGGAGATGGTCATGATTTCGCAGGCTCGGGTGGTCGTGGTAGGGGGGGGGATGATGGGCGTTGGCCTCCTCTATCACCTCTCCGAAGAAGGTTGGGCGGACATCGTACTGGTTGAGAAGGGCGAACTGACATCGGGATCGACGTGGCACTCGGCAGGACAGTGCCCGAGCTTCATCGGCGATTACACGATGGCCATGATCCATCACCACAGCAACACCCTCTATCCAAAACTGGAAGAGATGACCGGTCAGTACACCAGCTGGCACGGCTGCGGTGGAATTCGCCTAGCCACCACGCAAGCCGAGCTGGAGTGGTTCAAGCACGTCTCCGATATCGCGAAGCACATCGGCTACCGGTTGGAGGTCATCGGTCCGGACGAGATCCGACGCATCAATCCGTTCATCGATACCACCGGGGTCATCGCGGGAGCCTGGACGCTGGATGACGGCCACGTTGACCCCGCGGGCACATGCAACGCGATGGCCAAGGCTGCGAAGAATCTGGGCGCGTCCATCATCAAACGTACCCGCGTCACGGACATCAACCTGCGCCCGAGCGGCGAATGGGAAGTCGTAACCGACAAAGGAAGCATCCTCTGTGAACATGTGGTCAACGCGGCGGGATGTTATGCACCTAAGATCTCCCAAATGGTCGGCTCAGACGTGCCCTTCACCAATGCCGAGCACCAATACTTCATCACCGAGCCCATCCAAGAGTTCATCGATCGGGATGAGGAAATTCCGATCATGCGAGACCCCTCGGCGTCGGCCTACTATCGACAGGAGCAGACTTCCGCACTGATCGGAATCTACGAGACCAAAGACGCAACTCAAGCCTGGCCCACGCAAGGCGGCATGCCCGCTTGGGAATCCGACAGCGAGCTGTTCGAAGCCGACTTCGACCGGGTTCTTCCGCACTTCGAGAAAGTTCTGGAGCGGATGCCGATCTGGGCGGATGCAGGCATCAAATCGGTCGTCAACGGTGCGATTCCGCACACGCCGGACGACAATCCACTGCTCGGGCCCGCGGGTGGCCTGCGCAATTTCTGGCTCTGCTGCGGCGCGTCGATCGGTATCGCACAGGGTGCGGGCTGCGGAAAATATCTCGCCCAGTGGATCGTTCACGGCGACGCGGACGTCAACATGGCGAGTCTCGATCCCCGACGCTTCGGCCCGTGGGCGGACGAGACCTACACCCGGGCCAAAGCATTCGACGCCTACACCCAGATGTACGCGCTTCACATCCCCGGAGAAGAGCGCGAAGCAGGCAGAAAGTGCCGCGTAACGCCGATCTACCAGACACTCGCCGATAAGGGTTGCATCTACACCGAGGCCT
>JACZVU010000180.1 GCA_022572485.1 Myxococcales bacterium
GCGGCATGAACGAGCCCGCGATCCGAACTTCCGATTTCCGTGGTTCCCGATCGTCAGCTCTTCAACTCGGCTCCTTCCGGAAGTAATCCTGTCTCCAAGTAGCGCCAGAGAGCGACGAGGAGTTTCCGGGCGAGTGCAACAATCCCGATCTTGCGAGCTCTAGGTCCGCCGCGTGCGAACCGCTGCTGATACCAGAGGCTTAGAGCACTGTGGGGTTGATGGCGAAGCCATCCCCAGGCGATGTCGATCGCAATCCCTCGTACCCAGCGGTTGCCGGACCGGCTGATGCCGAGTTCGGCCCCAAACGGCCCTATACGGCCCCTGGTGAAATCGAAGCAGATGAACGAATCGCGCAACCCCTTGAAATCATTGGTGGGCCGTCAGGGACTCGAACCCTGGACCATCGGGTTAAAAGCCCGGTGCTCTACCAACTGAGCTAACGGCCCCGGGAGAACGATAACCAAAGTGCTGGCGAGTGGTTAGCGGTCGGTTACCCGCATCGAGAGATCCGGCGCCTCCGTTTCGGACAGCACGGGCCACCGCCGACAGGCACAGTATGAGCGCGAGAGCTGCACCCCGAGACAGGCTTGGCACGGGGGTAGGCGGCGCCAATTCGGCGACGACGGTATAGCTCCAGGGACAGAATTGCCCCCCCGTGTTCTCGATAAACGCGGCTGGATCTTGCTCGATAAAACCCGGCCAGCCATCGCATAACTCGATCGCGAAATCCGCGAACCCGACAAAGGACGTGACGTGCCAGCTCCAGAGCGGCTCACCGCTTGCGAGGGCATCCCGGTTCTGGCCGTCGCTTCCCACCGCGATCTGGACGACGGGGATGCTGCCAACGGAGCCCCCGGGTTCTGCGGTAATCAACGCTCGTGCGTCAGCAATATCCCCAGGATCGGACAGCGGCAGCAGGAATGAATCGCAGTGGAGGCAGAGCGAACCCGATTCGGCCACAACGAATAGCAGGGTTTCGGCCGAGCTCACGATGGGAGTACCAACGAGAATAGCGAGAGCCACAACAAATTCGGCATAGCGGTACCGGAGCATCTCGTAAGAATCGCATTCTGTAGGGGGCGAGACAACTTGCGCCGTTTTCAATATCCGTGTGTAAGCCGCCAGCCGAGTTTGGACCGATTGGGCCAAGGTCACACCCCGGGGATCTTCGAAGGGAAGAACCGCCGTAACCGCTCTTTGCAACACGCCAATCCCCGTAACCCGCCGTCTGGTTCATGCCGTCGCGGGGCGACTCGGGGGCGGCGGTGATCACAGATCAGTCGGCGGACGTGGACAATCCAAACGTGATCCCGCTTCGTCGGCTGAGCAATGGCGTATCATTCACCAATGAAAAGCCGGCAATTCAGGAACTTCGCTGTCACGGCCTGCGTCCTGCTGGTGACACTCCATCAGACGGCTCGCGCCGACGCACTCTGGTACGAGCTCGAGTCAGGATCGCAGCTGGATCTGGTCAACGGTGGAGTCACCGTACTGCGCGGCCAGCTGGCGTTGCTGGGATGTGGGAAGACCGGCGCGGAGCAAAATCCCAAGCGCGACTACTTCTCGGTACACGCGCTGCGTCTCGACGAAACCCCGGAAGATCTCGAGCACCGACTACAAGACGGAAGCCGGATCCCGCTCTTCGGTGGCCCCGGTGTTTCCCTGAGCGGGCGTCACGGCTCTTTGCGCGCACGATCCGACGGCGGCGTCTCGGACTTCAAGTGGAACCTCCGACACACGCTCGACTGGGAGCGCTCCGACGAGGCCGCGCTGCGAACCCGCAGGATCACGAACGATCAGAGCCGAGCGAGCCGGCTCCATTTTGCGCATCCCATGGATCCCTGCCCGGAGAGCATCGAGCTGTATCTCGAGATTGAAGACGCAACCACCCTCTACGGAGTCGAAGAACGCGAGTCTCCATCTGGAGAATGGATGAGAACCTCCAAGCCTTTTGACCAGAGTCGAGAGCTCATCGGTCGGCTCACTCTCTACGCGCGAGAAATCCCAGGCTCGGAGGAAGCCGAGCTCGAGCCCGCCCGTGCTCGCCGGATCCCGCTCCAAGTAACGCCTCCGCGTGAACTCAAAGCGCGCGAGCCAAAGCGCGCCGAGCCGAGCCGCATCGAAGTCGATGCGCTCGAGCCATAACGCCCCACCCCGATTCCGTTTCCTTGAAGTCACACGCGTGGTGGTCGATGGCCACGGTGTGGGGGCTTCGCGGCGAGGCGGCTGCCGGGTTCGTCGCTGCGATTCGCTTCGGAATTGATCGCTGTGGTGAGTCGAGCCTCGCGGGGTCGCCCGGCTTCCATCGGGTTGAACCGTCAAGATCTTGAGCCTCCGCGACGGAGAGCGCCGGCGCACCGCGGGCAGGATTGTGATAGATACAGAGGCATCGAGATGCAGAGGGCCCGTTCTGTCACGTTAGGTTGGCTCGTAATCGCCTCGGCGGCCTGCTCCGACAAAGCGCCGGAGCCTTGGAGCGCTGCGGAAATGAGCGCGCTGTCCGAGCAATTCAGCCACATCGCCGAGGCCTACGCGGTGCTCGACGTATGCATGCCGATGATCGCGGCCGACAAGGACGCCAAGCGCAGCGTCATTTCCAAGATCGAAGTGCGCCGCTTCTCGCAGCTCTCACAGATGGATACCGAGGCCGAACTCGCGAACTTCTTCGCCTATCACCGACAGCGCGGTGGCACGGCGGAACAGGCTGTGTCCCTGGATCGGACGTATCGCGAATCCTATCAGGCGGCCACGCGGCAACTGACATCGATCGACGGCTGTGCGGAAACCATTTCGGACTACGCGAACACGATCCTTCAGACGAAGGTCCGATCCGTTCCCTGAACACCGGGTCCGCGAACGCCCAGTTCGCGAATACCTGGCCCCTGAACACCTGGCCCGCAAACACTCAGTCCGTGAATGCCTGCTCTGTGAACACCTGGCCCACGAACACCCGGTCTACGAACACTCGCTCTGGAGGTCGGCTCTCCTAACCGCCTGGAGCCTCTGAAGCCACGCGCGCCTAGATTGAAAGATCGACCACGAGGCCCGAGTGGTCCGAGCCTCGGATCGCGACGACCTGGAAGTCATCGACCCGCAAACCGTTTCCGAAACAGTGATCGATCCGAAGCAGCGGCGGCCCCCCGACCCAACGTGCCCAGGTCCTCGCGGGCTTCGCGCCGCGGCTTCGCGCATGGCTTAGCGCCAGATCCTCCAAGCGCTCCGCAAGCGATCGGTAGAGCGGCCAACCGGGTGTGGCGTTGAAGTCACCCAGTACGGCGCGGGTCCGCCCCGGGGTCTGGTCCAGATAGTGGAGCAGGCCGCGGCTCTGCGCACGTCGATGCGCGAAGCGGGCCCAACCCTGCTCACCCCAGGTCGGCGAAGCGATGTGCACGTTCACGATCTCGAGCACACCCGTCAGCGCGGGCCAATGCGCGGGATCGAGCCGCACGACCCGCGCATCTCGATACGCGAGCGGCACGCGATCGAGCTCGGCGGGGAAGCGAACGGCGATTCCCATCCCAGTAAAGTCGCGCGCGGGTTCGAGGCGCCCATGGGGAAACACGCGACCCAGGGCGCGGGCCTGCTCCGGAGAAAGTTCCTGCACGGCGACGACATCTGCGCCGCTGCTGCGGACCAGGTCTGCAAAGGCCTCGGGATCGGCCCTACCGTTCATTAGATTTCCCGAAAAAACGCGAAGATGAGACCCCATCCTGCCTCCAGCTTGCTGGCTACGGATTTCTCGGCCAATCGCTGTCGGAATTTGAGCGAAAAGCTTCTCGAGCAAGCGCGCTGCACGCGAGACCGCCCTCTCGGCGTGGATCCAATACGTACAACCACCAACGGACCCCACCGAGCCCTCGGCAGGAAGCCGCCCATAGCTCGGCTCAGAAGCAACCGCGAACAACGTGCTGAGGAGCACCGCTAGATCGGGCGAAAGGGGTCGATCCTCGCGATCGTCTCATCCCGCCCGGGGCCGACGGAGATGATCTCCACCGGGACCGCAACGAGGGCCTCCACGCGCTCCACGTAGTTCCGCGCAGCGCCCGGGAGATCCTCGTAGCGACGACATCCCGTGATGTCCTCGTCCCACCCTGGCAGGGTTTCGTAGACGGGTTCGGCTCGTTCGGTTTCCGCGAGCGTCATCGGAAAGTCGTTCGTCAATTTGCCGTCGATGCGATAGGCGGTTGCAATGCGAAGGTCGCCAATCCCCGAGAGCACATCGAGCTTGTTGATCGCCAGCGCGGTGAACCCGTTTACGGTCGCAGCCTCGCGCAACATGACGACATCGAGGGATCCGCAGCGCCGCGGCCTTCCGGTGGTCGCACCGAACTCCGAACCGGCC
>JACZVU010000181.1 GCA_022572485.1 Myxococcales bacterium
AGGTAATGCGGCCCGATCTGGTAGCGCTTGCCCGCCCCGTCCCGGTAGAAGCCGTACTCCTTCTTCTCCTTCTGGAGTTTACGTTCGTAGCTTCGAAGGCGGGATCGAATCTTCTGCGCTTCGGTCTGCGGCATCCGTCTCTCCGGCAACATCGTAGCGTCCACCAGCCCACCGCGAGCGCGAGCCCACTGTCCCCCAGCCTGTTCGACACCAACGCCCAGGCCGACGGCGAGCGGCCGTTCTACCGCGCCTCGCGCCGAGTATTCCTCTCCCGCTTTACGTCCATTGCTTCGCCGTTTGAAAGATTCGCTGGCCAAAGCCACCCTAAAAAGGGCCTTTTCCAGCGAAAAGGAGCCCCTACGCCACACCCCACAAAACGCTCTTCGGACCTGCGAAATGGCCTGCGGAATCGCGACTTTCGGAGGCCGTCTTTCCTAATTTGACCCTCTTTTAAGGGTCAATTGACCGTAATATAAGGATATTTAGACCAATGTACACTTGGGGTAACTTCACCTAAACCAATTTGATAAGCCCTACGTTTCCTGGGACCCGCCGGTTGCCGGAGAACAGTGGCTCTGGCCGATCTCGTGCGGCATCAGCTCCGGCGACGCCTCCATCAGTGAACTCCGGCGCGTCGCAGTTCCCGAGTAAGGCTCCCAGCCCCAGACCGCGCCTACATGCGACCCCTTCTAGCGTTTAGCTGACAGTTCCCGCACCGAGATTATCGCGCCCACTCTGCTCAACTCCTCACTGCTTATATATCTAGGTAGAAGCCCGGCCTCAACGCAGAGAAACCGGGAGAGGAGAAGATTCAATGAGTCGTAAGAAATTGTGGAGCACCTCGACCACGGGTGAATTCCTAACACCCTATGAGTTTGCTCAACGCACCAATTGCTCCGAAGCCCATATCTACCGTCAACTGTTGGCCGGTCGCCTTGAGGCGATCCGTATCGGTGTGCTGTGGCGGCTACCTGCCAGCCAGCTCACGCGCCACCAGCGAAGGAAAGAGACCACTGGTCTGCGAGAGGGCAGCAGCGAACATGGCGCTCAGTAAGCCAGCCGCGCTAGAAGGAGAAGTTCAAGGTGCCGAGGCATTTTCTACCCGACGGGTCTGAGTGTGATGAAGAAGGCTACCCGGTCGTCCCGATGACGCTTCCGCCTGACGGAAGTCCGCCGTTGACGAGCAACCCGCCGGGGTCGCTCGTGGACATCGACTTGGAAACCGGTCGCTCGTCAAAGTCAGACGTGTTGCTGGCTGAGGCGCTCCATTGGACGATCGAGTAGCGACGCTACGTCAGCCGCATCGGCCCCGGCGTCAACTGCACCGCCCACCCCCTGTGCGCCGTCGCCAACGTCGCACCCGCTCCCCGGCGCGCAGCGTCACGAGGCCACCGCCGAACCAGTCAGCGGCCGCAAGCTGCACTTCGCACTGGTCGCCACCGTGCGCGCCGCGAACATCAGCGGCACCAGCCTCGCAAGAGGTTCGGATACCGAACTCCAGAGCGGTGCTTCTATGGAGCCTAGGAATTGTTGCAGTTCAAAGTTGAAACTAAACGGAACAGCCAGCAGGGTGCTCCATGATGAAATGTGTCTTCGTCTCGGAGCGAAGAGCGAAGCCAAGGCGCTCGTAGAGCTTGCGAGCTGGGTTGACACGCAAGACTTGAAGTTCGACCAATTGATCCGCGTTGGTCGCTTTGGAAATTAGGTCCTGAATGAGGGAAGTTGCGATGCCCTGGCGCTGATACGAGGGAGTGATCTCGATTGAAAGTAAGCGGAGCTTGCCTGGAATGGACTCTGTGGAGATAAAGCCAACCGGAACGTTCTCGATTTCGATGATCTCACGGTCTCCGGGCCGAGATGACTGATTAAATCGCGTGCGTTGGTCAGCGTCGCGCCACCCCCAAGTTTGATCGACGTATTCCCGCATTGAGTTCTGGTGCAATGCCCAGAGGAACTCGCGATCAGCTTCGCGAGATAAACGCTTCGAAAACTTCACGCCACGCCGCCCAACGGATCGGGCTTCAGCTGCAACGAACAGCGCTGGCCGTCAACGCTGGGACACAGTGGCCCGACGCCAGAACGGTACCACGGACCGATTGGACTGCGCTGTTTGGTGTCATCGGCAGCGTCTCGGTAGGTGGCGAACCTATGCGGGAGCAAGAGGCCCCGAACCATCCGAACCCACGTCAACCCAGACTAGCCTTAGGTGCTTCTTGGTGATGGAGAAGAGCAATAGGGAGACACTCGCGAAGAAGAGCGCCTCAACCGCTTGCCAACTCGTGATCTCGTATCCCCGATAGAGCCGGAGCGCCAGAAGCCCTACGAGACCGATCGCTTTGAGGCTGGAGAGGAAGCAACCGAACAGAGCAGTTCGAAGAAGGCGACGACTCGAACCTTGGTACAACATCTGAGCGGCAGCGATGCAGGAGAATGCGATGCACCCCAGCCAGAAGGACTCGACGATCCAGTGTGGATCTGGGATCAGGAGACTCGCTACGCTTTGGATTACTCGCCAAGCATTGGTGAGACTCAAGGCTCCAGCTGCGATGGTTCCTAGTAAGAGAAGAAAAATCTTCATCTCTGCTTGTTCGCCGCCCAACTATTATTAGACGGCTCATTCTACCATCTCCATTCCCCATCCCGCGCGGCCTATTTCCGGCGCTCAGGTCTTGGGACCGGCAGGGGCACGGGTTCGGCCTGGGGCATCCGGTAGCCGGAACCCCGTGCTCCAGCTCCCACGGTGCCGACCAGTTGCGCACGTTCAACTTTGGCGGCTCTGGTTCCGAGATGGAGTTAGGCCACGATATGAGCACTTATCCCCGTCGGAGTGGTGCGGTTGAAAGTTGAGGTGATGTGCAGAACAGCGGCAACCGGAAAGCAGCGGATGGTGCCCTAGTGAACTCTTGCCGCTGGAGCGCTGGCTACCGGATGCGGAAGGCTGCGAATGCTTAGCAAGACACCACGACCATAACGCCACCGCGTAGCAGGCCCGCTGGAATGCCCTGTTGGGCCGCTGGTCCGTTGTAACCTATCGTCGTATTTTCGCAAGACGACGAGGGCCAAATCAAGCGCAACAAAGTTGGAGTGAACAGCCATGTCCAATAGTTTCACCGGAACCATAGAAGAACTGGAAAAAATCTTTGCGGCGTCCGGTTTGGAGGGTGATTGGACGCACGAATCGGATCGTCACACATTCAAGGTCAATGGGAAGAAGCGTGGCGTCATTATCTGGTTCCCATCGACAATGACGCTCCAATTTCAGGGCAGCGAAGAGGTCAAAGCTCACAACATTCAGCGTTACGAGGCTGCGTTCGGCCAGCATGGCGGCGGAACTTCTGGCCAGATGCCAGCCACGGTAAATCAACGTAATTTCCATGGGCAGCAGATTTTCATTGTTCACGGTCACGACACAGAATCCCGAGATCAGTTGGAACTGTGCCTGCGCCGCCTCGGGCTGGAGCCATTCATTCTCATGAACTCCAGCGGGGGTGGGAAGACGATCATTGAAGCCCTCGAAGGCAAGATCGGCAAAGATTTCTCGACCGACTTCGGCATCGTCCTGATGACCCCGGATGACATGGGCTACGCCATCAAAGACGGTGAAGAAAAAGCCGATCCTCGGGCGAGGCAGAACGTGATTCTGGAAACCGGAATGCTCCTATCATCGCTGACCCGTGAGCGAATGGCATTGGTCGTGAAAGGGCACATCGAACTTCCCTCCGATCTACAGGGGATTATCCACTTCGGCTTCAACAATCACATCAAGGAGGTTGTGAACAAGCTGTGCAAGCGACTCCGAGAGTGTGGATTCGACCTCGATCCAGACAAGATTTCGGAGGCGTCAGCATGACTTCCAAAAGGAGATATTCATGACGCAGCACGCCGAGGCCATCTGGAATGTTGCGGACAAGCTACGGGGACGCCCGGAAGTAATGAGCGTCGGCTCCCTCATGTCGGCGTGTCGTGCTGTTGGCCCAGTCACCACGCCACCCGCTGACGGAGACTACCCGGTCGCGGCAGTCCTGCGACCTTCGCTTCGGACGACAGTCGCACTTCAACGGGGGCGGCGCTTTGGCGCGTCTCGCAACCGAGGCGAAAGTCCGTGAGGCACCTCTGAGGCACCTGTTTCGCCTGTAAGTGTTTGATTCTATTGACGGGCACGCGGGTTCGATTCCCGCCTTCGCGTGAATCGGAGCGACGGGCACCATGAAGTTCATTGCGCAATACAACAGCGATATCGCAAGCGACGGAAAGTACGACTGCGGGATCGCGTCCTCTCATCTGAATTTGACCGCCACGCTCCTCGATGCGAGGAGACGAGCGTCAGCCCACGCT
>JACZVU010000049.1 GCA_022572485.1 Myxococcales bacterium
TCGGCGCACGAAGGCATGTAGGAGAGATAACGCCGCGCGGCCGCGATGGCCTCTGGCTCGGACTGCGCGAGCAGGTCGCCACATCCCGAGACCGAACAATGCATCTTCGCACCGCCCATCTCTTCGAGGCTGGCTTCTTGCCCGATGACTTTTTCGGCCATCCGCGGCGATCCCAGGTACATGCTCGCGTTGCCTTCGACCATGAAGACCACATCACAAAACGCGGGAATGTACGCCCCGCCCGCCGCCGAAGGGCCCAACAACAGACAGACCTGCGGGACCATTCCGGAAAGCCGTACCTGGTTGTGGAAGATGCGGCCCGCGCCGCGGCGGCCTGGAAACATCTGGATCTGATCGGTGATGCGCGCGCCTGCTGAATCGACCAGATAGAGCAGTGGAACGCGCAGGCGCTCGGCGCGCTCCTGGATCCGCAGGATCTTTTCAACCGTGCGAGCACCCCAGGATCCAGCCTTCACCGTTGAGTCGTTGGCCATCACACAGACCGGCCGGCCATCGATTGCAGCGCTACCGGTCACGACACCGTCCGCGGGAAGGTCTCCCGCAAGGCTGTTCGCAAACGCGGCGTCTTCGACGAAAGAGTCTTCGTCGAGCAGCAGCTTCAGGCGCTCGCGGCAGAAGAGCTTGCCGTCCGCACGTCTCTTCTCATGGTATTTCGCATCGCCGCCGTGGCGGATTTGCTCGAGTCGCTCGTTGACGTCGGATCCGTACTTCAAGGCCCCTCCCACTCTGCGCTCGCCTGTTCACCCGTTCGCGGTCAGCCAGGCTGGCGTGCCCGCTGCCGAGCCCCGAGCCGAGCGCGGTACACGCGCCCCGGTAGCGGCCTGGCCAGAACATCGCGTTCGAGCCAGTGGCTCGCATCCACGAGGGCATCGAGGTCGATCCCGGTGCGAACGCCCTCGCGCTCGAAGAGATCCACCAAGTCCTCGGTCGCAACGTTACCCGATGCGCCGGGCGCATAGGGGCATCCGCCGAGGCCCGCGAGAGACGCATCGAAGATCCGCACGCCTTCTTCGAAACCGGCCTGGGCGTTTGCAAGCGCTCGGCCATAGGTATCGTGTAAGTGCAGCGCGATCCGCTCGATCGGCACTTCGGAAGCGACCGCCCGCACCAGCTCGCGCAGCTGGCTCGGGTGGCCAACTCCAATGGTGTCTCCAAGCGACACCTCTGCGGCGCCGCGCTCGGTCAGTTTCCGGGCTAGGTCGACCACCGCGGATACGGCGACCTCGCCCTCGTAGGGGCAACCGCAGACGGTTGACACGTAGGCGCGCACCGCGATGCCGTCTGCGCGGGCGCGCTTGAAAACCGGCGCGAGGCGTACGAGCTGCTCGTCGATCGAGCAGTTCACATTCTTTTGATTGTGGGTCTCACTCGCGGAGATGAAGGTTCCCGCGATATCGATCTGACCCGCTGCGCGAAAGCGTTCATAGCCCTTCTCGTTAGGGACCAGCGCGCCGTAGATCACGCCCTGGCTGCGCGGCAGCGCGGCGACGAGCTCGTCGCCATCGGCCAGCTGCGGAACCCAACTCGGCGCTACGAAGGATGCGACTTCGATCCGACGCAATCCCGATGCAGCCAGCCGCGCGATCAGCTCGAGCTTTGAATCGGTCGGAACGAATTCGGCTTCGTTTTGAAGTCCGTCCCTGGGGCCGACCTCGTAGATCTCAACGTCCGGCGCGCGCTCATTGCGTTCGGACATCCGAAGCGTCTACTTGCCGTAGTCGTAGAAACCGCGGCCCGTCTTGCGGCCGAGCCAACCCGTCTCGACACGCTTGACGATCTCGAGACACGGCGCGTAGCGCGGGTTCCCGTACTCTCGGTAGAGGCTCTGCAAGATCGCGTAGACGACGTCGAGTCCGACCAGATCCGCGAGCTCCAGCGGTCCCATCGGGTGGTTGCAGCCGCCTTTCATGCAGGCGTCGATTCCCTCCGCGTCAGAAACACCCTCGCTGAGCGCGAAGGCCGCCTCGTTGATCATCGGAAAGAGCACGCGGTTCACCACGAAACCCGGCAGGTCCTTCACGTCGATCGGTGTCTTGCCCAACGCCTGGGAAAACGCACGCACCGCCGCGACGGTTTCGCCCGAGGTGCGCAAGCCGCGCACCACTTCTACGAGGCTCATCACCGGAACCGGGTTGAAGAAGTGCATCCCGACGAAGCGCTCAGGGTGCGACACGTACGAAGCCAATTTGGTCACCGAAAGACTCGAGGTATTCGTCGCAATGATGCAGCGATCACTCACGATGCCGCCCAGCGTCTCGAGCAGATCCTGCTTGAGTTCGAGATCCTCCGGTGCAGATTCGAGGACGATATCGCATTCCTTGAGTTCTTCGAGCGAGACTGCACCGTGGATCCGGTCCAGGATACCTTCGCTCTGGGCCTGGGTGAGCTTGTCGCGGCTGACCAGTTTGTCGAGCCCTTTCTGGATCCGGGTGAGGCCCCGCTCTACAGATTCTTGCTTGCGGTTTTGAAAGATCACCTCGCAGCGAATCTGCGAAGCCACCTGTGCGATCCCACAGCCCATTGTTCCGGTTCCAATGATTCCGATTTTTTTCATGGCTAGAGGCACTCCACCGCAAGCGCGACGGCTTCGCCGCCGCCGATGCACAAGGTTGCGATCCCGCGCTTGAGCTTACGATCCGCGAGCGCGTAGAGCAGCGTGACGAGCACCCGCGCCCCCGAGCAACCGATCGGATGCCCGAGCGCTACCGCGCCGCCATTCACGTTGACCTTCTCCATCGAGATGCCGTGTTCCTTGGCGGCCGCCATCGTCACGCCCGAAAAGGCCTCGTTGATTTCGTAGAGATCCCAATCCGACGCCTGGGTGTCGGTCTTCGCGTAGAGCTTCGCGAGCGCGTCGATGGGCGCGAGCGTGAACCACTTCGGCTCCACAGCGGCCGAGGAATCCGCGATGATGCGCGCGAGCACCTTGTAACCCTTGGCGTTCGCAACCTCTGCCGAGCACACCACGAGGGCAGCCGCACCATCGTTGAGCGGCGACGCATTCGCCGCGGTGACCGTTCCATCTCGACCAAAGGCGGGGCGCAGGGTGGAGAACTTGTCGATCTTGCCACGAGCCGGCTCTTCGTCCTCGTCGATCAGCAGTGGCTCGGCGCGGCGCTGGGGGACTGCCACGGGCACGATCTCCGGCTTGAAACGCCCTTCCGCTTGGGCCGCGAGTGCGCGGCGGTAGCTGGTGGTCGCGAATTCATCCTGATCCTCGCGGCTGAAGCCGCACTTCTCCGCGAGCAGATCGCCACAGACGCCCATGTGCATGTTGCCGTAGGGGTCCCAGAGGCCATCCATGATCATCGAATCGAGGATTTCCGCATTGCCAAGGCGGAGCCCCGCGCGCGCTTGGGGAATGATGTAAGGGGCGTTGGTCATCGACTCCATGCCACCCGCCACCACGACATCGGCCTCGCCGATCATGATTTCGCGCCGCGCGTACATGACGGCCTGCAGGCCCGATCCACAGACCTTGTTGACCGTCACCGCATGGGTCGAGACCGGAAAATCCGCCTTGATGACACACTGGCGGGCTGGCGCCTGGCCCACGCCCGCCGACAAGACGTTGCCCATGATGACGGTGTCGACATCGTCAGGTGTCGCGCCCGCGCGCTTGACGGCCTCACGGACGACCAGCGCTCCGAGATCCGACGCCGAAAGGGGCGACAACGCGCCCTGGAAGCACCCGACCGGGGTCCGGGTGGCGCTGGCAATCACGACTTCTTTCTGGCTCATGCGACCTCTCCCTGAAAAGCGGGCAAGCCGTGAGCCGGGGCGAACCGGAGGGCGTGCCAGACCAAAACTGGTCGACCACCCTACACGATCCGAGCCCGCCTAGTCAATCCGCGGAGAGCTTGCAGGATCAGGAATAGCCGAGTGATTTCAATCGCTTTGGGTGTTTCGCCCAGCGCGGTTCGACTTTCACCCACAGCTCGAGATGGACCTTTTTCCCGACCAGCCGCTCAATCTCACGACGCGCCCGGATGCCGATGCGTTTGACCCGCTGCCCTCCCTTCCCGATCGCAATCTGTTTCTGGGAGCGCCGCTCCACGAGCAGGTCTGCGCGGATCCGCACAAGATCCGAGCGCTTCTCGTCGTACTCGACCACCTCGACGGCGAGCGCATACGGAAGTTCCTGGCCGAGTTCTTCGAATGCGGCTTCACGCACCAATTCGGCGGCCAGAAAGCGCAGCGGCCGATCACTCAGTTGGTCTTCGGGGTAGAGGGGCGGTGACACCGGCAGGCGAGCGACGATGTCCGCCAACAACTCTGCGAGGCCCTCTCCAGTCCTCGCCGAGATGGATCGCATCGTAGGCGCGGCCACCGGCCACTCGACGTTTCTGCGGTTTTCGAGATCGGCCTTGGTGGACACGACGATCACCGGACACCCACGCGCGAGCAATTTCGCGTGCAGCGCGGCATGGTCCTCACCCCAGCCCGTGTAGGGGTCCACGAGCAGCAGGCCCAGATCGCAGTCCTTCGCCGCGGAATCCACCAGTTCATTGAGCGCGATGTTGAGCGGCCTGGCGCTCTCGTGCATGCCGGGCGTGTCGAAAAAGAGGACTTGGAAGTTTTCCCGGCTCAGGATTCCGAGGATGCGGCTGCGGGTTGTCTGGGGTTTCGCGGTGACGATCGCGAGTTTCTCGCCGAGCAGCTGGTTGAGCAGTGTCGATTTGCCCGCGTTCGGGCAACCGAGAATGGCGACTGCGCCCGCGCGGTGCGGCCCATCAGCCATCTTGCTTCGCCTCCTCAGGCACGCATTTCTTCAGCGCTTCTGCGGCGGCGGCGCACTCAGCAAGGCGCTTCGATCGCCCCACACCCCGACCCCAAGTATCGCCGCCGATCAAAACCTTCACCGCAAAGCGCGTATCGTCACCATCTGCGCCGCTATCTCCGACCGCCTCGTAGCGCGGCGTTTGCCGAAAGCGCGCATGGGCCCACTCTTGAAACTCGGTCTTGACATCTCGCCCCTGGCGAGCGGCATCTCTCGCAAGCGCGGAGCCGTAGACGCGCCGCACAAAAGCCTCCAACGGCGCGAGCCCGCCATCCAGATAGATCGCACCGATCAACGCTTCGAAACAATCCGCGAGGATCGAGTCCTTGTCGCAACCGCCCGAGCACATTTCCGTACGACCGAGTTTGACAAATCGACCGAGCTCCAGGTTCCGGGCGCGCTCCGCGAGCGATCTCTGGTTGACCAGCCCCGCGCGGGTTCGGGTCAGGTCGCCTTCGTCCCACTCTGGATGCACTTCGTAGAGAATCTGCGAGACCACCAGGTCGAGCACCGCATCGCCAAGAAACTCGAGTCGCTCGTTTCCGCGACCGCCATTTTTCTCATGGGAATAAGAAGTGTGGGCGAGCGCGAGAGCCAACAGTTCGCCATCGGCGAACTCGTAACCGAGCACAGCGCTGATCGAAGCCTCGGACGCGCCCTCTTGGTGCGTCACAGCGACTCGGCGATCCAGCCACCACCCAGAACGGTGTCTCCATCGTAGAAGACGGCGGCCTGGCCCGGAGCAACCGCGCGCACGGGTTCATCGAAGCGGACGGTCGCCCGTCCGTCCGTCTGCGCCTCGATCAACGCGGGCGCTCCAAGGTGGCGATAACGCACCCGCACCATCGCGCGGACGGCGCGGTTGGGCGGCACCCCCGAAACCCATGAAACACGCACCAGGCGCGCGCCCTTCGCGTTGAGGTCGTCAACCGTGCCTACCACGACGCGATTGCGCTCGGCGTCGAGCCTAGCGACGTAGAGCGGCCGCTCGGCGGAGAGGCCGAGCCCGCGACGCTGGCCCACCGTGAAATGATGGATGCCCGGATGTTGGCCGAGCACCTGTCCTTCGCGGTCGACGATCTCCCCCGCGCCGGGCAAGGCGCCTGGGCGGATCTTTTCGACCGCGCTCGCGTAATCGCCATCGGGCACGAAACAAATCTCCTGGCTCTCGGGCTTGTCGGCAGTCGCCAAGCCGAGTTCGCGCGCCCGCGCGCGAACTTCTTCCTTTTCGAGTTCGCCGAGCGGGAACTCGATTGCTTTCAGTTGCTCCTGGCCGAGCTCGAACAAGAAATAGGTCTGGTCCTTCTGTCGGTCAACCGCACAGCGCAAGCGCAGGCGCTTGGTGTCCGGATCGACATCCACCCGGGCGTAGTGGCCCGTCGCCACCCGATCTGCGCCGAAGACCTCCGCGCGCTCGAGAAGATAGTCGAACTTGAAGCGCGAGTTGCAGGCCACACAGGGAATCGGCGTCCGACCCGAAAGGTAATCGTCCGCGAACGGGCGGATCACTTCAGCGCGAAAACGCTCCACGTAATTTGCGACATAGAATCGAATGCCGAGGTGGTCGGCAACGCGACGCGCATCGTCCGCGTCGGACAGCGAGCAACACCGCGACGCTCCACCTGCAAGGTTGAGCGTCACTCCGATGACTTCGCGACCTTCCTCGACGAGCAGAGCCGCCGCCACCGAAGAATCGACGCCACCCGAGAGCGCGGCAACCACGCGCTCGCGCTTTTGGTTTGTGCGCCCGATCTCGCCAATGGGCTGTCGATCTGCGCTCATGCGCCCACCGCCCGCCGCGCACGTTCGACCAGGTCCGGCAGGCAGCTGAGCACGTAATCCAGCTGCGCGGCATCGTTGCCATGGCCAACGCTGAAGCGCAGCGATCCACGCGCGGACTCCGCTGAACGGCCCATCGCGACCAAGACCTTCGACGGCTCAATCGAACCCGAATGACACGCGGTCCCTGATGATACCGCGATCCCCTCGACGTCGAGAGCCTGCAACAGCAATTCGCCCTTCGCCCCCTCGAATTCCACATTCAGGGTGTTTGGAAGCACGCGGTCGGCCGAGCCGTTGCGCCGCACGCCAGAAATCTTGGCGTGAATTCCCTCCCAGAGGCGGTCGCGCAGCCTGCCGTAATCGCGCATCCGATCGGGCAACTCCTTCTCCGCCAGCTCACAGGCCACGCCGAGGCCAACAATGGACGCAACATTTTCCGTTCCCCCGCGCCGCCCCCGCTCTTGCGGGCCTCCGCGCAGAATCGGCTCGAAGGCCGGATCACCGCGCGCGATCAGGCACCCCACACCCTTTGGCCCGTTGAATTTATGGGCGGACAGAGACAGGAAGTCGACCGGGACATCGCGAAGGTCGATGGGAACCTTGCCAATCGCCTGGGTCGCGTCGGCGTGAATCGGAATTCCCCTCTCGCGCGCGAGCGCCGCAATGCGCTCCATCGGTTGCAGCACACCCGTCTCGTTGTTCGCCCAGAGAATCGACACGAGCGCCGTATCCGACTCGATCGCTTGCTTCAATCGCGCCTCGTCGAGTCGGCCCTCAGAGTCAACCCCGACCCGCGTCACCCGCCAGCCCTCGCGCTCGAGGGCTTCGAGCGGCGCCTCGACAGATGGATGCTCGACGGCGGATGTCACGAGGTGCCGACCCGCGCCCGAGCGCGCACGCGCCAGTCCGAGCAGCGCGATATTGTTGGCCTCCGTGGCACCGGCGGTGAACAGCACATCTTCCGCTTCTACGCCGATGAGGGATGCGACCGATTCGCGCGCGCGGTCCAGCGCAGCACGAGCACTGCGCCCTTCCTCGTGAACACTCGACGGGTTGCCGTGTACACCGCGTAGAACGCGAACCATGGACTCGACGACCTCGTTGCGAACGGGCGAGGTGGCATTGTGATCGAGGTAGACGCGCATTGCTTCACCTACGCTAGAAGGGGCGCGACGCTAACTCCGAGCCGCGGGAGGGTCAAGCGATGGGGTTCGGGCGAGCAGGTCCGCGAGCGTCCGCGCTCCCTCCGCGCGAGCCACCACCGTGTCGAGGTCCCCGAGCAGCCGATCCACGATAACGGCACTCGGCTCTTCGCCGATCGCTTCGCGCTTCCCGCGCAGCGCCGCCAGAACATCCATCACGCGAATTCGAGACGAAGGTTGGCCCAACTGAAAAGCCTCTTCAACCGCAGACCCACCGCGGCACGACACGATTCCCGCAACTTCGAGTTGGCCGAGAATCGCGCGCACGATGCGGATCGGAGCGCCTAGGCGGGCCGCCAGGCTCTCGGCGGTTTCCGGCAGCGCCGATTCGTCGAACGTGCGCGCAACCAGCAGCGCAGCGCGCAGTGCGATCGCCTCCCGCTCGGCGGGAAGCGTCGAGAAAGCGCGTAGCTCCTGCCGGTAAGAGGCAAGGTTCTGGTGGGCGAAGGCCAGCTCTGCGCCAAAGAGCACGATCGCCCAGAACACGTAGATCCAGACGAAGAGCAACGGCAGTTGGGCGAATGCGCCGAAAAGCGCGTTGGCGCGCACGACGCCGATGCTGTAGCCGAGGTAAATGTCTTGAGCGAACAGAATCAGCATCGCAGATACGGCACCGCCCAGAACCGCAGACGAAAAACGCACGGACGTATTGGGCAAAAACCAGAACATCAACGCGAAGGAACCCGTCAATGTCAGCCAGGGCAAGTAGCGAAGCCCCCTCTCGTAGATGAGAGAGAACATCTCGTACTCGAGCAGATGCTTCAGTAGCCATTCGCTCTGCAGGCCAGTCGCGAGCGACAGGCCGGTGGCCAATAACGGAACGACCAAGAGGATGGCCAGATAATCGGGGAAACACCGACCCCAGCTCCGGCGTTTCTTGACGCCCCAGATCGAGTTGAAGGCACCTTCCAGATTGCTGAGCCCGAATACCGCCAGGACGAATACGATTGCGGCGCCAATTCCACCCAGCGCTTTGAAGTCTGCGGCCTTGATCTGCGAAACGATGCTCTCCTGGAGTCCGGGCGCGCCCGCCGAGAGTTTCTCAACCAACCCCTCGGCGAAATTGTTGTCGATGCCGATCGCAGTGGCGATGGAAACCGCGATCGCAAAAATCGGAATGAGCGAGATCATCGTGAAGTAGGTGAGCGCGCTCGCGTGAAGCAGCAAGCGATCGCGAACAAAGCCCTTCCCGGTCATGATCGCGAATTGAAGCAGACGGGCCGCACGCGCAAGAATCCAGCGCGTGGCCGGCTCTTCAGACCACAGTCCCTCTTTGAGGAACCTGCGAATCTGCTCGATTCCCACCGAGAGCTTCACATCCGCCCTCCTGCGCCCGCCCGGAATTCTCGCACGCCTTCCGAGTGGCACGCCGGGAAGTCTACGGAATCCGGCTTTCGGGTACGCGGGCTCGCGGCCACCGCGGAACGCAGGTTCTCGAGCGTCTTCGGGCCGATTCCGTGGACGCGCAGCAGGTCGTCGACGCGCTCGAAGGGCTGGCGTGCGCGCTCCTCTACGATTCGCCGCGCGCGCACGCTGCCAATTCCGCTCAGGGTTTCGAGCGTTCGGGCGCCTGCGCAATTCAGTTCGATCGGAAGACCGAAGAGCCTGCGAGCGGGTCCGCGAAGCTCTCTCGCGCGCGTCTGCGGGGTTTCGCAACGAACGGCCGTCGTATGCTGCTCAACAGCCACCGATTCCATGGGGTTTCGACACAGCTTCGGTTCGAAAGAGGGAGCGGGAAGTGCCAGCACAAAGAGCGCGCTGCTCAGCGCAAATCCCGCCAGAGCCTGTCGCTGCTCCATCTGGAAGCCTTCACGGGGTTGGGCGGATCAGTTCTCCGGCGCTGGCTCGGCGGCTCCTGCTTCTAGAAAAACACCGTGAAGCGCCCTCACGGCGAGTTCCGAGTATTTCTCCTCGATCACCACTGAAACTTTGATCTCACTGGTGGTGATCAGTTGGATGTTGATCCCTTCATCGGCCAGCACCTGAAACATCTTCGACGCGACACCCGCGTGGTCCTTCATTCCGAGCCCAACGATCGACACCTTGGCGATGTTCTCATCACCCTCGACCGCGGCGGCTCCGATCTCATCTGCCACGCGCCGCGCAATCTCGATCGACTGCTCATAACACGCCTTCTCGACCGTAAAGGTCATGTCGGTCGTACCGTCCTGAGAGAGGTTCTGGACGATCATGTCGACGACGATTCCCGCGTCGGAAAGCGGTGAGAAGATCCTCGCCGCGATGCCAGGTTGATCTTTCACTCCGCGTACGCGGATCTTCGCTTCGTTGCGGTTGTAGGTCACACCGGAAACAACCAGCCGCTCCATGACTTCCTCCTCAGCCACTACCCAGGTTCCCTCCACCTCTTCAAAGGACGAACGAACGTGGAGTGGCACGCCGTAGCGCATTGCAAATCGAGCGGATCGTATCTGCAGGACTTTTGCGCCGAGGCTCGAAAGCTCGATCATCTCATCGTAAGAGATCCGATCGAGTTTGCGCGCGCCGGGCACCAGGTTCGGATCCGCGGTGAAGATCCCCGCGACGTCGGTATAGATCTCGCACACATCCGCCTCGAGCGCAGCTGCCACCGCGACCGCCGTGGTATCCGAGCCTCCGCGGCCCAGAGTGGTGATGTTTCCCTCATCGTCGAAACCCTGAAACCCCGCGATCACGGCCACGACACCCGCGTCGAGCACCTGTTGGATACTCGCGGAATCAATGCTCGCGATGCGCGCCCGCAAGTGTGCGTCGTCGGTTCGGATTCCCGCTTGGCGGCCGTTGAAGGATTGCGCGGATTGGCCGAGTTGCGAGATCGCCATCGCCAACAGCGCGATCGTCTTCTGTTCCCCGGTCGAAAGCAATGCGTCGTATTCGCGCGCCAATGGCTTGTCGCCACCGAGCGCGTGCGCGTGCGCGGCGAGTTCATCGGTCTCGCCGGCCATCGCGGAAACCACCACGGCCACCCGATGGCCCGCCTTCGCGGTCTCGACGACCCTACGGGCGACGTTCCGGATTCGGTCCAGATCGCCGACACTGGTGCCTCCGTATTTCTGAACGATCAGTCCCACCGCTATCCGCTCGCCTCTTCCAACAGTTCCAAGTCCAGCTGCCACCCGATTTCACGCCCCAGCCGGGCCGCCCATTGCGCCAGTGCCCCAGCAGCAACGGGCCCGAAGGCTACCGCGTCCAGGCAGCGGTGGGTGGGGGCTCCACCGGAGCGGGAGATTTTGATCTCGAGCCGGTCCGCGGGAAGCGCATCTCGGAAGCGCTCGCCCCATTCGATCAGAACGATCGTACCCGCCACCAAGAGGTCCAGAAAGCCCGCGCTCTCGAGTTCGGCCGTGCTCTCGAGCCGGTAGCCATCCAAGTGTGCCATCCGGCGCCCATCCGCGAGCTCGTATTCGGAACAGATCGCGAAGGTCGGGCTGGTGACCTCTTCAGGAGGCACGCCCAAGCCCTGCGCGAGCCCCTTCGCAAAGAGGGTCTTGCCCGTTCCCAACGAGCCGCTCAGGACCACCAAGAGCCCTTCGCGGGGCAACGAGGCCGCCAGGAGCCCCGCAGCCGACTGGGTGATGTCAGGGCTCCGGGAATGAAACCGCAAAACCGGCCCGAAAATCGCCGTGAGCCGCAGCGATCGAATCCGCGTGTAAATCTGCGGTCGCAGCCGGCACCTCGAGGGCGATTTCGCCCGCGAGATGGCCCGACGGCCCGGCTCGTTTCGCGAGGCGGTCCGCGGCGGCGCCATGGATGAACACCGCCAGCGCTGTCGCGTCGAAGGCGTCGAGTCCCTGCGCGACGAACCCGGTCAGCATTCCGAGCAGCACATCTCCTGTGCCACCCGATGCAAGCGCGGGCCCCCCCGTCGGATTGACCGCGATCCGTCCATCGGGAGCAGCCGTCACGGTGGCCGCTCCCTTGAGCGCGACGACCGAATCGAGCCGCTTTGCGAGTTCGCGTGCGGCTGCGGGGCGATCTCGATTGACCTCGCTCACCTCGATCCCGAGCAGCATCGCGGCCTCGCCCGGATGCGGGGTCAAGACGGTCGGCGCCTGGCGCTCGCACAGCCAATCGGGTTCCCGGGCAAATGGATACAGACCGTCCGCGTCGATCACCAGCGGAATCTCCAGGCGTTTGGCCAGCGAAACGACCAGCGCCTGGGTTTCCTCGCTGCGCCCGATCCCTGGCCCGAGCCCCAACGCGTTTCGGGTCGCGGCCAACGCAATGATGGACTCGGTGGCGCTCGACGCCAACGCGCGTTCGGGGGTGTCCGCCACGGGCGCCGTCATGGCTTCCGTACACTTGATTTCGAGGATGTCGTTGAGGCCGGCCGGGCAGGCGATGGTCACCAATCCGACTCCCGCACGCGCAGCGCCCTCTGCTGCGAGCGCAGCGGCACCCGTCTTGCCTTCGGAGCCCGCGACGATCAGCGCGTGGCCAAAACTCCCCTTGTGGCCAGCCGCGGGCCGAGCCGGCAGCCGCGAGCCCGCATAGGCACGCGTCCAGAGTTCTGCGCGTGGCAATCGCCTTGCCTGCGGGTTGCCAACTCCGATCTTCGCGATCGAAATCCGCCCTGCTACGCGGCGCCCAGGCTGCAACGCGAGTCCGATCTTGGGCAAGCCGAGCGCCACCGTGACGTCTGCTTCGACGCAGGATCCGAGCACCGCTCCCGTATCCGCGCAGAGGCCCGAAGGCAGATCCACGGAAACGACACGCACACGGCCGCGCGCATTTTCTCGACACACGTTGATGCGTCGGATCCACTCCGCCTCGACGCCTTCCACATCACGGGACAACCCCGTACCGAAGATCGCGTCGACCACGATCCCCCGCGAGGGCAGCTGCCATTCAGGCGCGGCGAGAGGCACGCCGACGCGGCAGGCCCGGTCGAGGTTGCTCGCAGCATCCGCGCTCAGGTTGGCGGCTTCGCCGAGCAGGATGACGAGCACGTCAATGCCCAGCTGGTGCAGGTGCCGGGCCGCGACCAAGCCATCGCCCCCGTTGTTGCCGCGCCCACAAACGATCGAGACCTCGGCGCCGCTCGGGAGTTCGCAAAGCAACTCTTCGGCGACTGCGCGGCCCGCGTTTTCCATCAGGGTATCAGCGGAAACTCCGAGCGTCTCGATCGCATGGCAGTCGAGCGCGCGCATTTCCTGGGCGGTCACCAACGGCCAGCAGAGGGGCTGCGTCTCCGCCGTGCTACCGATGCGCCGGGGGTTCGAAGGCGCTTCGCGAGAGTCGTTATCCGTCATCGGACGGATTCCAAAATGACCTGCCCAACACACCACCGCGCGTCGTGGGTCAGTGTGAGGGCGATCTTCGAAACTCCTGCGCGACTCGCCGCGCGCTCTGCGCCACCCGTCAGACGAAGCGTTGGCGGCCCCTGGCGGTTTCGGATTACTTCGATGTCGCGCCAACGCAGCGCACTCGCGCGCAACGCGCGCCTGGCGGCGAGCTTGGCCGCAAAGCGGACCGCCAGGCTTTCGCCACCCCGCTGCTTGCGGGCCGCGTACTCGCGTTCGCCATCGGTAAACAGCCTGTCTCGCAATCGATCGCCGTATCGATCGAGAAGAGATTCGAATCGCTCCCTATCAACGAGTTCGATCCCCACACCAACGATCACTGGACGGCGGCCCTCAAATCTCGGATCGCTCGATCCAAGCCCACCAGGAGCGCCCGTGATATCGCGGCCCGACCAACCGCGACACACTCCGTAGCCGGTACACCCTCTAGTACTTCTGAAACCGTTGCGTAGCCGAGCCCGCCACCGATGGCGATTCGCAACCGCAATTTGGCGGCCAGCCGAACCGCGTCAGCGAGAGATTCGAGTTCTGCCTTACGCTCGGGTTGGGGCAGATCGAGAATCGCGCCGGTATAGAATTCAACTCCGGTTGCGCGCTCCGCGTGAGCCACCTTGACGGCGTCGAGTTTCGGGTGCACCCGAAGCGACACGGGAATTCCCGCCTCTTGAAGTCCGCGCATCACGGGCGCCAAGGCTTGGACGCCAGCGCGAAGATCCAGCGGGCCCCCTGCCCAACCAGCATCGCGGGCGCTCGCGGTGAGCAACACCCGATCGGGTCGCGCTTCGAGTGCGACTTTCAAGAGGCCAGGATTGGCGGTCATGCGCAGCTCGAAACGCCGCGCCACCCTGCGCGCGTCCAGTACGTCGCTCTCGGAGACGGGCTTCAGTTCGTCATCGATGCCAAGGCGGACCGCGTCGACACCGGCGAGTTCCGCGAGCGTTACGGCAGCCGCCACACCGATGTCTCCGCTGTGGGTCGCATCGCGGAAATCCATCAACGCATCTAAAGCGAGAACCAAACGGCGAATCGGATCACCCTCCCAGGTCGCGACGCAGCGCCTCGGCGAGGTCGTGCGCGTACTCACCAATCTGCTTTTCGTCGTCGCCTTCTATCATGATGCGCGCCTTCGGCTCGGTTCCGCTGTAGCGAACCAGCACACGCCCGTGGCCGTCCAGCGCGTTTTCGATTTTTTTGACCAATTTCGAAAACCCCGGAAGACTCTCGAGAGGCTTCTTTTCCGTGACCCGAACGTTCACGAGTATTTGCGGATAGCGAACGAAATCGGTCACCAATTCGGAGAGCGCACGCTCTTTGCGCAGCATGATCGCGAGCACCTGAAGCGCTGTGATCAGCCCGTCCCCGCTGGTGTTATGGTCCAAGAAGACGATGTGGCCCGACTGCTCGCCCCCTAGATTGAATCCACCCTCGCGCATGGCATCCACGACATAGCGATCGCCCACCTGGGTTCGGAGCAGCCCGACGCCTAATTCTTCGAGAGCCTTTTCAAGGCCGAGATTGCTCATCACGGTTGCGACGACCTGGCCACCGCGCAGTACGCCGCGTTCCACCATGTCCCGGGCGCAGAGTGCGATCAGTTGATCGCCGTCGAGAATTACGCCCTTCTCGTCGACCATCACCACGCGATCGGCGTCCCCATCGAGCGCGATACCCACCTCTGCGCGAACCTCATCGACCTTTTCAGCCACCTTCTCGGGATAGAGCGAACCGCAACCCTCATTGATGTTGCGCCCATTAGGCGACACACCCATCGAAAAGATCTCTGCGCCGAGTTCTTCCAGCACCGTCGGGCCGACCACGTAGGAGGCACCGTTCGCGCAGTCGAGGACCACACGCATGCCGTCGAGCGACAGGTCCATGGGAAACGTTTTCTTCAGGAAGACCACGTATCGCCCAGCGACGTCTTCGATGCGGCGCGCGCGCCCGATCTCTTCGGCCGGCGCGCAGAGTCCCGAAAGCTCTCCCGAGGCAATCAAGGATTCAATTCGGCGCTCGACCGCATCGGGCAATTTGTAACCGTCGCTCGAAAAGAACTTGATCCCGTTGTCGCGGTACGGATTGTGGCTGGCCGAAATCATCACTCCGGCCTGGCAGCGCATGTCTACGGTCAGAAATGCCATGCCTGGCGTTGGCATCGGGCCCACCTGAATCACGTCCACGCCCATTGAACAGATTCCCGCCGCCAGCGCGTCTTCGAAGAGATAGCCAGACAACCGAGTGTCCTTCCCGATGATGATACGGCGGTGCTTGGCAGCGTCCGCGGGAAAAATCCGCGCGATGGCCTGGCCTAGCGACAACGCCATTTCAGCCGTCATCGGATGCACGTT
>JACZVU010000050.1 GCA_022572485.1 Myxococcales bacterium
GCGGGATCCGGGTCCGTCATGCCGCCGAAGCCGATATAGACCGGCGGCGATCCCGAATCGAGAAACGCCTCCAATTGGGTCGGTAGGGGATTGACGTCAAAAGGGTGGAGGCATGGGATGTGATCGAAGGGCAGGGAGCAGCGCGATGGAAGCACACCCAGCAGCGGATCCGCGGCGACGACCGGACGCGTCGACAGCAGGTGATCCAGGAGATCCGAGACCGGCGCCAACCCCATTGCGTTCCGGTGTTTATTGAGGGCTGGCCGCATTCCGCGGTTGAGCGCAATGCGGGTGAGGTTCCAGAGCCTCCGGTTGAACCAGGGTGTTGATCGCGGAAGCGGAAAGAATACCGGTGGGTGCTCGGGAGAGGGAAGCAAGGTTGGACAGTAGACGACGTAGCGGTAGGGAATGTTGTAGAGCTCGGCCGTCGAGGCCGCCGCAGCCTGCACGCCAGCGCCGATGATCAGATCCGCACCCCGGGCCGCTTTGGGCAGCTGCTCGAACTGATCGGTGAGCGCGATTGCGAGGTATTTCCGAACCGAGCGCAGCAGCGCAACGCCACCCTGCGCCACCGCTTGGGCTTGCTCGCCCATGAATTCTCGGACGCTGCGCCCGATGGCGTAAAATTCCAGCTGCCTTGCCGCCGCGTCTTTTTCGAAATCTGGAGAAGCGCAGAGAAAAGCCTCGTGTCCGCGCTCTCGGAATCGCTCCGCGAGTGAGAGCAGCGGATCAATATCACCGCGAGTTCCTTCTGACGTCAGCGCAATTCGCACCCCACCCCTCTACACCGATTTGGATTCCGGACCTCTCGTATCGATGGACGCAGCGGAGTGCTTGAGGCCTGCTCTGCGAGGTTCGGCGCTCTGCTCGATTCCTTTAGAGCGCGATACTACAGTGGGAGCATCCGGCGAAGCCTTTTTCGAGGAATGCCAACGACTATGCGGCTTTTGCGACTCGTGCGATTCGTGTGCCGCCTTTTCACCGATGTTCGCCCCGGTGAGGGCGTCACCGCGCTCCTCATGTTCGTCAACGTATTCCTGTTGCTCTGCGCCTATTACTTCGTCAAGCCCCTGCGGGAGGCCTGGCTATCCGTCACGGACGTGATGGGGTTGTCGCCGATCCTGATCAAGGCCTCCGCGGCTTTCATTCAAGGTCTCCTGTTGCTTCCGGTTGTCTGGTGGTATGGGCGGCTCTCGGATCGCATGCATCGCAGCACGTTGATTACCCGGGCCACCCTGTTCTGCATGTCCAATCTGGTGCTCTTCTTCCTTTGGCGTCCAGGCGGTTCGTTCGATGCCATCCCGGGAAGTGCGCTCGCATTCTACGTTTGGGTGTCCATGTTCGGATTGTTCGTCATCGCGCAATTCTGGACCTTCGCTGCGGACATCTACACCGACGAGCGGGGTCGGCGCCTGTTGCCGGTGATCGCGATTGGGGCTACCGGCGGTGCGGCGTTTGGGTCTTCGGTCGTGGCGCCGATGGTCAAGGGGGCGGAGTTCGGCGCTGACGTGCTGCTGCTCGCGGCCCTAGTGCCTTTGGCCGTTTCGATCATCCTGACCCGCATCGTGGATACCCGAGAGCAGACGCCGAAGCCGGTTGTTCCAGGTGGCGAGGCGGCACCCCCCCCCGTGAAGCCGAAGCCGCGCGGCGGGCTCGCGATGATCGCGAGCAGCCGATTCTTGATCGCTGCCGCCGCGATCACGATGCTGTTGAACTGGGTCAACACCAATGGCGAGAATCTCCTCTACAGCGTCATCGTGGAGTTCCTGCAATCGGAGGTGGCTGAAAATGGCATCAGCGATCCGGAGGCGATCGAAGCCTATACGAAGGATGGCGTAGCGGCTTTTTACGGCAACTTCTACACTTGGGTGAACGCGGTCGCGCTCGTCCTCCAAGCACTCGTCGCCTCTCGGCTGCTTAAATTCGGCGGCTTCGGGGTGATCTTGCTGATGCTGCCGATCATTTCCCTGATATCCTATGCGGTGATGGCGCTCGTGCCCGTTCTCATCGTGATCAAAATGATGAAGATCGCCGAAAATTCGACCGATTATTCGATCAACAACACAGCGAGGCACGTGCTCTGGCTCCCCACGACGACCGAGATGAAGTTCAAATGCAAGCCGGCGATCGATACCATCTTTGTGCGCATGGGCGACGGCCTTGCTGCGGCGACCGTGTGGCTTGGCACGAGCGTACTCGCCCTCTCCAAGCAGGATTACTTCGCGTTCAATGTGGTACTGGTGCTGATTTGGCTGAGCGCCGCGATCGTGCTTGTTCGAGAACACCGAAAGATGACGGAAGCGAATGCCGCGCCAGGGGGCGGTTAGCGGTGGTGTCATGCTGGCTGATCGGAGCTCTTGCCCTCCTCTTGCCGCCTGCTGCAAGCGCCGATGACCTCGAAGGCGTCGGGGACGCTTATTGGGATGTGATCGAGACGGCGAGCATCAAGGAGTTGATGGAACTCGATGGCATTGCTCGCTTCGAAGACAACGCGCCGCTTTGGGACTATCACGACGATGCGCTGCAAAAAAGCGTCGAGCAAGTATTGGTCGATCTGGGGCTAGAGGACGAAGCGAGCGAACGACGACTCAGTGTGGTGCTGATTGATCTGTCGCATCCGGGCGCGCCCCGGATGGCTTCAGTGAATGGCGACGTGATGATGTACGCCGCCAGCCTCCCGAAGATCGCGGTTCTACTGGCGGCCTTCGAGAAGATCGCCCAGGGAAAGATGATTCTCGATGAGGCCACCGAGTACAGCCTGGGTCGGATGATCAAGGCGTCCTCCAATCGCGATGCGACGGAAATGATGCACAAGATAGGCAAGGAGTACATCGCCCGGGTGCTGCTCTCGCCGCGGTATCGCCTCTACGATCCGGAACGCAACGGCGGGCTTTGGGTCGGGAAGGATTATGCGAGGGCCGGCTTGTGGCGCCGAGACCCGCTTCACAACCTCTCGCATGGCGCGACCGCCATGCAGGTGGCTCGCTTCTACTACTTGCTGGCGACGGACAAGCTCGTGACGCCCGAGCACAGCCGGAAGATGCGGGAGATCCTCGCGAACAGCGAGCTAGACCACAAGTTTGTGCGAGCGCTCCAGCAGATCGATCCCGACGCCGCCGTTTCGCGCAAGTCGGGCTCCTGGGCCACCTACCATTCGGATAGCGTTCTCGTCGAGCGGGACGGGCATCGCTACATCGCTGTCGCGCTGAGCAACAACGCGACGGGACCGCAATGGCTCGGGCGCATCATCACCAAGCTCGACGCTTTGCTCGTTCGTGACGGATCGGTGGTGGATCATCGGCCGGCTGGCGCGAACCAGACTGTTCGCTGACGGTTACTCGTCGAAATCGATTTCGCCGATCGCCGCGACGCTCTTCCCCGGGTGGGTCTCATCGATGGCGCGCTGGATTGCGGCTTCGTCCGATCCGCCATTCATTGTCGGATTGCGGTCGGGCGAAACTTCGCGGGGCGGGTGGTCGCGCTCCATGATCTGGTGAATCTCGGTCGCGAGCTGCTTGTGGATCTGGGCCGAGTCCTTGCGCAGGACGTTCGACAGTAGAACCACGATGTACTGCAACCTGCGCCCGGGTTCGTCGGTTTCGACCATCGTGATGGAGTTCAAGTAATTTCTCACGTTTCCTCTGTATTTTCCACAAGTGAAATCAACTTCTTTCTTGCAGCTATACAGTGATCCGGATTTGAAGTAGAGCGCCGCCCGGCGCAGGGCGGGTGACGTCGCGTAGCGAATGCGGCCTTCCGAGAGATAGATCAAGCGCTTGATGGCGAGGCTCGAGTAAGAGTCGATCAGCGTTCCCATTTCCATCTTGATGATGAAGCGCAAGAGTTCGAGTGGCGTCGCCACGCTGTTGGTGCCCGGGATGCGCTCCTTTCCCACCCTTGTGAAGAAACTCCCCTGGCGGAGTTTGGTGACGTCGAGGCCGTTGCGGGTGAGCGGGCTCTGAATCGCCTTGGTGTAGATGCTCGAGAGCTTCGATTTTGGAGTGTCCGTGAAAAACGTTGCGGCGGTTTCGGGAGAGACGGGGTATTCGGCGCCGAAGTGCGAGAGCAGCACGAGCTGGGACATCACCGTACTGGCCGCGGCATTGGAGCTGCTCGACATCATCCAATCGAGCCAGGTCCAGAGATTTCCATCGTCGCCCTCGTGAATCGGGCGGTACTCGACTGCGCCATCCCCTGGCTTCCAGAACGGAACCTTGTGGCTGTCCGAGCGGATGAACGCGTCCGCAACGTGGTGCGTATTCTTCAACAGCGCATCGCGTGCCTGGGTGTCATCGGGGTAGACGTCGGCAAGGGCCTGAAACCAAGCGAGTCCCACCATCAGCTTGCCGACGCTGCCGGGGTTCTGGTTCTGCTCCGCGTTGTGCGCCGCGTAGCGCGGGTGCGCGGGGTCCGTGAGGTCCAGTACGGCGATTGCGTAGGCGTCGGCATCTTCGCCGAGAAGCTCCTGGATCGAGGTGCTGAGTGCGGCGTCCGGAGCGGGGATCTCGAAATCCGGGTAGTCGATCAACCGCAGTCGAATGTCTTCGCTTTTGAGCCGCGCTCCGGGCGGGAGCAGCCGCCCGCGGATCTTCCCGGTCTGGGCGAGCCGATAGGCTTCCAGGCGTAGGATCCCGGTCTGCTCGTAGGCGTCGAGGGGATAGCTGAGCGCAAGGTGCGGGAATGCGAAGAGCGCGAATGCGAACGTGGTGAAGGTCGAAGTCTTCAGGGCGAAGGCTCCTTCGGGACTCCGGAGAGATCGACGCGCGCGGAGCTGCGCCGCTGGAGTCCCGCATCGAGCCCGCTCAGGTATTGGTTGCGCTGGGCGCTCTTGTTTTCGACGAAAGGTCGAATCTGGAGCAGGGCGAGCTTGCCGTCCTTGAACGCGAACTCGATGTCGGCGGGCAGCAGATTGCCCTCGTCGTCCCGCAAGGTCGGGAAAACAGTGACGCTCCTGGAAATCGCGATCAGCTGTTCGATCTCGCCCGGCTGGAGAACCCGATTCGTTCCACTGGCGGGCAGCTTTGAAATCCCGCCGCTGAGCGGAAGCTGCGTGCGAAGCGGCGCAGTCGCCTGGGCGAGGAACCTCACCTCGCCCGTGCGGATGTCGATCTTCAGCGACTCGGCGGCCTGGCCCTCGACGGCGCCGCCGACGCCTTCGTTGACCGCCACGGTCAAAATGTTCGGATCTCCGGTTTCGAGATCAGCGGTGACCATCACGCCCGATTTTTCGGCCTGAAAGCTGTATTGCACGACGACTGCGGGAAAGACGTACTCGGGGTGGGTCATGTTGCGCTGTCGCCAACCATACGAACGATCCTCGAAGGGTGAAGCCCAAACCTTCTGGATTGCCTGAAGAATGTTTTCGTAACCGACCACGTTGGGCACTGTGAGATTGAGCCCCGCACCCGTGAAGCCGGGCAAGTCCTCGACATTGGTGTCGCTGCGGATGAATACGCCGTAGCTGCCATCGGCGCGGAAGTTTTCCTCGAGGGCCTCGCGCAATTGAGATCGGAACTCCGGCCCGGGGTCGCACGTCTCGATCCAGTCGCGCAGCTTGGCGAGAAACGCGTGGACAGCCTCTTGCTGGAGCGCGGGATCGCTGTCCAGTTTGGCGATCGCATCGTAGCGCTGCTTCATCCACTCGAAGACCGCCGGGCCGCCGGGTTCGATCGGCTGATCGAGCACCTTCTTGAACGCCGCGAAGGGGATGACGAATCCCGGTGGTACCGCGTCGCCGAAGTAATGCTTGAGTTCCCCGAGATTGGCGCCCTTGGGGCCCGAGGATCGCCCCGAATCGGTTGCGCGCAGCCGGGCGAGCGGGATCATCTCGGTGCGCTCGAGATCGAGCTTCTCGAGGTCGGGCCGAATCACCCAGGAACCGCCCATCGCTGCGTTCGCGCCGAATACCGCATCCCAACGCGGGCCGTCTGCGCTGAGTTGCACGACGCCGTTGGGGCTGACCGCGAGGACCGATCGCGTGCCGACGTGCTTGCGAACGGTGGGTAGGAGTTCCGCTCCCACCACGACGTTGGGTACGCCAAGGTTGCGCGCGAGTAGCTGGATGTGAGACAGCGAGTTGCCTTCGCCGAGTGTGAGAATCCCCGAAACCAGCGGCAGATCGGAGATGGTTTCAGGCAAGAGATAGATGCCGTCTCGCTCGTAGTCGCCACCGGTGGCCTCCCGCAGCACGCCACGCGAGAGGCCCGGATTGAGCGCGCGCAGGCCCGCCCCGATCTTCTTGCCGAAGAGTTCATGCTCGATTCCCGCGAGCCGGTTGGCGTCGAGAACCATGCTATCGATCACGGCTCCGTAAAAGAGCAGGGGGCTGCCGCGCATTCGATCCTGGGTATAGAGGTGTGCGAGCGGCTCGATCGTCGAGAGTTTTGCAATGGGGATCGAAAAGTTGAACGCGAGCCATCGAGCCGCCCACTCCGGCGCCCGTGCGAGGTAGCGCAGCTCTTCCCGGTAATCGTCGACGGTGAGTGAGGCGTTCGATCGGCTGCGTTCGACGCTCGAACGCAGCTCCCGCAGGTGGCGGTCGCTGATGAAGCCGACCCCGTAGAGCGCGGAGCCCGCCTGCTCGAGCCAACGCAGCCGCTGGATGCGCGTGCTGGAATCCAGCTCCATGAGGATCGCGCTGCCCGCCGCGAAGGCGCCCCCCTCGATGACGATGCTGCCACGAAGCAATGCGATCACGCCTGCTGCGCTCGCGGAGTTTGGGATGCGGTCGCGCAACTCGCGCAGCAGGCGCGAGGCGATCTCGAAACGCACTGTGGGCTTCGCGGCGTCGCGGAGTTCTGCCGCGGCGGCGCGGAGCTTGCGGTTTGCATCCGGGTCTTTCGTCTCGTCTGCGATCGCCAACAGCGCATCGGTGGCGCCGCGCGTGGCGTACAGGTCGTCGATTGCCGCGGCGATCTTCTCGTACTCGGCGGCCAGCGCCGCTTTGCCGCTGGCCTGCGCGTATTTTCGGACGCTCTTCGCGTCACTGGCGCCTGGCGCGTTGTGGATCTTGGCGCGTAGTTTGGCGAACGACGCGTCTTTGTCGGCGATTACGACCGCGAGTTGCCGAACCTTTGTCGCTGTTGTCGATTGGGATGCGCGTGGAAACCACTGGACCGCCTCTCTCATCAGTGCGTAACGGGCGGGGCTGCGCCAGATCGGGTCCGCGGCCATCGCGAGCAGACTCGCGGTTGCGGCGGCCTCTTCGTCCTCGGCCTGGAATGCACCTCGGTAGGAGCGCGCTCCGCGGAAGATCCAACCGTCGTCCGCTTGAATCAGGAACTTCTCGATCAAGATCTGCTTCAGGGCGTCGAGGTCTGCGTCCTTTCCCGTGAATTCGTCGGCTTGAATTGGCGCGAGCAGATTGGCGATCGTGTAGCCGTCAGCGCGCATGCGTTGTACGCGCTCGCTCCAGAGACCGTGCTGGATGCCGCCGCCGCGCCCCGAGCACGCATAGGCCTTCGGGGGTTGAACAGATCCGTCTGCACAAAACCAGCGGATCCCCTGAAAGGGGCCTTTCGGAGAATCCTTCATCTCTCGAATCCAGCGCTGGAGTTCGCTCGCTTCCGGCATCTGTGACGCAGCGGCGGGGGAGAGCGAAAGGCTCAGTGCAAGCGGCGCAAGCAGCAGGGGGAGCCAAGAGAGGGGTCGGGTTTGTTCAGGCATGCCGCGCAGGATAACGGCAAATCGATTCCGAAGGCGCCCCTTTCGATGCTTTGACGCAGCCATTCTGCGTCTCGTGATATCGTGCACTCGACCCAGGGAGGGGCGCGGTGGTGCGAAAGCTTGGCATCGAGCCCGGTGAGGGGCGCTTGTTCTTCTGGGGAGCCGCGGCACTCGCTCTTGTCGGCTGGGCAGACGTGTCTGTCAAAAACGTGTCGGAGACGTTGTTCCTCAAGCGCGTTGGTGTCGATTACCTTCCGCTCGCTTACCTGCTCAACTCCATTTTACTGGTCGGAACGACCTACGTTGCGGGGCGCCTGGCGGCCCGTTCAAACCGGCCCCGCCTGCTGCCACGGGTCTTCTTCAGTTTGGCGCTGCTTCTCCTGCCCCTCTGGTACCTCGTCAGGACCGATGCCATCAGCGCGTTCGTTCTCTTGATTCTCGCTTCGAAGCAGTTTCAGTCGATTGCTCTGCTCGCCTATTGGCTCGCAATGGGCGATCTGCTGGACGGCCGCCAGGCGAAGCGGCTGTTTGCGCCGATGATGGGTGGGTACACACTGGGCAGTATTGTCGGGAGCTTTGCCTCCGATCCAATTGGCCGTGCGATTGGAATAGACGCCTTGCTCCCGGTCAGCGCAGCTGCGTTTGCGCTGAGCGGGCTGCTCACGCTTCCGTTGGAGCGGATCCTGCCGAGGCGTCTCGACCGAGGGTCGTCGAGTGGCCCCAAGCGGAATTCGAGCGCTTCTCGCGGCATCGTGACCGAGGTTTCCTTTCGCACGCTGTGGTCGGAAAATCAGCTCTTTCAATTCCTCTTCATCGGTGCGGTGGCCAGCGGTTTGCTCGGTCCGATGTTGTACTTCCAGTTTCAATACGTGGCCGATCAGGCGGCAGCCGGCGAAGAGGGCCTGCTCGCTCTGTTCGCCCAGTTCCGGGGCTGGATCAACGTCGGTGTGCTCGCGGCTCAGCTCATGGTCACGGCGAACCTCTTCAAGCGAATCGGAATTCCCCTGTCGATCGTGCTTTCGCCGATCGTCTATTTGATCGGTTTTTGCGGCATGAGCATCCGACTCAACTTGATGGCGGGTGTCGGCGCTTTCGCGGGGACGAAGCTGCAGGACAGCGCCATCCACGACCCGGCGATGCGAATTCTCTTCAATCTCTTTCCCGAACGAGAGCGGTCGCGGGCCACGGGGTTGCTCGAGGGCCCGGTCAAGCGGGCTGGCGGTGCGATCGGGAACATTCTCAGTCTCGCAGCGGTTCATTTCGCGAGTGCGGTCGCCGTGGGCTACGTCGCAATTCCGATTGCGCTGGCGTGGCTCGTGACTTCGATCTCCCTCTGGCGCAGCTACCCCGCACTGCTCCTGCGCGCCGCGACCCGGCGCACCCGTTACGGAGACGACCTGAACATCTCGGAGATGATCGATCCGAATACGGTGCGGGTTCTGTCGACGCACCTCGTGAGCACGGACCCGCGGCCCGCGATCGAACTGGTTTCGGAAGCGCAGCCTGCGGACGCCGCGAGCGCCCTCGCCAAAGCGGCAAGGGCTGCACCCGAGTCGACGCGGTCGTTGCTCATCGGCGCCCTCGATCGCGTACTCGAGCGCACTGTGACCGAACCGGTGTCGAGTCGCCAGGCTTCCGAGGATCTCGAGAACCTGCTCGCGGGATCCGCCGGGCTGAGCGACCGGGATCGAGCGGATGTCGTGCAGGCCTATGGCCGGCTGACTCCGGGTGACGAGGCGCTCCCGGTTCTCGAGAATGCGCTCGCGGATGCGTCAGCGGGGGTGCGCCTTGCCGCTGCCGTGGCTCTCGACAGGCGCGGCCACCCGGTCGATGCGATCGGAGATCTTTCTGAGGCTCTCGATCGGGCAATCGCGGGTGAGGATCTCGTCGAACGACGGATCGCGCTCGAAGAACTCCGGGTCCGTCTGCTCTGCTCGGAACCCGGGCCAGAGTGGGAGCGCGACCTCGAGCGGCTCTCTCGATTGATCGATCTCGAAAGCGCTCGGGTGCGCGCCACCGAGGCGGTCGCCGAAGTTGCGCGTCGACATGGCGCGGCAGCTGCGCTCGCTCGCTCGCGCGTGCTCAAGTACCGAGATGCCGCAGATCCGCGCTTGCGCGCCGCGATTTTGCGTTTCTGCGGATACGCGGGAATCGTCGATCAGGCTCCCTGGATGGTCGAGCAGGTTGCCGTCGATGGCGGGCCGTGTCTTCGTACGGTTCGGGATGCGGCGCGAGAGGGCTTGATCGCATTGGGTTCGGAAGTGGCCGACGTACTGCTCGTCGAACTCTCGTTTGGCAAGCGCCGCACGCGTGATGCGATCCTTCCGATCTTGCGTCGGCTCCACGTGGAGCGCGCGACGCTCCGCGGTCTCTACGAGCGCGAACTCGAATCGGTCCGGCGCAAATTGATCCACCGGTACGCGCTCAGCCAAGAGTTCGCCGCAGCAATCGTTCTCCAGCGCCTGCGCGAGCGCACCGATGAGGCATTGCACACCGCGCTCTTGCTCCTCGCCGCGATTTACGACGAGGACCGTATCGCGGAGTTGGGAGAGCGGCTCAAGCGCGGCGGCGGCGCCGGCATCAACGCGATGCTGTTCGAAGCGTTGGATGCGTTGCTCGGGCCTCATGAGAAGGCCGAGTTGATGCCATTGATGGGGGATCGGCCGCTGGAGCTGCGCGCGCGCTCCGCGGCGGCCTCGCTCGGAGTCCCGGTGCCGGACGTGCGCCAGGCGACCCTCGCGCTGCTCGAGGAGCCCGATGGACTCACCCGCATGCTGGTGGCTAAAACGCTGTTGGAATCGATCGAAACAGAGGGTCATCTGGCCAGCGCGGAGGATGTAGAGGATCATCGGAAGGTGCTGAGCCCGGTTGAGATTGCGCTTCACCTGAAGAGCCTGCCGCTGTTCGAGGGTTTGACGATCCGCCAGCTCATGGATCTTGCGAACGAGGTTCGCGAAGAGCAGCACGGTGCTGGAACGATCGTCGTTCGGGAGGGCGAGCCCGGAGATTGCCTCTACCTGATCGTGGAAGGACAGGTACGGGTTACGCGTGGAGAAATGCTGCTGCGCGAACAGGGGCCCAAGAGTTTCTTCGGAGAAATTGCCGTCCTGGAGGGCGAAAACCGAACCGCCACGATCACGACCACGACCCCGGTGCGGTTTCTCTGCCTGGGCCGCGACGACCTGCTGCGCCTGATGGAGGAGTTGCCGGCGATCGCGATCGGAATCTGTCAAACCCTCTCGCGGCGGGTTAGTGAGCTCACGGGGCGCGTTCGAGCGTAATCGAGACCGGTTGCACGACGAAGTCCGGGCGCGGCCGCCGCCCCGAGCTGCGCTGTCAAACCGAGCTTGATCTTGGCGGCGGTAAGGCCGACAATCCAGGGTGCGAATGGATTGGAGGCAAGTAGATGGAATCGACCGCTGGGTACCGGAGTGGAGAGAGCCGTCGCGGATCGCGTCGCAGCGGCGTGACGCGCTTGCTCGCCGCAGTGGCGGCGCTCACAATGTTGGCCGCCGCTTCGCCTGCCGCCGCCGAGGAATACGACGAAACCTACGCAGGCCATCCCCTCCGCATCGTCGCCTACGTCTTTCATCCGGTCGGCGTGATTCTCAATACCCTGATCTTCCGCCCGCTCCACTGGATTGGCAGCTACGAGCCGTTCAAGACGCTGTCGGGTCAACGAGACTGACTCGCGGCGCGCCCGCCGCCTTACTTTGCGATGAAAGTTTGCTTGTACTTGTAACTCGCCATTGGTATGGTTGTTGCATGGTTTCACGCGCCCTATCTGCTTCTCACGGATGGCTTCCACCGCGGCCCCCGAAACGCGCGGGGTGGAACCGCTCCTAATGCGCAATTTCAGCTTTGCTCAGGTGCTCGCGCTCGTGGTGAGTGGCATTTGGGTAGCCGCTCTTTCCAGCGCCGAAGAGTCTCCCGCCTTTCGGGTTTCGGGCATGACCTTCGTTGGGAGCCGAGGAGATCAGGGTGAACTGGTGCTGCACGCCGACACCGCATTCTTTCACCCGGACTCGGGCCTGGTAGATCTGGAAGTCGTACGGGCGCAGGTTTCGGACGACAAGAAGGGCGAGAGTTTCCAGATGCGATGCGATCGAGCCGAACTCAACATCGAGACGAACGATTTTACCGCGATCGGAAACGTGAAGGGCATCACCGGGAATGGGCAGCGCTACAGCGCGCCCTGGGTCCGCTACGAGCACGCGTCTTCGATGCTTCATACAGACGCGCCGGTCACCATGGTCGATGGTGGCATCACGTTTCGCGGAGATGGTTTTCGCTACCACATCGAAGAGCGCCGTTTCGAGTTGCTCGGAAATGTCGTGATGGAGCAGGCCCATTGAGAGGCTGGACTGCCTACTTCGGCCTGGCGCTGTTGCTTTCGCTGCCCGCTCTCGATGCAGCCATCGCGGACGACCTGTCCGGAGTCGAAGACGAACCCGCCGCCGAAGTTGCCCGCGTGCGAATCGGTGTGGCTCCGTTCGAAGTGGCGGGCCCGTCCGGTGCTGAGGTGCCCGACTTTGCGACGCTCCTCGCCGACCTGCTCGGAGCCCGCGGAGTCGGACGGATCGTTGGCCCCGAACAGCTCGGGGCCCCCGCGACCGCGCAGCTCGAAGCGAGCGCCGCCCGGGCGTGGGCCGCAGCAGCCGCGGTGGACGGCGTCGTGGTGGGCAGGACCACTCAGCTCGGAAATCGCTTCAGCATTGACGTGCAACTGCTCTCGGCAACCTCGGGGGCCGTGGTCGACAGCTACATCGCTGAAATCGCGCGCAGCGATCAGGCGACGTCAGCGGTTGCGAAGCTGGCCGATCGGGTGATCGCGGGCGTTCTCGGCCTCGTCGGCCCCGCGGATCGCGCGCCGCCGCCCGCCGCCCGCCGCGCAGCGGGTTCGGGCCGCAGCCTGCGCGTCTTCGACGGCTCCTCGCCGATCTCGATCAAATCGAGAACCCTCGAGGCCACGGAGGTCAACGGGAACCGGAGACTCGTGTTCAGTGGTGATGTGAACGTCGTTCAAGGCGATCTCACGATGACCTCCGACCGACTGACGGCCGACTACCCCAAGGGGGCGAGCGAGCCGAGCCGATTGGTCGCTCAGGGTTCGGTCCGCATCATTCAGGGCAACCAGGAAGCGCGCTGCGACAAGGGAACCTTTCAGCGGGCCGAGGAGTTGCTGCTCTGTTGCGGTCACGCGGAACTCCGGAGCGGCGCGAGTCGGGTGCGGGGCAAGTGCATTGAGTTTGATCTGGCGAACCAGACGCTTCGCATCGAAGACGCCACCGTGAACATCATCCCCGAGCCGACCGACGGCGGCTCCGGGAAGCCCGGAGGGCACTAGCGGTGAGTTCGCTGATCGGAATCGCACTGACCAAACGCTACGGCCAACGAGAAGTGGTTCGATCGGTCGATTTGGAAGTGAAGCCCGCCGAGGTCGTGGGGCTCTTGGGGCCGAACGGCGCCGGCAAGACCACCACCTTCAACATGGTGGCGGGTGGCGTGAAACCCTCTTCGGGCGCGGTCTTTCTTGGAGAGCTGGATATTACGGATTTGCCGATGTACCGCCGGGCGCGCCTCGGCATCACGTACCTCCCGCAGGAACCCTCGATTTTTAGAAAGCTTTCCGTCGCCGACAACATCAACGCCATTCTCGAAACCGTGGAGCCCAACCGAACGGTTCGGCGAGAAAGGCTGAGGGAGCTTTTGGCAGAACTCGGTCTGACCGAAAAGGCAGATTTGAGGGCGGACACGCTTTCCGGTGGAGAAAGACGCCGTGTGGAGATTACGCGCGCCCTGGTGCTCGATCCGAAATTCATGCTGCTCGATGAACCGTTTGCGGGAATCGACCCCATCGCGGTCATCGACATCCAGAAGATCATCGAGCAACTCAAGAGCAGGGGGATCGGGGTCATCATCACGGATCACAACGTCCGGGAGACGCTGTCGATTTGCGATCACGCCTACATCATCAAGGATGGAGAAATCATCCGGAGAGGAACGCCCGAGGAGATCGCGTCTGATGAACAGGTCCGGCGGATCTATCTCGGGGAGAACTTCCAACTTTGAGGGCTTCCAGCGCTGATGGAGCGCGTGGATAGCCGAGTGGAATGAGCGAATGGTCATCGAGCTGAAACAACAATTGCGCCTGACCCAGCAGCTGGTGATGACACCGCAGCTGCAGCAGGCCATCAAGTTGCTTCAGCTGAATCGGCTCGAGCTCGTGGGCCTCGTCCAGCAGGAGCTTCAGGAGAACCCGGTTCTCGAAGAGGTTGCCGAGGCCGACGAAGAATCCGAGGTTCCGGCCGAGGAATACGAGGCTGCAGCGGAGTCGCAGTCGGCTGCGGACGAAGAGCGGTCCGGCGACGAGGCGGTCGCAGCGGACGCACAGAATTCGAGCGAAGAACTCACGGACGCTGAGAAAATTGCGGATCTGGAGTGGCGGGATTACCTCAACTCAAACCCGCAGACATCACCGGTTTCCGGTGGCGACGAGGATCGGCCTTCGATCGATGCCACCCTTACCCGTCGCGATACACTGGCCGAGCACCTCAAGTGGCAGTTGCAGCTCATGGAGTTGCCAATCGGGGAAGAAGTCGCGGCTCGATTCATCATCGGCAATCTCGATGAGCGCGGTTACCTGCAGGCCACGATCAGCGAACTCGCCCGGCAATCCGGCATGTCGGAAGCCATCGTCGAATCCGCGCTGGCTCGGGTTCAGGAGTTGGATCCTCTCGGCGTGGCCGCGCGGGATCTGAGAGAGTGTCTGCTCGCCCAAGCCCGAACCCTCGAGATCAACGATCCATTGGTGATGCGCATTCTCGAAGAGTGTCTCGACACGCTCATCAAGCGCGACTTCCGAGGGGTTTCTCGAGCACTCGGTGTCAGCGTGTCCGAAGTCGTCGCAGCTGCCGAAGCCATCGGCCAGCTCGAGCCGCGCCCGGGCCGCGCGTTCGGGAGCGACGAGCCCGCGTACATCATCCCCGACATCTACGTTCACAAGGTCAATGATGAATTTCACATCGTCTTGAACGATGACGGGATGCCTCGGCTCCGGATCAGCGGCCTCTACCGCGACGTTCTCTCGCGCGGAAACGGCGCCTCGAAGGACACCAAGGAATACGTACGGGAAAAGGTTCGATCCGCGCTCTGGCTCATCAAGTCCATCCATCAGCGTCAGCGCACCATCTACCGGGTGATGGAGAGCATCATCAAATACCAGCGGGAGTTCTTCGAGCGGGGCATTGACCACCTCAAGCCCCTCAATCTCCGCGACGTCGCAGACGATATCGAGATGCACGAGTCGACGGTCAGCCGAGTCACGACCGCGAAATATGTCAATACACCCCAGGGAATCTTCGAATTGAAGTTCTTCTTCAACTCCAGAATCAACCAGGTTCTGGGAGACCCCGTGGCGAGTGAGAGTGTCAAGGAGCGGATCCGTAAGTTGGTCACCGCTGAGGATCCACGCCGCCCCCTTTCCGACCAGCGAATTGCCGAAATGCTCAAGGTCGCCAATATCGACATCGCCCGCCGCACGGTCACGAAATACCGCGAATCGCTGAATATTCTCTCATCGACGAAACGGCGCGAAGTCGGCTAGCCTCCCGCCCGCAAAT
>JACZVU010000182.1 GCA_022572485.1 Myxococcales bacterium
AAGACTGCGCGCGAGATGCGGATGAAGGCCAATCGGGCAGCGGGGTGCGGCGTGTGCATCGGGGAGACAGGGTCACGGGCGTTGCTATTGCAACGGGCACGCTCCAGAATGTTATGAGACGCAGCTGTGATAGCGGTCCGGGCCTTTGGGTTTCTTAAGTATAGAATCACGCTTTTGGCACACTACGGGGATTGGCAGACTTCGCCGGACGTGATCGAGTGAGAACGCATCTCCCCTCAGAGACAGAGCGCACCCGGCAAGAGATCATAGTGGGCCCAAACGGTGGAACGCACCGGTCCTCGGTGTCCTCCGCACGGCGCGCATCGCATACGCCGAACAGACGCGAGGTCGATGCCGCTCCGAGCATCGAACGTTGAAGCTCAACTGGCGCGGCCAAATCACGTCGGTTCAGCCGCGCTTCCGACTCCTTCGCTCTTTCGACGAGCGCCACCACACCTACCTTGGGTATGCCCTCCGCGTCCATGGAACGATCGATGGAGAGCACAGGGAGGCGTGGATCGGCGTCGGGCCGGCCGCTCACGAAAAGCACCGCTTCGAGGTCGGGCAGCAGGCCAGCGGACGCGCTCAGGCGGTCGTGGATACCAGGACCGAGCCTGTCGAGTTCTACAAGGTCGCTGGCGTGGTCGTGGAAGCCAGCGACGGGTCGCCGACGTCAGCGCCACCGTGGCAGGGCATCGCGCCGCCCATCGAGGTCTACCGGGGGCGTGGGTCTCGCCGCCTCGCCACGAGAACCTACGCCTCCGCCGCGTGTTCGAGCTGCATCTGGGGCGCTCGGATGCCGGTCGAGATCGTCGTCGACCACTGGAACCCCGAGCAGAAGCGTTACCGGTTCGAGACGTTCTGCTATGGGCCCAAGTCCTGTGGCCTCTACCGGCCGGGTCCCACGCGGAAGGTTCCGGGCCGTCGGGGCATGACCTACGAGGAGGAAGATTGGATTGACGCCGAGGAAACCGCTCACCGTGGCCCCGATGAGTGACCGCAGCGATCCCGGGGCGAGGGTGATTGATAGCAACGCCGCCGGACGGGAGCGCGGGCCGGAGGACGTCGGCAGAATCCCGAAGTTGTGTGTTCCCCAATTCTGTCCACGGCCGAGAGTGGCCGAATGCGACGACCCCGGGAGGCTCGAATAAACAACCGATGATGCGACTCGTGATCACTCGTCCAAGTTGGGGCTGAGAATCACGTCTCGGCAATCACGAGCGGCATTCGCTGTTCGCGTCGCAGAATTCCCTGTTCGTCGGCAGAAATTTCCCTGTTACCGAATTCAGGGAAATAAGCTCCGTAGGGGCCCAAAACGGGCTCGGACTGGAGAATCCGGCCTCACCCGGAAGCCAGTTTCGTGCGAATTCCCTGTATTTTCCCTGTAGATCAGGGAACTCGCTCTGGGAGACGGGTTCGCGATCGACTGGCCGCACCGCCACCTAGTCTGCCGACGCAGAGATTTTTCGGTAAGAGCGCGAGGCGGCCGGGAAAATCCCGCGATTCCGCGGGGTTTTGGGCGAGGGGCTTCGCGCATCCGCACCGGAGACTGCGGGTTCCGCGCCTAAAAGAGGCCGCGGCCCACGTTTTTCTCTGTTGCCAAGTTGGGCGGTTCGGATTCGCTCTCGATTCGCCCCAGCGAAGAGCAGGGCTCAGTAGAGCAATACTGCGAGTTCGAATCCTACTCGCTCCGCCAACTAGTCTGCGTCTCCGGGGTTCGTTGAGCCGGGGGGCGAGTTGGCCGAGAATTTCCCGCCCTTTCGCGGGGTTTTGGCCAGGAGGTCTGGCGCATCCAAGCGGAGACGCGTGAGCGTTGCGCCCGAACTCGCCACTGGCACCGATCGTCTCTACGGCCGATTCAGGCGGTTCGGATTCGCCCGAGAATCGCTTCGCTCGGGGCCCGGCACGGGAGCAAGCCCAGGGATGCCATACGCGGCACACTGCCGTATACCACCGGTGAAACCGTGTCATATCAGAACCCTTGGCGTACGAATCGTCGAGAGGGCCGACTTGAAATCGGTCACTTGTAGGACGGCTCGCCTTCCGGTTCGACTGCCAGGAAATTCGGAGGCTTCGGCACCGGTAGGTCGGGGCTCGGGGAAGGGACTTTCGGGACACCGGCCACTCTCTCGACCGGATCGTATGGACGCTGTTGCGCTCGCCGAACACGTGGGCTGTGTCGTTCGCTCAGCGGGCGAGCTCGTCCAGATTGAAAAGCTAAGAGCGCTCAAGCGGCTTCAGGACAACGCGTTCTTCGCGTGCACGTTCGAGCTTCCCGATCATCGTCATGGAATCGTATCCAACCCCTTGATGTCCGACGCAAGGCGAAACAGCGACGTCGCCCACGAGGTCGCGCACATCCTCCTCAAGCACCGCTTGTCCCGCCTCGAGCATCTCGGCGACGTCGCCTTTCTCTCCTGTGACAAACAGCAGGAAGAGGAAGCTGGCTGGCTCGCCGGATGTCTCTTGCTGCCGCGGTTCGCACTCATCCACGATCTCAAGAAGCGGATGACACACAAGACCATCGTGAAGAATCGGATCTTGAGTGAAGAGATGGTTGGCTATCGTGTTCGCGTTACTGGTGTCGCAAGGCAACTCGCAGTTTCGCGCCGGAAGCGCTCCTGACCGTCGGCCAATACAGCCGAACGTGGTTGCTTGCTGAGCGACGAAACCGCTGGGAACAGGGGCCCTAGGGGTTGAAGCCAAGCAGGGACTTCTGATCTTCCCAATTCAAGGGGAGGTCGATGCACTTTGTCAGCATTTCAGCCGTCAATTGGACGGGTTGAGTTCCGGTGACCACCGACGAGATGATGTCTGGTGCGAGAAACGCGAGCGGCAGCACGCGCCCGACGTAGCGGTCTGTGATGCCTTCGGCCTTCGCGATCTCGACGAGAGAGAGGACCCGGCCGCTCACAAGATCGTCGAACCACTGGCGGCTGCGGGCGATCGCCTTGATGAGGGCGGGATCCGAACTATAGGTTCTGGGCTCTCCCTGGAAGCCGCCGATGACAAGCCGTGTCTCGACTCCGCGGCGCCGTATCGTAGTCGGAACCGTGTGGCGGATCCTCGTGGGTTCGCCTCCGAGTAGATCACTGAGATCTACAACGATCGCGATCTCTTCGGTGCCGAGATCAACGCGGTCGATCAGCTCCAGCGGGTCTCCGTCCCAACGGCTGACGTTCATCAGTACTTCCGCAATTCTTGATCCCTCGACGCCCACCTCTCGCACGCGGAGAGTCAATTCCGCCTGGTCGGAAAGAAGATTCTGGATGGCCTCGGAGACGAACCGCTCGATTTCTCGCGCTGGTAACCTCCAGCATTGATTCGCAGCAGAAGAATTCGTGTTGCCACATCCCGACGTGAGTCTCTGTGAAACGTAGTACCGGTAGCGCTTGTTGTTCTTGACCGCGTGCTGTGGTGTCAGTCGAATTCCTGCCTCGTCAAAGAGCTTCCCTCGAAGAGGGCTCGGGCTGCTGGATCGCAGCTTCGTCGTGCCTGCGGGAGGTGTCTGCGATGCCAGCTGAGCTCGGACGGCCTCCCACGTCTCGAGGTCGATGATGGGAGGATGGCGCCCCTCGTGATGCTCGCCCCGGTGTGCGATGCGTCCGACGTAGAGCGGATTACTCAGCAGATGATAGATATGGCCCCGGCTGAAAGGGCGCCCGCCACCCATCCGCTTGCCTTTTCCCGCACGGAGCTTAGTGCTAAGCCCCAGGCGATCCGCCTCCTCCTTGACCTTCCGAACGGTTCCGAGCTCGAGGTAGAGCCGAAAGATCGTGCGAACAGTCTCCGCTTCGGCCTCATTGATGACGAGCGTGCGGCCATCCGGCTCGTAGCCGAGGGGTACATGACCGCCCATCCACAGTCCCTTGCGCTTCGAGGCGGCGATCTTGTCGCGGATCCGTTCTCCGGTCACCTCGCGCTCGAACTGCGCGAACGACAGCAGCATGTTCAGCGTAAGGCGCCCCATCGAGGTCGTCGTATTGAACTGCTGCGTCACGGATACGAACGATGCGTCGTGCGCGTCGAGCACCTCGACGATCTTCGCGAAGTCGGCGAGAGAGCGGGTGAGGCGGTCGACCTTGTAGACGACGATCGTGTCGATCTTCCCGGCCTCGATGTCTTCGAGGACTCGTCCGAGCGCTGGGCGATCGAGCGTGCCCCCCGAGTAGCCGCCGTCGTCGTAGC
>JACZVU010000051.1 GCA_022572485.1 Myxococcales bacterium
AAGAAAGAATAGCGCCATATAACCCGCGAGCTTGAAGAATGCCAAGGAGATCAAGCAGAAGGCCGCGGTGAGGATGTAGAGCTGCAGCACTGCGCTACGCGCCGACCCCACGGATTCGAGCATGCGGTGGTGCATGTGAAGGCGGTCGGCGTTGAAGATTCGCGAACGATTTAGCAAGCGCCGGACCACCGAAAGTGTCGTATCGAGAATCGGCACGGCGAGAGCAAGAACCAGCACGACGAAGGTCAGCAGCGTGACCTGGCGGTAGCCCTCGAGCGCGAGAAGCGAGAGGACGTATCCGATGAAGAGCGCTCCTGTGTCTCCGAGAAAAATCCGAGCGGGCGCAAAATTGAACGGCAAGAAGCCGAGCAGTGCACCGAGCATTGCGACACCCATGCAGACGCCGAAGGCCTCTCCGGCCTGGGCGGCAAGAAAAGTCAGGGTGGCGACTATGATTGCAGCGACACCGACCGCGAGCCCATCGAGGCCGTCGAGCAGGTTGATTGCATTCGTAATGGTGACGATCCAGAGGATCGTGACGGCCCAACTCAGCCACATCGGAAGAACGAACGAGGTGTGGAAAAACGGCTCCGTGAAGTGATCGATCTGGTATCCAAACCGGATGGCGAGTACAGCGGCAACGATCTGCACGCTAAACTTTGCCCATGCGTTCATTCCGAAACGGTCGTCGTAAATTCCAGTCGCGAGCATGAGCGCTCCACCCAAGGCCAGCGCAAACAGATGACCCGCGGGAAGTACCGGCTCGATCTGCCGGATCGCCACAGCCAACCCCACCGCAAATCCCAATCCCACCGCCATGCCTCCAAGAAGCGGCATGTTGGGGCGGCGGTTGATGGAACGCTCGCTCGGGTGATCGGTGATCCCTACGGAGATCGCCAATCGCTTCACGAGGGGGGTCATCAGGGCAGAAACCCCAAAGGCGACGGCGAGTGGAATCAGGTAGAGGTACGCGTCCATCAACTCGTCAATTCAGTCAAAGCGCCGCGCGCCGTGGGTTTCTCCCAAGCGAACGTCGCGAAGGGTGCCGGCCAGGATCCAGCGTAGCGAGCGCTCCCCACATACCTGGCTCCTCGCTTCACGTGGCGACCGTTGGTTTCTCAATCAGGTAGCTTCACTACCCCACGTAACCGTAGCGCCCTTGGTCGACATCAACGCCGTTGATCAACAACCCCAGGATCCGCTCTCGATCCAGGGTCTCGAGTACCGCCTCGATATCCGATCGGGTCGTAGTATCCGCTCGAACGACCATCACGATGCCGTCGCAAAAGTCGCTCACGATCTTCGCATCCGGCAGGCCGAGCGCGGCCGGCGTATCGATGATGATGCGGTCGTAGCGGCCAGAAACCTCTTCGATCAGTCGGCCCATCTCGAGCGAGCTGAGTAGCTCCGAGGGGTTGGCGGGCCTGCCGCATACCGGCAGTACATCCAACGCCACACCTTCGGCGGACACAATCGCTTCATCGAGCGAGGAATCACCCGTGAGCACCTCCGCGAGGCCGGTCTTCGGCTTCAACCCCAACGTGGGATGAACCTTGGGCCGGCGCAGATCGCAGTCGATCAACAGAACGCGCTGCCCCAAGCTCATGCTGGTGACGATCGCCAGATTGATCGCGCACGTCGTTTTTCCTTCACCCGGAAATGCACTGATGATCGAAATTGTCACAATCGAGTGTTGGCTCGAAATCGCATCGATACGGCCGCGCAGGGCGCGAAACTGCTCGGCAACGAAGGACTCGGGCTGAAGCAGCGCGATTCGGCGCTTGTTGAGATCCGCAGATCCATCGGGGCCGGGACGGGGCGCCCAGGCTTTACGGCCCCGCTTCCAGATTGGTTTGCGATCGATGCGCTCCGCAGCGGGACCGACGGGCTCCACTGCCAACGGTGCGGGCCGGTTCGATTTGTCGCCGAGCAAGCGCTTGCGGTCTTCTTCGGCGCGCCGAAGAGCGTCGTATACTTTGGCCATCTACTGCGCCTTCTCCCGGCTCATCGAAAGAGGCCCAACCAACCGCGCTTCCGCTGGCGGGAGCCACGGCCTCGACCATTCGGTTTGCCTGTCGCTGGATCCTGGTTCAAGTGCAGATCGTTCGCCACTTCGCGGACGATCTCTGCGTCCAGGGTAAGCTGATCGCGCCCGTAACCGGTCAAGAGCGATCCATCACACACCACGTTCACGAGGCGAGGCACGCCACCCGTAACCGCGAAGAGTTCGCGAAACGCAGAGCGCTTGAAAATCCCCTTCCCCGTGTACCCAGCGAGTCGAAGTCGCTCCTCGACATAGAACTCCAATTCGGCGGCATCGAAGGGCTTCAGCTCGTGACGCAAAACGATGCGCTGCCGCAGTTGGCGCAGGTCATCACGGTCGAGCATCTCGCTGAGCTCCGGTTGCCCGACCAGCAGGATCTGAATCAGCTTGGAGTTCGGCGTTTCGAGATTGGAAAGCAGCCGGACCTCCTCGAGCATCTCGGGAGAGAGATTCTGCGCTTCGTCGATGATCAAGAGCACCGTCCGATCCTTCTTCAAGCGATCGATCAGATAGTGATTCAGCGCCAGGAGGTATCCCGCCTTGCTGGTGCATACCTCTTTGATCCCGAGGTCATCAAAGAGCAGCTCGAAGAAATCGAGCGGCTCGAGGCAGGAATTGAAGATGTAGGCGGAATCGGTGCTCGTATCGAGTTGTGCGAGCAGGGCGTGGAGCAGGGTCGTCTTGCCTGTTCCAACCTCTCCCGTGAGCATCACGAAACCCTTACGGGAGCGCACACCGTAGACGAGGGTGGCGAGCCCCTCCCGATGGGTCTCACCCAAATAGAGAAATGCGGGATCGGGCGTCATCTCGAACGGCGGATGGATCAGGCCGTAAAATGCACGATACATGGGCGCCTATCCCCCCGCGCCCACGGCTGTGCGGGTTTCAGGGGGGACCGATTCACCCGCGACCGGTTCTTCAAGGGTCGAATCGCGGCTGAGAAAGGCCGGCACGCCATTGACCCAGAAATAGTTCGCTGCGCCGCCCGCGAGCACAAAGCAGGTCACGAACGCAACGCCCAGAGAAGTCTTGATCCGGCTGCGGCGAAGCGCGGCGAGATCGGCCTCGAGCAGGATCTTCGGGATCGCCGCGAGAACCGGAATCGAGACGGCCGTCTGGAGCTGGAGGGCACTGTGCAGCGACAAGTCCAGGCTCTCCCGCATGATTCCGGCACCCACCCCGACCGCAACCGCAAAGATGGATCCGAAAATCATGATCAGGAGGCGATTGGGTGCAACCGCCTCGGGCGCGATGAATGCGGTCTCCAGTACGCGAAACTGTTCGCCGAGCTGACGCCTCTCGAGTTGAGCCTGAATCATCGCCTCGAGCTGTCGGTTGCTGAAATCCTGATAGCTGTCGAAGAGGTGGCGGTACTCGCGCTCCAGGCCGTCAAGAATTTCGGCAACTGCGGGCGTCTGCGCCAGCTGCATCTGGAGCTCGCTCACGGCCGCCTGGAGTCTTGCGATTTCATCTTCGGCAGCCCCCTTGCGCAACACCGCGCGTCGCCGCTCGGCCTCAGCGCTCTGCTGGGAGTAGCTAAGGCCCCGATCACCGTCACCGACATTTTCGACCTTGCCGCGTGCGATGGCCTGCTCGAGCGTTTCGATCTCCAATTTCACCTTGAGAACATCCGGATGCTTGTCGGTAAATCCCTTCGCGCGGTACTCCGCGATCAGCAGATCCAGAACCTTGAGCCGGTTTTCGGGTGTCATCTCTCCAATCGCGGCGGGAGCGTTGTTGACCTGGCTGCGGTAGAAGCCCTCGTCGCTGATCGCCTCGGCGAGGGAGCGCTGGGCGAACGCCCTGTCGGTCACCAGGCGCTCCAAGCGGCGCTGTGTGGTCACCATATCTTCGGGCAAGCGGCCAGAGTTCGCGTTCTTGACCTCAGCAATCCGCCCTTCGATTTTCCGAATTCGCGCTGCGAGCCGAGCGAGTTCGTCGTCAATGAACTCGAGGCTCTTTTGTGAAAGCGTGATCCGATTTTCGATGTGTTGTTCGATGAAGTCATTCGAAATCCGCTGGGTAACCTGCATCGCGATCTGGGCGTCTCGATGGGTGAAGGAGATCCTGAACTGGTTGATCTCCTCATCGGAGCGCCGGCGCCCCACTCCCTGGCCGAGTTCAGAGGTCACGGGCTCAACGCCAACATCATCGCGCATCATATCGATGATCTGCTCACGCACCATGTACTGGGACTCATCGACGTAGAGGTCCAGATCGTAGATGATCTTCGAAAGCCTCCCACGACTCAAGATCTGCGCGGTCATCAGGTACAGACGATTGTTGAGATCGCTCTCGGGAACACCGGCCGCAACCAACGCTGGATCGACAGTCTGTGGTGTAACGAAAACGGTCGCATAACTCTCGTACTGATTCGGAAGCGCCATCGCGATCCAATAGATGGCGAGCGCGATCCCGAGCGACGTCGCAGCCATCACCTTGGCACGACGGCGCACGATACTCCACAGATCAGCGAGCTGTATTCCACCCTCGATGTTCATGAAACCCTCGCCCGGCTAGCAGACTGCGGAAAAAGTGATTTCGGCCAACTGGAAGCGCCACGGATCAGTGGATTTCCTCGCGAGACCCCGGGACCCGAAGTGAGATGCGGTGGTCAGTGCGAGTTTCGTCATGTCTCGTAACCGTTTTCCGCAGCCTCCTAAAAGTGGAAGGGATCGAAATCGTAGCGAAAGCCCAAGATCACGAGCACGTTCTCGAAGGTCGCATTGGTCCGCGTGGAGCCACGGTCCGTATCTTGGTGCTGATAGCCGACGCGCAGCGAGACCGTACCCCGACGCGAAGTCCGGTAGGCGGCTCGTCCGGACACTCGCCAGTATTCGGTATCGACCACGTTATTGGTTGTGCTGGTAACCAGAGCCGTGCTGGTGATGACATCGAACCCGCCAACGTCCGTGCCATCGATGACCAGATGGGTATTTGAAATGTTGTTGGGAGATTTGCGCTGCACCCAGTTGCCGGTCACCCGCAGATCCCAGCGACGCGTCGGGGTCCAGACGGTCTCGACCAATACGCGGTCCGCGATCGCACTGGATCCGAGACTGGTCGCCGCCGAACTGCTCCGGGTGTAACTTGCACGCGATGACAGCTCTGGGAACCAGCGATGAGAGATGCTGGCCTCGCCGAACACGGTGATCTGCGTGTCGCTCTCCCCGCTGTTGCCAAACAGAAAATTGAGAGGGACGGTTCCCGCGCCAGAAATCGTATTGGCGGCCGCCTCAAATGCCGAGTTTCCGGGGTCCGCATCGACGACCACGTTGAACGAACAGTTCGACTGATCAAATACCGTTTGGCCGCTCACCGTACCCGTTAGGCAGCTCGTATCTTCCGGAATCAACACGCTACCCGCAGCAATCGTAGCGCTGCCCAGAAGTGGAATCCCGTTGAGATCCTGCACGTCGGAGGGCACCCTCAGACCGATCGCTTCGTACGCCTGCGCGATGGTCTTCATGCTCGTCACCAACTGGTGGGGATAGAGGTTCTCCGATCGGGGACGGTCATTTTCCTGATCGGTGTAGACCACTGCCGGACCGATCCGAACGGTGAATTCGGTGTCTCGACTGAAGTTGTGGATCCAGGAGCCGGTGAGCTGAAAGATGAAGGTGTCGGCTCGAGGCTGCCCGATAACGCCATCGAAGCGCTGCCAGGTTGCGCCTCCGCCAAGACCCAGCTGATCCCGCGCGGTGAACGAGTGCACCACGTTCGCAAAACCGGAAACCGAGTTGCTCTTGGAGGTATTGGCGCGTTCTGAATCGAGGAAATCGTGGGTGACCGTGAATTCACCCTGGGTGCGCGCGCTGAAGTCGTGGAATACCGAGGCGCTTGCGGTATTCCGGTAGACGTCCTTGCGCTGAATTTCGATTTCCGGAACGGGTTCGAGATCGTTTCCAGAGGCATCCTTGTTCGCAATGAGCGGCCCTCGATTGAGGGATTGGACGATCCGAAAATTCTCGGACAGCCTCAGGAGCGTTCGATCGCTGAGCTGATAGTCGAGGGCACCGTGCGCAAAATGCGATAGATCGTCAGCGTCCGTCCAGCTCACAAATTTCTCGTAGACGGGGTTGTAGGAAATGTTGTAGGACAACTTCGGGGTTTCGTCGCGAATCCGGACCGTGGGCCCAAATCGGAACGATGCGTCGTCCTTCGTATTTTTGTCCGTTCGGAAGATATTGTCGTCGTAGCCGACCGTAGTCGTCACCGAAAGGTCTAGCTCGGCCGCCTTCGCGACTCCTACGAAACCAACCAGAATGAGTATCCATGACGCGCGTACATACAACATCGGACCCCCTAGACCCCTTGCTTTGGCTGTCACTCTGGAACGATGATCGTGTCACCACTGCGAAGCACGATGTTCGTGCCTGGCGCCCGCCCCTTGATGTAGGCGTTGTAGTCGAATCGGAATTCGATCTCGCTGCCATCGGGCTGACGCCGCACGATTCGAACGTCCCTTGTGTTTGCAAAGAGCGCAAAACCACCCATTGTCGCGATCGCCTCGAGAACGCGGAGGTCGTTCATGAGCGGTATCTGACCGTTGCGCTGGACCGCTCCGATCACGTTCACGTATTTGCTGTTCATCTCGAGCACGATCACGGTGACGTCGGGCGCCGTGATGAATTCGGAAAGCTCCCTCGTGAGAACCTCCTTGATCTCCATCGCCTGGAGCCCCCCTGCCTGCACGTCGTCCACGAGCGGAACCGAGATCTTCCCATCGGAGCGAACGGGAACCACCACGCTCAACTCTTCATTTTTCCATACGCTGATTTGGAGAACGTCTTGGACGCCGACCACATAGCCCGACCGATCCATGGGATCGGGGTCGAGCGGCGGCGGGCTGAGGTTGCGAGATTGACAACCCCAGAGAGATCCCATCAGCAAAAAAGCAAACAGCACCGCGCCGTGCCGCGCCGCCACCCCACGCATCGAGTACTTCATCTTCGATTCCATTTCGAACTCAGCGGTCCTGGCTGAGCCCGTTCTCCTTCATTTTGTAAAGCAGGGCCTTGTAACTGATCTGCAAGCGTTGAGCAGCTTTCTTTCGATTCCAGCGCGTCTCCTGCAGAACTTTCTCGATCACTCCCTTCTCGGCTAGTTGAGCGGCACGCCGAGAGATTGCCTTTAGGTCGATTCCTTGCTCACTTGAGAAATCTGCACCCAGGGGCCCCAGATCCAGGGAATCGCTGGCTTCTTCGCGCTCCTGATAGCGCGAGCCGGTGAGCTTGATTTCCTCGACGACGGCCTCTTCGTTGCCCAAGACGACCATACGGCGCACCAGATTCTCGAGCTCCCGAACATTTCCAGGCCAGTAGTATTTCGCAAAGATCTCGATCGTCTCGGGCAACAGCTGGGTCAGGTTCTTGTGGTATTGCTCGTTGTTCTTTTGCAGGAACTGGTCGACCAGCAGCGGAATGGCGTCCCTGCGCTCGCGGAGCGGCGGCAGGTGGACGGTCACTACGTTGAGCCGGTAGTAGAGGTCTTCTCGGAACGAGCCATCGGCAACCGCCTCTTCGAGATTCCGGTTGGTGGCAGCGATGATGCGCGTGTCGACGCGGACATCGGATTCGCTTCCAAGGCGCGAGAACTCGCCGTCCTGCAGGACCTGCAAGAGCTTCGCTTGGAGCGATGGGTGCATCTCGCTGATCTCGTCCAGGAAGATCGTTCCGTGATTCGCGTACTCGAACTTGCCGAGTTTCCTCTTGTGTGCTCCCGTGAAGGCGCCCTTTTCGAAGCCAAACAGCTCGCTCTCGAGCAGCTCAGAGGGCAGCGCCGCGCAGTTCACTTTGACGAAAGGCTGGTTGCGGCGATCGGAGAGCTGGAACAGGGTCCTCGCCACGACCTCTTTGCCGGTACCACTTTCGCCCCGAATCAGCACCGTGATATCCGTATCCGCGACCTGCTCGATGATGTCGCGGATCTCGCGCATCTTCGGATTGTCGCCCGTCAGCAACATAAGCTCGGTTTCGGAGCGCGCTCGACCGCGCAAGCGCTCGACCTCCTGCTTGAGGGCGCGCTTTTCGAGGGCTTTCTGAAAGGCGAGTTCGAGCTCCTCGACCTCGAAAGGTTTGCGAAGAAAATCGGACGCGCCGCGCCGCATGGCTTCGACGATGTTTCGCGCCTGCCCGTGACCCGAAAGCATCACGACCGGCACGTCGGGCAAGCGCTGTTTGAGTTTCTCGAGGGTATGGAGGCCGTCCATTCCCGGCAGGACCACATCGAGGGTGATCAGATCCGGTCGGGTGGTATCCAGTTTTCGCAAAGCCTCTTCGCCATCGGCCACGGCGAAAACCTCGTAACCCTGACGGGAAACCAGCGCCTCCATGTAGTCCCGCACGCCGGGGTCGTCGTCGATCACCAGAACCCGAAATCGGTCAGCCATTCAAGCACTCCTTCACAACGGCCCTCTCATTTTCGCGCGATCCGCCTGGGCCGTTCTTTCCCCGTCGAATCGGCTCCCGCCTTTTCCCGGTCGAATCGGCTCCCGCCTTTTCCCGGTCGAATCGGTTCCCGCCTCGAATCACGAATGGCACGGACCAGCGGAAATCGGCTTCTATCTGCAAATTCGCAAGCCCGCTGGATTCGGCTCCGATTCAAAGTCGAAGACAACAGTGTGAAATAAATTTCCTTCAATAGGAAGAAGTTTTTCCCCACGGAACGATTTTTCCCATATCGGTAATTCGATTCTGTTTCATATTCCAAACTTGATCAAAATAGACGATAATCGACGACTCTTGAGTCAATATGGGTCTAAATACCTCCAGATAGGCTTCACCGGCCTGAATGCTTGGAACGGCTTTACTCGAAAGCGCAACTAGCCGAAGTAGACTCCGAGAAATTGAGAGGGATTGCACGATGGGCCAGAAAGCGCCGTCCTTGGGTCGACGGCTACTCAACGGGTGGATGGCGATCGCCGGTCGATTCGGCTCCGTACAGACGTCGATGATCCTGGTCCTGATGTACGGACTGCTGATCGGACCGGTCGGCCTCGCGCTCGCGATCGGTCGAAGCGACCCATTGGCAAAACGCGGTTGGAAGACTGTCAAGCCCGTTTGGCTGGACGCGGATACCGCGAAACCGGATCTCGAGCGGGCCAAACTTCTTTCTTGAGCGTCCGAACCCGGAGTCGCGCGTGAACATTCTCGGAATTTCCTGCTTCTATCACGACGCCGCAGCGGCCTTGCTCTGCGATGGCGAACTGGTCGCCGCCGCGCACGAAGAGCGATTTACCCGCAAGCGCCACGATCCCGGCGTTCCGATCCAGGCCGTGAAGTACTGCCTGCAGGAAGCCGGACTTTCAATCGACGACATCGATTACCTGGCGTTTTACGACAAGCCGTTCGTAAAGTTCGAGCGGATCCTGATGACCTATCTCGCGACCTTTCCGCGCTCGCTTCCATCGTTCAGCAAGTCCATGCCGATCTGGCTCAAGGAAAAGCTCTGGGTTCCTCGCATCATGCACGACAAGCTCGGATTCGCTGGTGAAGTGCTCTTCGCCGAGCACCACCAAAGCCACGCCGCGTCGGCCTTCCTGCCCTCCCCGTTCGAGGAAGCCGCGATCCTCACCTGCGATGGTGTCGGCGAGTGGGCGACCACCACACAGGGCGTGGGGCGGGGAAATCAGTTCGAATTGATCAAAGAGGCCCGCTTCCCCCACTCGCTGGGCCTGCTCTACAGCGCGTTCACCTATTATCTCGGCTTCAAGGTCAACAGTGCCGAGTACAAGGTCATGGGTGCCGCGCCCTACGGCGATCCGAAGTACACCGACCAGATCTTCGACAACCTCATCGACGTGCGCGAAGACGGATCCTTCAAACTCAACATGAAGTACTTCGCGTACGACTACGGTTTGACGATGATCAACCGCAAGTTCGACGCACTGTTCGGCAAGCCCCGTCGCAGCTCCGAATCAGAGATGGAGCAATTTCACTGGGACATGGCGGCGAGCATCCAGCGCGTGACCGAGGAGATCATGCTCCGCATCGTGCGTGATCTCCATCAGAGAACAGGCCTGAAGAACCTCTGCATGGCGGGCGGTGTCGCGCTCAACTGCGTTTCCAACGGACGAATCCTCCGCGAGGGCCCGTTCGAAAAGCTCTGGATCCAACCCGCTGCGGGGGACGCGGGCGGCTCACTCGGCGCGGCGCTCTTCGTCGACGGCTGCGTATTCGACCATCCGCGCAAGACCCGCATGGAGCACGCCTACTGGGGACCGGATTTTTCCGACGAAGCCATCCGGAGCACCCTCGACACGCGGGAAGCCCGCTATCGGAGCTTGCCCCGCGCCGAGATGATCGCCGAAACCGCGCACCGCTTGAGCGAGGATCAGGCGGTGGTCGGCTGGTTCCAGGGCCGCCTCGAATGGGGCCCCCGCTCCCTCGGAAGCCGCAGCATCCTCGCCGATGCGCGCAACCAGGAGAATTGGAAGCGGGTGAACTTGAAGATCAAATTCCGGGAGAGCTTCCGGCCGTTTGCACCCGCGGTGCTCGCCGAGAAGGCCTCCGAGTGGTTCGACATCGATCGCGAGAGCCCCTACATGCTCCTCGTATGTCAGGTTCAAGAGGGGAAGCACATCCCCGCCGTGACGCATAGGGACGGCTCCGCGCGGCTGCAGACGGTCACGCGGGAAAGCCACGCCATTTTCTACGACCTGCTGTCGGCGTTCGACGAGCGAACGGATTGCCCCGTATTGATCAACACCTCGTTCAATGTCCGCGGGGAGCCGATCGTCTGCACGCCCGATGACGCTTACCTCTGCTTCATGCGAACCCAGATGGACGTTCTCGTTCTCGGCAACCAAATTCTCCTCAAAGAGGATCAGCCCGAACTGATCGAAGATTTCGACTGGCGCGAGCGTTACGAACTGGATTGATTCAACGCGACGGTGCGGGCGGCCGCACCGTTGTCAACAAGGAGGCTTGGATGGCGCGTTCCAGCGGAGGTTTTCGCGATCGGCTCTTGATCTTTGGTGAACTCTGGTCCTTCATGAGAGTCCGGAAGAAGTGGTGGTTGGGGCCGATCGTGGCCATGATCCTGCTGCTCTCGGTCTTGATCGTGCTCACCGAAGGCTCGGCGGTTGCACCCTTCATCTACGCGCTCTTCTAGACGGACGAGAATACGCGAGAGGGGTTCGGGCTCAAAATGACCGAAGCGGCGACGGTTGCGGTTTCCGCGCGCGATGCACGCGAGCGTCAAATGTCGATCCTCTACGCGGGGGCCGCCAGCGCTCTCGCGTTCGGTATCTTCGGCCCGATCCTCTACTACATGTTCCTGCATTGGGGATTGGTCGACGACTATTCCCACGGCTTTCTCATCGGACCGCTCGCGCTCTACTTCGCGTGGGAGCGCCGGCACGACCTACGCCGTGCGAACATCCGGCCCTCTTGGTGGGGCTTGGCCCCTCTCGCACTCGGATCGCTCGCTCTGCTGATCGGTCGGCTCGGCGTGGAACTGACCAGCATGCGCGCCTCCTTCGTGCTGACGCTCATGGGTCTCCAGATTCTCCTGCTCGGTCGCGCAGTCTTTCGAATCCTGGCATTCCCGATGTTCTTCTTGTTCTTCATGGTGCCGCTCCCGCAATCCTTCGTGAACGTGGTCGCGTTTCCTCTCCAGCTGATCGCTGCGGATTTCGCGGTCGAGGCGCTCCACCTGCTGCGTGTCCCGGCCCTGCGGGAGGGAAACATCATTCACCTGGTGGGTACCCAGCTCTTCGTCGCGGAGGCCTGCGCGGGGTTGCGTTCGCTGATGGCACTCGGGACGCTGGCCGTGGTGTTCGCCTACTTCTTCCGGAAGAACCCGATAGAGCGAGCCATCATCGTGGCTTCGGCGATCCCCATCGCCATCTTCGTCAACGCATTCCGGGTCGCCCTCGCCGGCTATCTCGCGCATCACGTGGGCATCGGTGCGGCTCAAGATCTGATCCACCAGACGGAAGGATTCTTCACCTTCGGCTTGGCATGCGGGCTGCTGCTCATCGAAGCCTGGCTGCTTTCGATGTTTTGGCCACGCGCTTGGCGGTGGTCGCGCAGTAAGGTGCAGCGATGATCAAGCTGTGTGTCGCATTGGCGTTTCTGGGGCTCAACTTCTACACCTACCACTACCTTGCGACCGATCCGGTTTTTCCAGACCGAGAACGCTTCGAGGATTTTCCCGATCAGCTGGAAGACTGGACCTGTCAGGAGCGCCTGGTGATCGATGACGAGACCGTCGACAACCTCGGCGTGACCGATTATCTGCTCTGCAGCTTCAAGAATCCGGCGTTCCACAACACGGTGGGGGTCTATGTGGGTTACCACGCCAGCCAGGTTCGCGAAGAGGGTGGTGGCTCCGGCGAAAACGCGATCCACCCGCCCGCCCACTGCCTGCCGGGATCGGGTTGGGCCGTCATCGACAACCGCCAGGTGGAACTCGATATGCCCGGCCTGCCCCAGCTTCCCGCAACCGTGCGGCGACTGGTGATCGCGCAGGGCAACGACCGACAACTCACCTACTACTGGTACCAGAGCCGCGGGCGCGTGCTTTCGCAGGATTGGAAGAAGATCCTCTACGTCGGACTCGACCGCGCCATGCGAAGCCGCACCGACGGCTCGCTGGTGCGCTTCACGGTGCCGATTCTGCGCAAAGACGAGGCCGCCGCAGAAGCGAGCTTCTACGACTTCGCGCCCCGGGTCCTGGCGCGGTTACCGGCCTATGTTCCCGAATAGCGCAATCCCCGTAGGCCTCGCGCGGACCGAGCCGACCTACGCGGGGTTGAAGCCACCCTACGGCCCCGGAAAGGCCTTGCCGGAACTGGCCGACCTGCTCGACAATGCCAGCGCCGACGAACCGTACAACCACGTCTACGCGGCGGTTCGGGCCGCCCTCTGGAGCCTCGGGCTCGACGCGAAGCATTTTGGAAGCACCGATTGGAACCCGCTCGGCACCTTGACCCCCCGCGGAAGCCACATCGTCCTCAAGCCGAACTTCATCCGGCACTGGAACCCCAAAGCCGACACGCACTCCGGTCATGCCACCATCGAATCCGTCATCACCCACGGCACCGTATTGCGTGCGGTAGTCGACTACGCGTTCCTGGCCGCGGGTGTCGAGGGGTCCGTAACGATCGCCGAAGCACCTCAGCACGACTGCGACTTCGAGCAGATCCGCGAGATTGCGGGCCTCGACGATCTCGTTCGCTTCTACGACGAAAAACTCGGGCGCGAACTCGAGATCATCGACCTCCGGCGCGAATCCGCGACGTATCGCGACGCCGTCATCACCGAGCGCCACCCGCTTCCGGGTGATCCGCACGGCTACCGGATGATCGATCTGGGTCGCAGCAGCGCGTTCGAGCAATCTGGCCTCGACCCCCAGCGTTTTCGCGGCGCCGACTATGATCCGGGTCCGACCACAGAGCACCATCGCGATGGCAAGAACGAGTACCTGCTCTCGGAAACCGTTCTATCCGCCGACCTCGTCGTGAACCTTCCCAAACTCAAGACCCACAAGAAAACCGGCGTGACCCTCGCGCTCAAGAACCTCGTCGGGATCAACGGCGACAAGAATTTCCTACCCCACCACTGTGTCGGATCCGTCGACCAGGGGGGCGATGAATACCCGGGATCGAGTTGGTTCGACGCGGCCCGCAGCCGGGGTACGGAGATCGGGCGTTCACTGCTCAAGCGGCAAGTGGGAACGAAGTCGATCCAGTGGCTGCGGCGCGTTGAAAAGGCGATCCGCGGAAATGACTTCATCCGCAGCGGAAACTGGTACGGAAACCGCACCACCTGGCGGATGTGTGTCGATCTCAATCGCTGCCTCTACTACAGCGACGCGAAAGGGGAGGATTTTGAAGCCCCCGAGCCGAGCCGAAAGGTGCTCACCGTGATGGATGGCGTCATTGCAGGAGAGGGCGACGGACCGCTCGCGCCCGGGAACGTTTCGCTCGGGGTGATCATCGCCGCCACGGACCCGATCGCGCTCGATCTGGTCGCCCTTCGCCTGATGGGTTTCGATGAGCAGAACATCCCCAAGATCTGCGAACCGATGACCGATCACAAACTTCGAGTCACCGACGTTCGGAGCCCCGAGGACGTCATCGTTTACGAAGTCAATGCCCAGAGCCACGAGATGCAACGCCGCCCGCTGAACGAGATTCGCTGCGAGCACGTCTTTCTCGCGCATCCGGGTTGGATCGGCCACATCGAGAGGGGGTCGGCATGAAACAGATCATCCAGAGCCCGCGAACCGGAAAGCTCGAACTCGTCGAAGTTCCGGCCCCCGCTCTCGCGCGGGGCTTCGTGCAGGTCCACAACCACTTCTCGGTCGTCTCACCCGGCACCGAGAAACAGGCGATCGACTTCGCGCGCAAATCGATTCTCGGCAAAGCCCGCTCTCGACCGGACCTCGTCAAACAGCTGGGCCGAAAGCTCACCCAGGAAGGCCCGCTGCCTACCTATCGGGCTGTGGCCACACGCTTGGATGCGCCGCAACCGCTTGGCTATTCGTGCGCGGGCGTCGTAGCGGGTGTGGGAGAAGGCGTCGCGAATTTCGCCGTTGGCGATCGCGTGGCCTGCGCGGGCGCGGGTTACGCAAACCACGCCGAAATCGTCTGCATCCCCGAGAATCTCGTGGCGCGCGTACCCGATGGCGTTCCCCTGGACAAGGCTGCCTTCGCGACGCTGGGCGCGATCGCGATGCAAGGATTGAGGGTGGCCGAACCAACACTCGGCGAAGTGGCCGCGCTGATCGGGCTGGGGCTGATGGGCCAGCTTACCCTGCAACTGCTTCACGCGAACGGCTGCAGGGTACTCGGCATCGATTTGGACTCGACCCGCATCAAGCAAGCCCTCGCCCAAGGCGCCGAGTGGACGGCTGCTCCAGCGGACGATCACAGCAGCTGGCGAAATGCCGCTACCGGTGGGTACGGGGCCGATTTCGCGATCGTCACCGCAGCCTCCAGCGACTCGGCGCCCATCGGGCTTGCAGCCGAACTGTGTCGCCTGAAGGGCCGCGTCGTCTTGCTGGGCGCCACCGCGATGGATCTCGACCGCAGGAGCTTCTACGAAAAGGAGCTCGAACTACGCATGAGCATGTCGTACGGACCGGGGCGCTACGATCGACGCTACGAAGAACTGGGCCTCGACTACCCGATCTCGCATGTGCGCTGGACCGAAAACCGCAACCTTCAGTCGTTTATCGCGCTGATCGCA
>JACZVU010000052.1 GCA_022572485.1 Myxococcales bacterium
TCTCGGTCGTTGCGGACGAGATCAAGGATCTCGCGGAGCGGGTGTTGGCGTCGACGAAAGAGATCGCAGACTTGATCCGCGCTGTCCAGGAAGAAGGGGATAACGCGATCGGAGCAATCGAAACCGGAACCGCAAGTGTGGCGTCCGGTGTCGATCTTTCTGCGGAGGCAGGTGTTTCTCTCGAGGAGATCACGCGTGCTTCACGAGATAGCGGTGAGCGCATCCAGGGGATCCTCAAGGCAGTGCGAGCCCAAGCTCGGGCAGCCTCCCAAGTGGTCGAACTGATGGAGAAGGTGCGCGGCGGAGTGGAAGAAATTCGTAGTGCCGCGAGGGAACAGGAGCGCGGGAATACGGTGGTCTACCGCAGCACAACCGCGATGCGTGATGTCGCCCAGCAGGTGCGCGGAACGACCGAAGAACAGTCTCGGGGCTCGGGCCGGATTCGGGAGAGCGTCGAGGGGCAGCGGGAAGCGATCGAACAGATCAACCAGGCGCTGCAGGAGCAGGCTGCTGCGTGCCGATCGGCGGTCGAATTCATCGAGGAAATCTTTGCGCAGACTCGAGCAAACGAGGAGTCGGCGCGTCGCATGGATCAGGCTTCGAAGGGGTTGTTGAAACAGTCAGCGGGGCTCAAGGAAGACGTGCACCGATTTCAGCTCTGACGTAGGGGAGCATCGACGAGGGGACCATGATGACGCTAGCCAGTGATTTCAGAGTTGGAGAGACCCGATGATCGTCGCTTGCCCCGGATGCAGTGCGCGTTATCAAATCGAGCCGGATCGCTTGCGGCCCGAGGGAGTGCGCCTGCGCTGTACTCGCTGTGAAGCGATATTCCGGGTGAGTCCTCCCCGAGCTGCTGCCGAAACCGCGGGTGGAGTTCCTGTCGCATCCACTCCGTCGGTTTCGATGCCGCAACCTGAAGCCCCCAGAGAACCCGCACCCACTCTGTTGCCGCCGATGTCGCGCCCAGCTCCGCCAGTGCTCCCATCTCCTCCAGTCGATCGCGAGCGAGTGGTGCTGATTGCAGACCCCGAGATCGAACAGGGCAAGTCGACGGCCAGTGCTCTAGCCCAGTGGGGATTTCAGCCGACGCTGGTCCACGATGGGGTGGAGGCCATTATGGCAATCCAGAGATTGTTGCCTCGCGCCATCGTGATCGACGCGGCTCTGCCGAAAATGTTCGGTTTTCAGGTCTGCGAGTTCGTGAAACGAAACGAAAGCCTGCGCGACATACACGTGGTGCTCGTGGGTGCGATTCACGATCAAACCCGTTACCGGCGTCCGCCCGAAGAACTCTACGGAGCCGATGCGTACATCGAACGCCCGGATCTACCTGAAGCTCTTCGATCCATCCTTCAGGGGCTCGGAATGCTCTCTTCGGTTCGCCAACCGTCGCCAGCCCCGGCTGTCACCGCCGCTCCAGTGACGCCACTCGTTTCCGCACCGGCCCCGACAATTGTACCCGCCGTGGAGATAATCGCCGAACCTGAGGCTCCCGCTGCGCTCAAAAACGCCGAAACAGCCGCCTCCGCCGATCTCCCGGTAGCGCATCCGACTCCTAAAAGTGTTGATGTTCGAGAACCGACATCAGGAGGCCCAGAGGTCGACGAAAATGTCGAGAAAGCAGAGCGCCTAGCGCGAATCGTGGTGTCAGACATCGTTCTCTACAGCAAGGAAAAATTTGAAGCCGCTGTTCAGGCAGGCAATGTTCTCGAGGCGATGCAGCCCGAGATCGCGGAGGGCCGTTCGCTCTTCGCGGCTCGGATTGATCCTTTGGTACAGGAGATGCGAGATTTTCTGACTGAAGAGCTGCTTCGGGTGGCGGAAGCCAAAGGCAAGCCATGAGCTTGGAATTCGATGAGAGAGACCGCGAAAGCATCATCCGGGATCTTCGAGATAGCGATGAAGAGGTGCGCCGCCTGGCGATAGAGCGTGTCGATGTGCTTCCCGCTGAGGACGTAATCCGCTACCTGATCGAATGCCTCGGTGATTCGAGCTGGCGAGTGCGAAAGGTTTCGATCGAGCGTCTTGTCGCGCGCAGTGAAACAGCAGATGTGGCGAGTGCACTCGTTGCTGCACTCGGTGACGGTGAGAATTCCGGGCGGCGAAACTCTGCGATCGATGCTCTCATACACTTAAAAGAGAAAGCAGTTCCGGCCCTCCTCGCGAAACGTTCGAGTTGCGATATCGATGTGCGAAAGCTGGTGGCCGATGCGCTTGCGGGCATTGCGGATTCGCGCACCAGTGAGCCGCTTCAGGAGATGCTCGACGATCCAGATCCCAATGTTCGCGCGTCTGCAGCCGACGCGCTCGGTGCGGTCGGTGGTGAGGGTGTGCCGGAGGCCTTGATCCGAAAAGTGATCGACAGCGGCGAGGATCAGTTGGTGCGATTCTCCGCGATCCATGCGCTGAATGCGTTGGAATTTCCGATTCGCGCAAGTGAACTCGGGTCCGCGTTGAACGATCCGATTCTCGGCCACGCGAGTCTGGCACTGCTCGGCCGTGCCGAAAGCGACGAAGAGGGGCTCTCCATACTCTTCAAAGCCCTCGGGTCCGGATCCCGCTCCAGCCGCGAGGCCTCGATACGCTCGCTGCTCAGAATAGTCGGGCAGATCGGGCCCGAACAGAACGACTCGCTCATTGCGCGAATTCGAGCTGCCGCTTTGGCGAGCAACCTGGCGATTGCAAGCGCAGTCGAGCGGCTTCCGGAAGCGGATCTTTCGATGAAATTGGCCCTGATTCAATTTCTCGGAATCGTGGCGACGCCCGCCGCCGTCATTCCAATTCTCTTGGCTGGGCGCGACGAGGCGCTCTCTGAAGCGGCGCTCTCGACTCTCGAATCTTTGGGCAGCGTTGCCGGGGAAATCATCGATGTAGAGTGGTCGAAACTCGACGCTGAGTCCAGGCGAGATGCCTGTCTGCTCTTCGGTGGAATTGACGGAGAGAGAAGCGCTGCGCGACTGTTGTCGTCGCTCCAGGATCCAGTGAGCGATGTTCGATCTGTGGCCGCTCGATCGGTAGGCCGTCGAGGTCTCGAGTCGGGGCTGGCACCACTCGTGCTGCGACTTGCCGCCGCCGCCGAGGACGATTTCGAAGGAGAAGAAGAACTCGCGGCGGTTACCGATGGTTTGATCGCGCTGGCAGCGCCCGGACCCAAGACGGGAACCGCAGTGACCGCAAGAGCGATCGAGCTCTTGACTGCCTGCCTCGATGGAGCCGCAGAGAGTGTTCGACTCGCAGTTGCCACGGTCATCGGGCGCGTCGGTCGCTCTGAAGATTCGAAAATCGTCAGCTTCCTCATGAAGGATGCCAGCTCGTCAGTTCGGCGGGTATCGGTCGAAGCGCTTGCGCGCCTCGAGCCCGGAACCGCCGCGGAGCCGCTTCGGCTCGCCCTCGCAGACGAATCGCCGATGGTTCGAATCGCGGCGGCCCGTGCCCTGGGCGCATCCGAGAGTATTGAAGTCGTCGACGACCTAAGGCGCCTCGCGGACGACGAAGACTCGGGAGTTCGCGCTGCTGCGGTCCGCTCCGTGGTCTTCCGTTTTAGTCAATCGAGCACCGACCGGAGCCGGAGCGAGATGCTGCAGGTAATCGATGCTGCTCTGGCGGATGAGCCGCCGGTAGCCCTCGCCGCGATCGAAGCGCTCTGTGAAGTGGGTGGAATTGCAGCGGAGCGCGCGGTGGGGATTTTGGAGCGACCGGAACCTGAGCTGGTTCGCGCGGCTATTCGCTGCATGGGTCTCCATGCGGATTCGGAGGGCCTGGAGGCGCTCTTCCCGCTGATCGGCCATTCCGACTGGTCAGTCCGCGCGGAAGCGATACAGATGGTTGCCGACCGCCGGTTGGTTCGAGGGGTGCTTTCGATTCTTCGCCGCCTGGAAGTGGAGCAAGATGATTTTGTACGCAATGTGACGCTCTCGGCTCTCAAGCGACTCGAAGGCGAGGTCGGATGAAATTCCCTCTCGCAAATGACGGTCCGACTCTTACGGACGTCGAATTTAGGGTGTTTGCCGATCTCATTCGCGAACGCTCCGGACTCAATTTCGGTGAGCCTTCGAGGCTTCTGCTCGAGCGGCGCCTGAGTCGAAGAGTTCGCGAGCTGGAGCTCGGGAGTTTTGCCGCTTACCACTATCACATTCGCAATAGCAGTAGCGGGTCCAATGAATTTCCGAATCTCATTGACGAATTGACGACCAATGAGACCTATTTCTTTCGTGAGTACAGCCAGCTTCGCGCGCTGATCGATGAAATTTTCGAAGAACTCCAGCTCGATCGAGAGAAGAGGGATGGCCGACCCATCAACGTCTGGTCGGCCGGATGCTCGAGCGGTGAAGAACCTTACAGCATAGCGATGCTCGCTCGGGAGGCCGGCCTGAAGCCCGGTGTCGACGTTCACGTTTATGCGTCCGACATCTCTCGCAGAATGCTGCGCAAGGCGCGTAAGGGGATTTATCGCGAATCGTCGTTTCGGGACACCGATCCGAACCTGCGCGAAAAGTATTTCATCGAAAAAGATCGACTCTGGCAGATATCCGATGATCTCAAGAGAGACGTCGACTTCATCCACCTGAACCTTCTCGACAAGTCGAAGGTCGCGCTTCTCAGAACCATGGATGTGATCCTCTGTCGAAACGTAATCATTTATTTTGACATCGACACCAAATGTCAGGTCATTCAAACCTTCTACGAGAAGCTTCGCCCGGGCGGGCACCTCTTGCTTGGCCATTCGGAGTCGCTGATTAATCTGTCGACCGCATTCGAGTTGCGTCACCTGCGACGTGACCTGGTCTATCGCCGCCCATTGCCTGGCATGTCTGCTGAGAATCCGTGGAACATCGCTGCATCCGTAGCGATCGCGCGCAACGATCACGAAGGGATCGACGGATGATGTCGCGCTCATTGATTCGAGTATTGGTGATCGACGACTCTACATTCAGTCGGAAGGCGATCACACGCATGCTCGACGCTTCACCACTGGTCGAGGTCGTTGGCGTAGCGCGCGATGGCGAAGAGGCTTTGCGGAAGACTTTCGAGCTGCAGCCGGATCTCATTACCGTTGATCTCGAGATGCCTCGCGTGGACGGATTCACCTTCCTCCGGATCGTGATGAGCAAGCGCCCGACGCCGGTGATCGTGATCAGTGGTCGGACCGGAGAAGAAGATGTCTTCCGCGCTCTTGAGCTTGGAGCCGTCGACTTCGTCGCCAAGCCGAGCCCCCGAGCGACGCTGGAGCTCAATGACATCGAGCAAGAGCTGATTCGGAAAGTGCACGCCGTTCGCGATCTGAGGATCGAAAAGGTCCAAAAAAGGATCGGCGAGGCGCCCGCAGAGATCCAAAAGGAAAGCGGCCCTCCGTTGTCGACGTCCAGAGTCGTTGCAATCGGATCCTCGACAGGAGGGCCCACCGCGTTGATGCAAATTTTCAGCGCATTTTCAGACCCGCCCCAATGTTCATTCGTGGTCGCTCAGCACATGCCTGCGGGATTTACGCGCGGGTTTGCGGAACGGATCGATCGCTTGACTCGGCTGCGCGCGGTCGAGGCTGAAGGCGGAGAGACCTTGTCGCCCGGGACAGTACTGATTGCACCCGGTGGCAAGCACCTGGAATTCGAGAGCACCGAAGGGCGTGTCGTGACGAGGTTGGTCGCAGCCAATGACCGGGACAAATACACGCCATCGGTGGATCGTTTGTTCGAGAGTGCGGCGAAACATCTCGGCGCGGATTTGCTCGCCGTGGTGCTGACGGGAATGGGTGACGACGGACGATCGGGGGTTCGTTCGGTGCGTCTGGCCGGTGGCAGTGTCATCGCGGAATCGGAGAGCACGGCGGTCATCTTTGGCATGCCTCAGCAGGCCATCCGAACGGGCCTCGTCGATCAGGTTCTTCCGTTGGGAGAGATCGCCGCCGCGATTCAGGTCGGATACCAGGCTTCGCCGAGATTGGAACAGGATCATGAGGGCGCGTCATGAGTAGTCATCGCAAAGATCTATTCAAGAACGGAGAAGAGTTCTTGCAGCTGTTCTCTCAGGGTGCTGAATTCACCAAGGAACTTCTCGTCGAAAATGAGAGATTGCGCGCGAGCCTGGCGGCGCTCGAACAGAAGCAGACGGACGCGTCGAAAACGCCCGAAGAGTGGAATAAGTATCGCCATGAACTGCAAGCGCGGTTGCAGGATCTAGAGGAGGAATGCGAGAGCGTTCGGATGCGCCTGCAACAGGCGGAGGAGGAGAATCAGCAATTTGCTGCTCGCTACCTGGAGATCGAAGAGGAAAATAACAACCTCGCGAATTTATACGTAGCCAGCTACCAGCTTCATTCAACGCTCGACCTCGATGAGGTCTTGAACATCATCGTGGAGATTGTCATCAATCTCATCGGTGCAGAAGTCTTCGCCGTCTATTTGCAAGATGGCGATTCGGGGCGACTTGACGTGGCGGTTTCGGAAGGAGCGGAACCGTCCGAATTTCCGAGCTGCTCGGAACCCGGAGGCATCATTGCGAAGTCGTTGGAGACCGCAGAACCTCTGTGTGGAGACCCTACGCAGCCGCCCAACCTCGAGCAGCCGATCGTCTGCATTCCGCTGATCATCCAGAACCGACCGGTCGGTTTGATCGGAATCTTCGCCCTGCTCCAGCAGAAAGACGGGTTCTCGGCGATCGATCACGAGTTGTTCTCCGTGATGGGTGGACACGCTTCAACCGCTCTATTTGCAGCGCGGCTCTACTCGCAATCGGAGCGAAAGCTAAACACGATCCAGGGGTTTATCGACCTTTTGGCGAAGTGATGAAGAGCCCGCGTAATCAACGCGGAGCATGGAGTTGAACATGGACCGGAAAAGAATCCTGATAGTCGAAGACAGTCCGACGATGCGACAGCTATTGATGTTCGCTCTTCGTCGCCTGAAGGACGTCGACATCGTCGAGGCTCAGGATGGAATGGATGGGCTTCGGAAGGTGTCGAGTGACCATTTCGACCTGGCTCTGATCGATATCAACATGCCGGTGATGGATGGACTCAAGTTGATCAGCCTGATTCGAGGTGAAGATAGCCTTCGCGACATTTCGATCGTGGTGATCACCACCGAGGGCGCAAAAGAGGATCGCGAGAGGGCTCTCTCATTGGGGGCGAACGAGTATCTCACGAAACCCATTCAAGCGAATCGTGTGTTGGCGATCGTGAAGGATCTGTTGAAGGACGAACCCAAGGCGTGAGGCGTGGCTGCTCAGATGGCGCTCGTCGACAGAGCGAGCTGTCGATCGCATAAACGGTTCTAGCAGCGAAACCCCTCGGATCACGACATCTTTCACAAACACTCCCAGCGGCTCAAGATGGATTGTTCTCGGCCGCGCCCGGAATCTGGGCTGCGGGTGGCTGTGGTATACCTGCGCTGTGAATCGAAAGCGGATCATCTGCGGATTCCCGCTGCTTGCGTTGGCGATTCTTCAGCTCGCCGGCTCTGGCTGCGGCTACAAGCTCATCGACTACAGCGCGCCTATCGCGGGCCTGGGCTCGTTGGCGATTCAGACCTTCAAGAACGAATCCTACGAGCCCGGTGTCGAGTTCGTCGTGGCAGATGCTCTGCGCCGAGAGTTCTTGCGACGCGGCGCGGTGGTGTTGGTCGACGATTCGGTTGATGCCGATCTGGTCGTATCGGGCGTCGTGGAGCCGATCGTCACAAGTGCCCGGAGTTTTTCGTCCGTCGCGCTCGCGATCGAGTGGGAAGTCACGCTCCAGCTGGCCGTCTACGTGGAGCGGTCGGACGGTATCAGGATGCGCCTCGATGAGGGTGCGACGTTGGCCAGGGAGCGTTACCTGGCGAGCGCGGATATTGAGGCAACCCGAAAGAATCGAGACGAAGCGATTCGGACGATGGCATCGGGCCTTGCCGCGCATGTCCACGACATGCTCTATGAACTCTACCTGCCATGACCCTCGATGCGCTCCGCGCGGAACTCGAAGCGGGCCAGGTGCGTTCCAGCTACCTCGTCGTTGGTGCGGAGCCGCTGCTGCGCGACGAAGCGTTGGAGGCGATCCGAATCGCCGTGCTCGCCGACAGCCCCTCGGATTTCGACTACGAGAGACTCGACGGGAAGATGGTTACGGGAGCCGCGTTGCTCGATGCGGTGGGAACACTGCCGGTATTGGCCCCTCGACGTCTCGTCGTGCTGCGCGAACCCGAGGCTGCACGTGCCAAGGCGCGCAGCCTCACGGACGCTCTCGGTGAAGCACTCGTCGTGCTGGAAGGCAGTCGTGACACCGTCCTCGTCGTCCTCGCGGAGAAGGTGGACGGGCGCTCCCGCTGGGTGAAGGCTTTTGGAAGTGCTGCAGTGGTGCGCTGTGATCCACCGCGAGGCGACCGGGCGCTCTCTGATTTCATCGGTGCCGAGGCGAATCGACAGGGAGTCGCCCTGGACCGGGCCGCGATCGCATTGCTCGCCGAGCGGACGGGCCCCCAGTTGTTGATGCTGCGGCAGGAGATCGCGAAAGCCGCTCTCTTCGTCGGGCCTGGTGAAAAGGTGAAAGCAAAGCACGTAGCGGAGTCGACGAGCGATGTTGCCGAAGAGCCCATCTGGGATCTCACCGACGCGATCGGCGAAGGGCGTTGCGGTGATGCGCTGGCCCTGCTCGGAAAATTGCTGCGCTCGGGGAGTGCGCCGCCCGCGATTCTGGGTGCGTTCGTCGGGCACTTTCGGAAACTCACGAGCGTGCGTAGCGGAGGTATCGTTGCAGGACCGCCCTTCGCGATTCGCAAACTAGAGAGCCAGTCGCGCCGATTCAGCCCGGGGCGCCTGCTCTCTTGCCTCGCTGCGATTCACCAGACCGACCTCGCCCTCAAGGGTGCGGGGGGGATACCACCGGAACTCGCATTGGAGCGCCTGCTGATCGCCCTCGCCAGCTAACGGCGAAGCCATCGCGGATGTCCGCTCGGAGTGCTGCCGGTGCGTCTGGGTGCTCGGGTACCGCGAGGTCGTTTCGCGGAATCAGCTCGAAGCGAGTCGATTCTGACTCTTGGCGAGGCGAGAGACGTGTCGGCTCGCGCGCTTCTTCGGGATCACTCCCTTCGATGCGGCCCGGTGCAGGACGCCCTCAGCGACCTTGAGTGCTGCCGTCGTCTCTCCTGCGTCACCCGCTGCCAGCGCGGCTCGAGCGCTCTTGACCGCCGACTTGACCTGGCTGCGCGTGTGGCGATTGCGCTTCGTGCGCTTGAGTGTCTGACGGGCTCTTTTCTTCGCCGATTTGTGATTTGCCACAGAATCTCTCTTTCAGAATTGACGGGGGCCGATCATAGGGAGCGCTGGTCCTGGTGTCGACGGGAGCTGCCCGGATCTGGGGCTGGCCTTCAGGGGGGGAGCGGATTCACCGATAAGCACCGCGGGCCGGTGGGTTCCGGGGGGGATTGCGGTGACGGGAAGCAAGAGTTGGGTCGTAGCCCTTGCGGCGGTCGGAGGCTGCTTCCTGGCATTTTGGGTACCCGCGAGCGCTCAGGGTCCCACGTCCCCGATCGAAGAGATACTGCCGGGCGGGCCCGAAGCGGCCCCCCCCGATGCTGGCGAAGAATTTCCCGCTGAATCGGACACGCGGCCGGTCCTCCGGGCTCCAGATTCCGATCCGGCCCCGCCAACGGATTTCGCGAGCAACCTGAGCCGAACTGCAGCGGCGGTTCGCCTCGCCTGGCGGGCCGAGGCTGAAACCCCAGCCGCGCGCGCCCAACGAGCCCGCCGCGCGGCCCTGCAGCACGGGATGTGGAACTTCGACTCCGCGGCGCGCGCGCTGATCGGCCCCGATCTAAGTGGTGTTGGTTTTGAGCAGGCGCAGGCGGCGGTCACGCTCTCCCCGGATCTGCCGGCGGCCCGAATGGCTTTGGCCCGGGAGATCTGGCTCAAAGGCGATTCACCGATCACGGCGGCGAGGACGGCGTTCGGCGCGCTGTTCGCGATCCCTCGGCACTTAGAAGCGTCGATCTGGTTTTTGGCGACAACCCTCTACATCTGCGCGCTGGCGCTGATCGCCGGCGGATTCCTGATGATCAGCATTTACGGCGTTTTCGCGTTTCTCCACGCAGCCCACGACATGGGGGACCTGATTTCGCCAACGATGCCGACTTTCGCCCGCGCCGCACTGCTCGGTGCGGTGATGCTCGTACCGCTCGCTTTGCAACAGGGTTTGCTGGGGCTCACCCTCACGCTTTTTTCCATCGCCTTGGTCTACGGAGCCGCTCGACAGCGCCTGGTCTTGTGCCTGGCAGCGATTGCAGTGCTGGTTGGCATGTTCCCGATGGCTCGGCTCGCGGGAAGATTGATCACCGCCTATGTCGAAAGCCCTATTGAGGCAGCAATGTTTGCGACCGATGGATTTGCGCTGCCCGGAGATATACGTCTGCTCGAATCGGTAGCGGAGAGCGACCCGATGGCCGCCATGGCACTGGCTGTGACGTCCCGCCGGGCGGGCAATCTGGCTGCAGCCGACGCGCAATATCAACGCCTGCTCCAGCAAGGGCCTGCCAATTACGCCGTCGCCAACAACGCTGCGAATGTGAAGCTGGAGCTCGGCCAGCTGGAGAGCGCCATCCGTCTCTACCGGAGATCGTTGGAAACGGACGCTTCTGCGACCGTGCTCTTCAATCTTTCGCAGGCCCAGGGTCAGGCGTTCAAGCTGGATGACGCCGGCCCGACCCTGGCCGCCGCACAGCGATTGGACCCCGAGAGGGTCGCCGAACTCACACTGTTGCAAGGCAGCGGCCTCGCAGGGTTCACGACCGATCTCCCGCTGCCGCGTCGCATGTTCTGGGAGCGGATCTTCGCTTCCCGGTCTGGTGAATCGTTCGCGACCGAGCTTCGCTCGCTGATCGCGCCGGGCGCACTCGGCCAGAGCGCACGCTTCTCGGCGGGCGCATTTGCCTCGATCGCGATCCTCTCGTTACTGGGTGCTTTTCGATTGAAGAAATCTCACTGGTGCGGCCGGTGTGGTAGAACGATGTGTCCCCGCTGTGAGCCGGAACTCGGTGAAGAAGAAGATTGCGAGAGTTGCAATCGTCTTTTTCAGCATCCCAAGACGACCGATCGCGCGATGCGAGCAGTGCGTGTCAACGCGCTGCGCTTTCGCGAGAAACGTCTGGCGCGCGTTCGGTTGATCGTATCGATTCTCCTTCCGGGAGCCGCCGGCGCGCTGGCGCGATGCCCTTGGGCGAGCTTCATCGGAGCTCTTTCTGCTGCGATCGCGATCATGGCGATTTTCGGGCGCGACAGTATCGCGCCGGATCCGCTTACGGCTGGTGCGGCGGCGCCGATGGCCTTCGGGCTGATCTCGGCTCTGTCGTTGTTCTGCTACGGCGCTTCGGTCACTTTTTCGCTCGCCGTGCAGAGTAGGAACTAGCGATGGCTGCATCTCTCCGCGGCGATCTCAAGGCCTTCGGCATCGCGGATGTCTTCCAGTTGATCGGGCAACAGCGTAAGACCGGCGTTCTCGAATTCAACGGAGAGGGCCAACAGATCCGGATCCTCTTCGATCGGGGTTCAGTGGTATCCGCCGCTCCGGTCGGCTCCTGGCCCGACGCAGCCTTTGGGGAGATGCTCATGCGGTGCGGGTTGTTGAGCCGAGACCGCGTTGACGGATTGCGGAGAGAGTGTGGCGCTTCAGCGCGGACATTGTCCGGTGTCGCGATTACCCGAGGGTATCTCGGTGAAGACGAGCTTCGGAAGATCGAGGAACTCCTCACGCGCGAGACGATCTTCTCGGTCCTGCGCTGGAAAGCCGGTTCATTCGACTTCACGACGAAGGAAATCGAGCACGATCGGAGTGCCGACTCCCTTCTCGGAGCGGAGCAGATCCTGATGGACGGCCTCCGCATGGTCGATGAATGGCAGAGCTTCGCCGATCTCGTTCCATCCGAGGATACGGTTTTTTGTCGATTGCTCTCCTTTGAGCAATACGGCGAGCGCTGCAGCGGTGAGGCGCCCGGGCAACTTGCGAATGCCGAGCGCATCTTCGAGCTGGTCGATGGGCGCTTTCCGGTGCGCCGCATCATCGACCTTTCCATGCTTGGCACCTTCGATTCGGTTCGCGCACTCGCCCAGCTACACCGATCCGATATCATCGAAATCGTAGAGCTCGAAAACCTGGCGTCATCCTCCGAAGCCCATCCAGAAGAAACGCGTCAGCCGCCCCGATTCACCAGCCTCGCTGCGATCGCCTCGCTCGCTTTGCTCGCGGCTGTCATGGGATCGATCCTGCAGTGGTCGGGCTCCGGGGAGCCTCCGGATGCGTTTGCGATCCAGCGCCCCAGCGCCCTCGATCTCGCCAGATACGCCCATGAGAAGCACCGAATTCGCCACGCCCTCGAGACCTACTGGTTCACCCACGGTCGCTGGCCGACGGATCTCGCTGATCTCGCGAACGACGGTTTCTTGTCGCATCGGGAATTGGCATCCGAGGATGGCCATCCCTACTATTTCGCGAATCGCGAGAACGGTGCCTGGTTGCTCGCGCCGGACCGCTGAGGGAATCCCCTGTCCGAGACCGATGCCACTGCCCGCCAGACCCTGGTATTCGATGACAATCAGAGTGCGGCTGCACTCTACGGAGAGGAAGACCGCACCCTCCGCGTGCTGGAGCAAGATCTCGGGATCGATGTGAGGGCGCGTGGCAACGAAGTCCGGCTGGTCGGGGACGCCGTCAAGGTCGAGCTCGCGCGTAAGGTTCTCGAGGAGCTCTATGGTGTTGTTCGGTCCGGAGGTGAAGTGCGCGCTCGCGATGTTCGCCAAGCGGTGCGGATGGTTACCGAAGAGCCCGACGTGAATCTCGGAGAGGCCTACGAGGACGTTCTGTCTTCGGTCGGTGGCCGGCGTCGAATCAAGGCCAAGAACCTCAGTCAGCGTCGGTATATCGAGGCGATGCGCAAGAGTGACGTCGTCTTTGCGATCGGCCCCGCCGGCACAGGCAAGACGTATCTCGCGATGGCGATGGCGATCGCGGCCCTCAATCGCCACGAAGTTTCGCGCGTCGTGCTGATCCGTCCTGCGGTGGAAGCCGGAGAGAAGCTGGGTTTTCTGCCAGGATCGATGGCCGAAAAGGTCAACCCCTATCTACGCCCACTCTACGATGCACTGAACGAGATGATGCCCTTTGAAAAATCCAGTCGTTTGCTGGAGCGAGGTGTAATCGAAGTGGCTCCGCTGGCCTTCATGCGCGGTCGCACGCTCAACGATTCATTCGTGATTCTGGACGAAGCGCAGAACACGACCTGTGAACAGATGAAGATGCTGCTGACGCGCCTCGGATTCGACTCGAAGGCGGTGATCACCGGTGATGTCACGCAGATCGACCTACCGACTGACAAGCGCAGCGGGCTGGTGGACGCAACGAACATCCTCGTGGGCGTTGAAGGGATCGACTTCCTCTATTTCAGTGAGAAGGACGTGGTTCGCCATCCCCTCGTCCAGTCGATCATCGTCGCCTACGATCGTCATGATGGGGGCTCGGCAAACGACCGCGCTGAGAACGCTCAGAGGCAGCAGGCAGCGCGTAAAATGACGGATTCCGAAGACGAGTGACGGTTCGACTCACGGTGCCGCCGCGATTGCGACAGCTGCCCCGGGTCGACTCTCGCCTGCTCCGATCTCGCGCAGTTCGCGTGCTGAGAAAGGTTGGTCAGTCGAATTCGGAACTTTCGATCGCGGTCGTGCTGGACGACGAGATTGCGGCGCTGAATTTCGAGCATCGGGGGATGCGTTCCGCAACCGATGTCCTGTCGTTTTCTCTGCTCGAAGGTGCGCATAGCGACCAGCGCGGGAAGCTTCTCGGCGATGTGGTCATCGGAATCGAAACCGCGGGTCGCCAGGCGCGAGTGGCCCATAGGAGCCTGGACGAAGAAGTGGCGAGGCTCTTGATTCATGGGATCCTCCACCTGCTTGGGTGGGACCACGAGGAACCTGCGGAGGCCAAGCTGATGCGTGCGGAAGAGCGGCGACTGTGGCGTACGATCCGCTCTTGACGGATCGGGCGCGGTTTGCGCTGTTGTTCGCATATGGTGTCGCGACTTTTCTTTCGTTTCCGCATCCCATCGGGGAGCGCGTGATCGACCTTGGCCTGCTCTGTGGTTGGTTGAGTCCGGTGTTGCTGATCCTGGGGTTGAACGGCCAATCGCCCCGGGCCGCCGCGAAGGCTGCTTTCGTCGCCGGAACCCTCGCGCAATCCGCGATCCTGCATTGGATCTATGTCGTGATCGTCGACTACGGCCACGCAGCGCCACCGATAGGTGTGATCGGGACCCTAGGGATGGGCGCTCACGCGGGTTTGTTCACTGCGGTCTTTGCGATCGGGTGGACGCTGCTCGGGCGCTGCGGATTGGCTTCTCCCTGGGCGGCCGCGCTGCTCTGGACGGTATTGGAGTACGCGCGTTCCGCGGGTCAGCTTGGTTTCCCGTGGGCTGTGATCGGATACACCCAACACGCCAATCCCACGCTGCTCTCGTTGGCCGCCTACACGGGTGTCTATGGCATGTCGTTCAGCGTCGTGCTCGTGGGTGCGACGCTGGCTGCAATGGTGCGGGATCTGCGGACCGCGCGGAGATTGTCGAAGTCGTCGTGCATCGCGCTCGCTGGAGTGGCGGTGATCGCAGCGGCGGGCTTTTTCCTGCGGTCGGTGCCCGATCAAAGTGTCGCGACGATTCGGGTTGCGGTCCTTCAGGGCAATATCGAGCAGGGAGTCAAATGGAATCCCGAATGGGCAGAGCGCACCTTCGCAATCTACGAGGATCTGTCCCACGAGGCTGTCGAGGCCGGTGCGGAAGTGGTGGTATTTCCCGAGACGGCGGTGCCGGGAGCGCTGAACTCGGATCCAGGCCTACGCGATCGGATGGCACGGCTTGCGCGTGAGACCGGCGCCGCGTACGTGGTGGGCAGTGTCGCAGTGGAGCATGTGCCGGGCCGGCGCGGACCCGCGTTTTTCGACAGCGCATTCGTGATCCAGCCCGATGGCAGTTTCGGCGCCCGCTACGACAAATCGAAGCGGGTCCCTTTTGGCGAGTTCGTGCCATTTGGCGATTGGCTCGGGCTCTTCTTTGAGGCGATCGCCCGGGGCATGGCGACCGAGCGCGTGTCGCCGGGCCCAGGGCCTCGCGCGCTTTCGGTTGCGATCCCTAGCGCGTCGGCAGCGGGTGTGACTGTGGGAGTGCCAATCTGCTATGAACTGCTCTTCCCGGACCTCACGCGGCGTTTCGTAAGCGATGGTGCAGT
>JACZVU010000053.1 GCA_022572485.1 Myxococcales bacterium
TCACTGCTCTCCTCCTACGCGTGCGCGGTGCCTGAGATCATGGCGACACGCACGATTCCATCGCCGCGCCATCGATTGATCACGATCCTCGTCGCGCCGCTGATGACCTGCTCGGCGCGACTGCCGGTCTACGCGCTCCTGATCGGAGCCTTCGTACCCGCCGTTTCGGTGGTCGGCCCTCTTGGTTTACAAGGACTCGTGTTACTCGCGCTCTACGCAGCGGGCTCGCTGACCGCCTTGCTGGTGGCATCGGTGCTGACCCGAACACTGCTGCGGGAAGATGCGATGCCCTTCTATATGGAACTTCCCCCCTACCGTTTTCCCACCGCGAAGCTGCTCACCACTCAGGTTTGGGGAAGTGCGTGGGCATTCCTGCGCCGCGCCGGCACAATCATTCTTGCGGCTTCGATCGTCTTGTGGTGTCTGCTCACCTTCCCGCAGCAACCAGCGCCGGTTGGCGCGAGCCCCGCAGAGGCGAGCCGTCACGCGATCGAACACAGCTTCGCGGGAAGGGCCGGGCACGCGATCGAGCCGCTCATCGAACCGCTGGGTTTCGACTGGAAGATCGGGATCGGGCTGATCGCGAGCCTGGCCGCTCGCGAGGTCATCGTCTCGACGCTGGCTCAGATCTACGCCGCGTCCGACCAGGACACATCGCTGCGCGCGGCAATCCAGCACGACATCGACCCACGAACCGGTGAGAAGGTCTTCGACGCGCCGACCGTGGCATCCCTGCTGGTCTTCTTCGTCTTTGCGCTCCAGTGCATGTCGACCCTCGCGATCATGCGGCGCGAGACCAACTCCTGGCGCTGGCCGGCTTTCGCGTTCAGCTATCTGCTCGTACTCGCCTACGGTGCGAGCTTCGCCACACACCACATCGTCAAGAGCCTGCTCGGTTGAGCGTCGCACCCACCGCGCGATCTCGCGCTGGCGGAGCGGCCGGAATAGGCGTGGGGTAGCCTACCCGCGATGACCACTCGAAAGCCCATCGTACTTGCAGCGCTCATCGCATGCGCGGCTGCGCTCGCGGGCTGTATGACGACGAAGACCGTCTTCAAGCAAAAGCAAACGACGGTCCAATTGGTCTCCAAGCGGGGCGAGAACATCGGATTGAACCATCCGGTGGTGATCGCGCCCGTGCGTCTCGCTCACATCCTCACTCGGATCGACATTCGCCTTTCCGCCAAAGACGGGCAGCAACGCGTACCGGGATTTCACATCGAATCCCTCGATTTGATCTCCCAAGGGCTCTCCCTGGGTTTGAGCCAGGCCGATCCCAATCAGCGCGTCGTCGTCTACTCGATTCGGCGCGAGAAGCGCTTTGGGATCTTTGACACGCACTACCTGACGAGCTTCATCGCCTACGTCCACGGGGAAAATCTATTCCTGCACCTCTCGCGCTCAAATTGGGAGATCCCGCCCCGGAAGAAGGATCGCCTGCCCGAGCCCCGGATCGGCAAGTTCCCGAGCCGGTTTCGAATCCTCCCGAGCAAGGCGATGAAGAGGGTCGACGAGCAATCGCTGGCCATCGCATGGCGCGATGAAACCTTCGCGAGACCCTCGCGAACGCGGATCACGCCGAGTGGCAAGATGATGCGAAAGACCATCTTGATGGAGAGCGAAGAACCGGAGATCGATTCGAATACGAAGTCGGGTACCGTCGAAGCAAAACCGGAAGCAAGACTGACCATTCCCGCCGAGATCTCTGTGAAGACCCTTCGCGAACTCGCTAATCTAGAAGAGCGACGGCAGCGAGGAGAAATCAGCGAGTACGACTACGAGCGGCAGCGGAGGGAGATCCTCGACGCCAATTCCACCTCCGGTTCCAATTGAGATGAGGCAGACGCGGCCTCCCAATGGAGATGAGGAAAACGCGGTCTTATTCGATGTAACCCAGGCTTCTCAACAGCTCGAGTTCAGCCGGATCACTGCCAGCGCTCGCCTCCTCGATCATGCGCCCGATCACGGGTTCGTAGGGAAATAGAATCGCACCCCTATCGAGCACCTCGATCGCCGCGGTTCCAGCCCCCGCTCCCCGTAGCTGATGCGCGGTCGCGAAGTATTCACTCGCCACCACTCGGCTGGGATGGAGGCTCGCGAGCTTGGCAAGCTGTTCTTTCGCCTCTTCGCCGTAACCGGCCCGCGCGCTCGCTTCGAGTTTCACGAGTTCGAGCCCCCACGAAGTCGCATCATCGAGCACGTCCTGCGACTCAACCGCAGCGGCGCTCAGCCCGGCCTCCGCAGCCGCGATGGCTTCGTCGTAAGCTGCGTCGGCCAGCGCGGCGCGCGCTTCGACCAGATGGTCCTGCCGCGACATCTCGCAGCCGCACAAGGATGCGATTACCGTGAGTGAGCCCACGAGTTTCGCGCAGCGGATTACAGTCGTCGAACGCGCGGTCGTAAGCAACATCAAAACGAGCCTCCGCCCACTGCGCCCCTCGGCCCATCACACTCGATGAGGCCCGAATGGTATAGTATAGCTGCTACGGCCAGTGCCCGAAAAGCAAGGGCAGCGGCAACGACCCGCCCTGCAAAGAAAGCCCTCTATTTTTTCTAGAGGTTCCCAGGAGATCATGAACATCGCCCGAACCTGGCCGGCCACCGCCGCATGGGCCGTTATTCTGGCCCTGACGGCGGGTGAAGCGCACGCCTACATCGGCCCCGGTGCGGGGTTCGCGCTGGGCGGATCGATGCTGATCCTGTTGATCACGTTCGTACTCGCGTTCGCGATCATTCTCACCTGGCCGATTCGCTTCGCGATCAAGCTGATCAAGGTCGGCAATCCCTACAAGTCCGCGATGACCAAGAAGGTCGTGGTCTTGGGGCTCGACGGATTGGATCCGGGCTTGACCACGAAGTTCATGCGCGAAGGCCGCCTGCCGAACTTCCAGAAGCTCGCGGAACACGGCGTCTTCCGGCCGCTCGACACCAGCACCCCCTCGATGTCTCCGGTCGCGTGGTCGACGTTTGCGACCGGCGTCGATGCGAGCCGCCATTGCATCTACGACTTCCTGACGCGTGATCCCTGCACCTACGCACCACTCTTGAGTTCGACGGACATTGGAAACGCCAAGAAGGTGTTGAACATCGGGCGCTACCTCGTGCCGCTCGGAAAACCCAAGATGAAGCTCCTGCAAAAGAGTCAGCACTTCTGGAAACTTCTGGGCGAGAAGAATATCTTCTCGATCATTCAGCGCGTCCCAATCACCTTTCCCCCAACGCCCTTCAAGAACGGACTGCTGTTAAGCGGCATGTGCGTTCCCGATCTGCGCGGCAGCCAGGGCACCTTCTCGTTCTTCAGCACCGAGTCCGAAGGGGGCGAGGCCAAGTTCATCGGCGGCGAGCAGACCGTGCTGCGGCGCAAGGGCAACGTGATGCGCTCTCGCATCGTCGGGCCCGACAACAGCATGCTCAAGTCTGGCGGGCGGATGACGCTGCCATTCACACTCACGATCGCCGAGGATCAACAGTCCGCGCGCCTCGAAATAGACGGCGAAAAAGCGCTCACGCTGAAGCTCAACGAGTACTCAGACTGGGTCGAGCTCACTTTCAAAGCGGGGCTCGGCGTCAAGGTCAGCGGGATCGCAAAGTTCTACCTGATCTCGACCAACCCCCACGTCAACCTCTACATGACGCCGATCCACATCGACCCCGAAAACCCTGCGATGCCGATCTCGCACCCCAAGGTCTACGCAATCTACCTCGCCAAGAAGCAGGGCAAGTACGCGACACTCGGCCTCGCAGAAGACACCTGGTCGCTCAACAACCGCGTGATCGATGAGAAAATCTTCTTCGAACAAGCGATGTCCATCTGCGAAGAGCGCGAGACGATGTTCCTCGACGCCGTCAAACAGTTGAAGAGCGGCCTGGTCACCACCGTCTTCGATACCACCGACCGCGTGCAGCACATGTTCTACCGCTATCTCGACCCAACCCACCCGGCCAATGCTGGAAAAGACACCGAGAAGTGGAAGGACGCCATCGCGCAGGTCTACGAGCGGGCCGACGCATTGCTGGGCAAAGTCTGGCATCTCATCGACGATCCGGACACGGTCTTCATGGTGATCAGCGACCACGGCTTCACCAACTTCCGCCGCGGCGTCAACATCAACAGTTGGCTGCGCGACAACGGTTATCTCTATCTAAAAGACGAAAACGCGCGCACCAGCGGCGAGTGGTTCGAGGGCATCGACTGGACACGCACGAAGGCTTTCGCGCTGGGCCTGACGGGAATCTTCATCAATCGCAGGGGGCGCGAGAAAAGCGGCATCGTCAACGAGGGCGCCGAGTATCGCGAACTCATCAAGGAACTCGCGGCGAAACTCGAGAAGATGATCGATCCTGCCACCGGCAAGGGCTGCGTTCGCAAGATCACGATGTCTCAGCAGTACTTTGACGGACCCTATCGCTTCGATGCGCCCGATCTCCTGGTGGGATGGGAAGGGGGTTACCGCAACAGCTGGGAGTGCGCGGTCGGGCAGGTGACCGAAGAGGCCATCACCGACAACACCAAGAGCTGGTCGGGCGACCACTGCGTCGACCCCGACATCGTGCCGGGCGTCTTCTTCTGCGATCGCGCGATCAACACCGAGACGCCGCGCTTGATCGATATCCCCGCGACGATCATGAAACTTTTCGGCCAGAAGATTCCGAGCTACATGCAGGGACAGATGCTCCTTCCCGTCAAGCCCGAAGACGGCAGCGCAAAGGGGATGCTCGACCCGGCCATGCTCGAGCAGAGCGGCGCGGCGCCGGGAGCCCTGATTTTTCCACCCGAAGAACGCAAGGCGAGCGGGCAATCGTGAGGACGACCTTCCCTCCGGTTCTCTGGAAGACCACCACCCTGGTGTGCGCGATGCTGTTCGGCGGCGTGCTCTCGCACGCAGAGCCTGCGGGCAAGCCCGGCATCTTCATCATGGGCGTCGACGGAATGGACCCCGTGATCCTCTCGCGCTTGATCGACGAAGGCAAGATGCCCCACTTCGCGAAGTTGGCACGAGAGGGCAGCTACCAAAAACTCGGAACCTCGAACCCTCCGCAGAGTCCAGTGGCGTGGTCGAACTTCGTGACGGGAATGAATCCAGGCGGCCACGGCATCTTCGACTTTCTCCACCGCAACCTCTCGAACTACCACCCCATCTCCTCCGCGATGCCAGCACCCGGAGAAGAAGCCAGTGCGCTCCACCTGTTTGGCTACGTAATCCCACTTGGTGGATCCGATTCGGTAAACAATCGCAGCGGTACACCCTGGTGGGACGTGCTCGTAGAAAACGAGGTCGACGTCGAAGTCTTCCGGATTCCCGGAAACTTCCCAACCCCGGAGTCTAAAGCGAATGTGCTCGGCGGCATGGGCACCGTCGATCTGCGCGGCGGTTTCGGGACCTATACGCTTTACACTGACACCTTGGTCGAAAAGAAGAACCCGAAGGGAGACATCGAGTATGTCTCGGTTCACGACCTCGACCTCGACGGGATTCCCGAAACCGCATCGTCGATCCTTCGGGGCCCTCCCGATCAGTTCCACCTCGAGCCCGGCCAGATCCCCTCGAGCAGCGACTACCTGGGCGCGCGCCTCACGGTGCACATCGACCCAGACAGCGATACGGCGGTCGTCGAAGTCGGCGACAGCCGTACATTGGTCGAGCAGGGGAAGTGGTCTGACTGGGTCGAAGTCAGTTTCGATCTGTTGCCGATGGGCATGATGCCCGTCACCGGATCGGTCCGGTTCTACGCCCAACAGCTCCGCCCGAAGCTCAAGCTCTACGCCTCACCCGTCAACATTTCTCCGGCCTCACCCTTCATGCCAATCACGAGTCCCGACAAGTTCGTCGAGGAGATCTTCTCGAGCATCGGTTTCTTCTACACCCAAGGCATGCCAGAGGAACAGGAAGCCCTCAAGGATGGCGTATTTGACGATGACGAATACATCGAGCAGGTCGCGCTGATCCAAGAAGATACGTGGCGGATGATCGACTTCGCGCTCAACCGCTTCGAACCAGGCGACACCACCTTCGTCTACCTCTCGGACATCGACCTGCAGTGCCATATGCTCTGGCGCCACGGAGACCCCAAGCATCCGGGCGCCCCGAACCATCCGGCCTTCGATTCCGCGACGGCTTCCGCGCACGCACACGATATCGAAAATTTCTACCGGGACGTCGATGCGACGTTGGGAAAGATTCGCAAGCGCCTGCCCGCGGACACCCTGCTCATCGTGATGAGCGACCACGGCTTTCAGCCTTACACCCGAAAATTTCACCTGAACGCCTGGCTGAGAGACGCCGGCTATCTGCTGATGAAGGACGGAAAGCAGACCGGGCATATCCTCACGGGCGATGTCGACTGGTCAAAGACCCGGGCCTACGGGGTGGGATTCAACGGCCTGTATCTGAACCTCTCGGGCCGCGAATCCGAGGGCATCGTTTCAGCGGCTGAGGCCGGCGCGCTGCTGGCGGAAATATCGGACAAGCTCGAAGCGCTGAAGGACCCCAAGGGTGGGAAGTCGGTCGTGCTGGAGATGTATCGGGGCACGGAGATTTATTCAGGACCGCGCACACACGAGGCTCCCGACCTCGTGGTCGGATACAACGAGGGATACGGATGCTCGGACGAATCGACGTTGGGCGAGATCACCGCGGAGATTCTCGAAGACAACACCTCGCGATGGTCGGGAAACCACCTGATGTCACCCGACGTGGTGCCCGGAATTCTGCTGGTGAACCGCAAGCTACCGAGAGACGGTCACGACCTCACGGACGTGACTGCCACATTGCTCTCGCATTATGGCATTCAACCACTCCCCGGCATGACAGGCGAGCCCATTCTGTAGGAGTACGGCAACTTCATATTTTCGCAGGAGTACGGCAACTTCATATTTTCGCAGGAGTACGGCAACTTCATATTTTCGAGAATCGAGGAGACCAAGGCATGCTGGGAGGCAAGAACGTCAGGGTGAAGATCGATCGAGATCTTTTCGATCGACTGCGCAAGGTCTCCGACGTCGCGGGTTATGCGACGACGGAAGAATTCGTCACACACGTGCTGGAAAAAGAGATGCTTCACTTCGAGAACGCCGGCTCTGACGACGACATTCGAAACAAGCTGAAAGGCCTTGGTTACATCTCCTGAGAAAACGCGCTGTGAGGCACGATCGCTCAGGAGCATTTATCTCCGCCCGAAGGGCGGTTGAGCGCTCATAAGAAAGCGACCCGATGCAAACATACAACAACATCGCGAGCACTATCTTCGATTTCCTGCTGGCACCGTTTGGACATCAGATCGCACTCTTCGATCTGATCGTCTGGCCTGTGATCATGGGAATTGGCGCACTTCAGGTCTACAAGCACACTTCGAACCAAGAAGCGATCGTGCGAGTGAAGCGGCAGATCAGCATGCATCTACTGGAGATCCGACTCTTCCGAGATGACATCGCCCAGGTTCTGAAGTCGACGTTCAAAATCATCGCGAAGAACATGATCTACATCGGCCACAACCTCACGCCGATGGCGGTCATGCTGATTCCGATGGTCGCGCTGATGGTCCAATTGGTCGCTCACTACGCGTACGAGCCCGCCCAACCCGGATCGGTCGAAATGCTTCACTTGAAGCTGGATCCAAACGCATCGGTTTCGCCGCGAGACGTGTCTCTCGAAGTACCCGATGGCGTGAGCCTCGACGCGCCGGCCGTGCGCACCGCCGATGGCCAGGTGTTCTGGCGCGTGCGGGCCGACCAGCCGGGCGACCACGTATTCCGGATCCGGATAGGGGACGAGATCTATGAAAAGGGCTGGGCGGTCGGTGGCGATGTACGCAAGATCCCGATCAAGCGACTTCGCGGCTGGGAGGCGCTACTCTACCCTGGCGAGGCCGCGATTCCGCGCGATGCTCCGGTGCTCTCGCTGGAACTGGACATGCACACGCGCCCGCTCCGCTTCATGCCGGACGGCGAACTTGGAATCTTGATGTGGACAATGGTGCTGTCCCTGATCGCGGGCGTCGCCCTCAAAGATTTCTTCGGCGTAACCCTCTAGAAAAACCATCGGATCAACGGATGTTCGAATTTCTCAAACGCGTGTTTCGAAGACAGCAGGGAGAACCCATCGTCGTCGTCAGCGGCCTGCCCCGCTCCGGGACGTCGATGCTGATGAAGATGCTCGAATCCGGTGGCATGAAGATCCTGACCGATAGTGAGCGCGCCGCCGACATCGACAACCCCAAGGGCTACTTCGAATACGAGCGCATCAAGGATCTCGAGAAGGAGACCGACAAAAGCTACATCCGGGACGGACGGGGAAAAGCCCTCAAGGTGATCTCCTTCTTGATCAGGGATCTTCCGGATGACAACGACTACAGAGTCATCTTCATGCGGCGCGATCTCGACGAAGTGCTGGCCAGCCAGAACAAGATGATTCAACGCCTCGACACCACGGATACGACCGCGACAGAAGACGCGATGAAAGAGGCCTACCGAAACGACATCGTGCGCACGCGACTACTGTGCAAGAATCGCCCGAACTTCGAATGGATCGAGATCGGCTACAAGCCCACGATCGAAGATCCCGCGGCGACTGCGCGCAGTGTCAACGCCTTCGTGGGAGGGCACCTCGACGAGGCCGCGATGCGGGAAACAGTCGACGGCAGCCTCTACCGAAATCGCGGCAAGGGCTGAGCGATCCAGTCATTTCCGACACTGGTTGACGCGGGGTTCACCCCCTCCTAGGCTTCCCAAATCGGGTTCGAAAATTACCGGGCGATTTCCGGCGCTTGCAAGCCTCTCGGACCTCCTTAGGGATCCGCACCCGACCTGCTAAGCGCCTAGGCACGAGACCGAACATGAGCAATGGACCCCGCCGTGACGACAAGGTGGTCGGCCAGCGAATACGGAATGCGGCTGGCTCGACCCGATCCGTGCACAGCGGCGAGCGCGACCACCAGAATACCGATGCGGTCACAACTCCGATCTATCAGACCTCGACCTTCTGGTTCGAGAACTCCGCAAAGCTGCGCGAATTTCAGGAAGGTCGAGACAAGCGCGACGAATACGGCCGCTACGGCAACCCCACCTGGCGCGCCGTCGAGCGCAAACTCTGTGATCTAGACGGCGCCGAAGAGGCCGTGCTCTTCGCGAGCGGAATGTGCGCTGCCACCACACTCTTCTTCGCACTCCTGCCGAAGGGCGGACACCTGGTGATCACGAGCGACTGCTACCGGCGCACGCGTCAGTTCATCCGGGAATATCTCGTCAAGCTGGACGTCGAGACCACCGTGATCGAACCCGCGGAAACCGACCAGCTCGCGAACGCACTGCGCGACGACACCTCGCTCTTCTTCACGGAATCTCCGACGAATCCTCACCTTCGGGTGATCGATGCCCCGAAGGCAGTCGAAATCGCGCACGCGCGTGGCGCAAAGGTCGTGATCGACTCGACTTTTTCGACCCCGCTCTGTCAGCAACCGTTGAAATGCGGGGCCGACTACGCGATTCACAGCGCGACCAAGTATCTCGGCGGCCACAACGACCTGTTGGCCGGCGTGGTGCTCGGATCCGCCAAGGCCATCAAACCGATTCGCGAAGCGGCGGGCGTGTTGGGCGGCGTCATTGATGCGCATTCCGCCTACTTGCTGCTGCGCGGCCTCAAGACCCTCGCGCTGCGGATGGAGAAGCACAACAGCAACGCCCTACAGATTGCGCGTTGGCTCGAAAAGAACACCGCAGTGCGACGTGTCTGGTATCCGGGGCTCGCGAGCCATCCGGATCACGCGACCGCGAGCCGGGTGATGCAGGGCTACGGCGGCGTGGTGACCTTCGAGGTCGCAGCGGACTTCGACGGAACCTGCCGTTTCATCGATGCGTGCCGGATCCCCTACATCGCCCCAAGCCTAGGCGGCGTCGAAACCCTGATCGAAATGCCCGTGCTGATGTCCTTCTGGGATCTGAAGCCCGAGCAACGCCTTGAGCTGGGAATCACGGATTCACTGGTGCGGCTATCGTGCGGCATCGAGGATGCGGAAGATTTGATCGCGGATCTTGAACAGGCACTGGAATCGATCTGACCCCGCGCTGGAGCGCGGGATTCAACCCACTAGCGGGCGAATCCTACGGATTCGCTTGCAGCGTCGGCCGACCCGATTCTCGGCTCAGCCTCCTAGAGCAATCGATCGCACGTCGGCCGCGATCGTTCCATCGCGAGCAAGCGAGCCTTGAGTTCTTGGCCTCCCCCATATCCCCCGAGGCTTCCGTCTGCGGCGATGACCCGGTGGCACGGCACGATCAGGGATACGGGGTTGGCGCTGTTCGCAGAACCCACGGCGCGTTGCGCTTTCGGTCGACCTACGGCGCGAGCAACGTCCGCGTAAGAGCGGCTCTCGCCATAGGGAATCTCGAGCAATGCGTTCCAGACGGTGCGCTGGAACGGCGTCCCGCGCAAATCCAGCGGAACGTCGAAATCGGTTCGCTCGCTCGCGAGATATTCGAGGATCTGCTCGATCGCCGCTCTGTTCGGCCCGATCTCATCCACGCACCGGCGCTCGGGCACGTAGCGCTCCATCCAATCCCGCATGCCGCGACCGCTCGAATGGGGCAACTCGACATACGCGAGTCCTGCCTCGGTCGACGCAACGCGGAATTGCCCGATCGGTGAATTCAATCGAGCAAGGTGCACGGCCTCCATCGCTCCGCCACAATAACACTTCGAGTGCCAGATCGGTGCGGCGATCGGCGCGAATGCGCAGCAAAGCGCGAAGAATCCACAGCGAAGTCGCCGAGAAGGACAGCCATCATGTCTCATCTACTCGTCACCGGCGGGGCCGGCTACATCGGTTCCCACACCTTGCGAAACCTGCAGCGAGCGAAACACACGGCCGTGGTCATCGACGACCTGCGCGCCGGAAACGAATCGATGGTTAGCGATGTTCCGTTGATTCGCTGTGATGTGGCCGATCGCGACGCTGTATCCAGGGCATTCGAAGAATACGGCCCTTTTGACGGCATTCTCCATTTCGCCGCTTCGCTTTTCGTGGCCGAATCTGTCTCCAAGCCCCTCGACTATTACACGAACAACGTGAGCGGCTCCTTGGCGCTGATCGATGTCGCGCTCTCCCATGGCACCAAGGCCTTCGTGCTGTCGTCGACCTGCGCGACCTACGGGATTCCAGAACGCGTTCCGATATCGGAAGACACCCCGCTGGTACCCATCAACCCCTACGGAGCCTCAAAAGCCATGGTCGAGCGAATCCTCGCGGACGCGGAGTCGGCTCACGGCTTGCGCTGGGCGGCGCTGCGGTACTTCAACGCGGGGGGCGCGGACCCCGACGGCGGCATCGGTGAATGTCACGAACCAGAGATCCACTTGATTCCGTCGGCGTTGGAAGCCGCCTGCGGGCTGCGCGAGAAGTTCGAACTCTTCGGTACCGACTACCCCACGCCCGATGGAACCTGCATCCGCGACTACATCCACGTCACCGACCTCGCGAACGCCCACATCTGCGCGATCGAAGCGTTGATCGAAGGCCAATCCATCGGTGCCCGCAATCTCGGCACGGGCAAGGGCCACTCCAACCGCGAGGTGATGGCGGCCGTCGCGCGCACGGTAGGTCGGCCTGTCCCGGTGCAGGAAATCGGTCGGCGCCCGGGCGATCCGCCGGAACTCATCGCAGACGCTTCGGCGTTCCGCCGCGAATTCGGCTGGGAACCCCGCCACTCGGATCTCGACACGATCGTTTCGACTGCGTGGGAGTGGCTACAGAGCTGGAAGCTCGGGAGCACACGATAGATCCCCCGTGCGTGAGAGAGCCACGGGCTGACTTGGTCGTTCTCTCTAGCGCTGCAGACCCAGCCGCTTCATCATCTTTTGGAGCGACTGACGCGGTATTCCGAGTTTCTCCGAAGCGCTTGTCTTGCTGCCGGTTTCGGCGATCGCCTCGAGGATCATCCTGCGCTTGAGCCCATCGACGGCGTCGCTGAGGCGCAGGCCGTCGGTCGAAAAATCACCCCGAAGGGTCGCGGCAACGAGTGTGCTCCGGATCTGTTCCGACAGCATCTCGGCCGTGATCAATTCCGCATCGCCCGACACCGCAATCGCACGCTCGACCTCGTTTTCGAGCTCCCGGATGTTGTCCGGCCACGCGTAACGCACCAGGCAATCCATCGCGGTGTTCGTGAAACCCTTGACTCCGCGCTGCATTTTCCGACAGGCCACCTCCAGAAAATGGTGGGCGAGAGCCGGCACGTCCATTTTCCGCTCCCGAAGGGGCGGGAGTCCGATTTCGACCACGCGAAGTCGGTAGTAGAGATCCTCGCGGAAGCGACCCTCTCCGACCTCTGCGAGCAGATCTCGACTCGTCGATGCGATGACTCGAACATCGACGACACGGGCGTCCGAGGATCCGAGTCGCCGGATTTTACCGTCTTGGAGTACCCGAAGCAGCCTGACCTGCATGCCAGAATGCGTCTCCCCAACTTCGTCCAGAAAGGCCGTTCCGCCATCGGCAATCTCGAACAACCCCTCTTTGTCGGTTTGCGCCCCAGTGAAGGCGCCGCTCTTGTGCCCGAAGAGTTCGCTTTCGAGCAGCGTATCTGGGAGCGCTGCGCAATTTTGCGCCATGAAGCGCTTGTCGTTGCGCGCACCCGCGTAGTGGATCGCTCTCGCCACGACGCCTTTTCCGGTGCCGGGCTCGCCAGTGATCAGAACACTCGAGTCCGTCTTCGCGACCTTCTCGATCAGATCGAAGATGCGCTCCATCGCGGGGCCCGTCCCGATGATTCGATCGAACGCGTAGCTGTGCTCGATTTCTCGGCGCAGGTCCGCGTTCTCGGCGCGAAGCCGCTCGTTCTGTTCGCCGAACTCAACCGCAAGTTGAATGTTCTCGGAGGCCAATTCATAAGCCTCCAACGCTCGCTTCACGGCCAACTGCAGTGCATTGGGAAGCCACGGCTTGGCAACCCAGCGATAGACCAACGCTTCATTGACGGCCCGGCTCAGCGATCCGAGTTTGGCACTGCGGCTCAGGAGCATCCGAATCGCGAATGGGCGAACCTCTCGGGCGCGCTCCAGAAAATCGATACCCGCCATGGAGGGCAACTCCTCGTCGACGAGGATCAGCGCGATCTCCACGTGCTCGAGAATCTCGAGTCCATCGGAAGCGCGCGTTGCACGGTGAATGAGATAGTCGGTTCCGAGTGCAAGTTCGAGCGACTCCAGGCTCGCAGCATCGTTGTCGACCATGAGGATCTCGTAGAGATCGCCACCTGAATGCCGACGAGCGCCTTCAATGGGCTCGCCTGCTGTCGCCGGATTCGAACTCACGGGCAACCTTCCGAATCGCCGTCTCGCACCTGAAACGGTGGACATTCCGCAGTCCAAGATTGGCGTCGACGACGCGTGCCATCACCGAAACGCGTGAGGTTCACGATCGAAAAGCAACCACTGCCGGTACGGGACGCCGCGACAGCAAAGGGACCGCCGGGCCGACGGATCCACTCAGTCGGCCCGGCAGTTGCCTGCTAGCGTCGCGCGCGGCGACGAGTGGTCTTCTTGCGTGCTGTTTTCCGGCGAGCCGGAGCCTTGCGGGCGGTCTTCTTGCGAGCCTTCTTCTTGGCTGCCTTCCGACGCGCGGGCTTCTTGCGCGCGGTTTTCTTGCGCGCGGTCTTCTTGCGGGCGGTCTTCTTGCGGGCCGCCTTCTTGCGCGCCGTCTTCTTGCGCGCCGTCTTCTTGCGCGCAGTCTTCTTGCGGACCGTCTTCTTACGCCCAGAAGACCTCTTCATCTTCACTTTCGCGACGTTTCCGTTCTTGTCGATGAAGTAGAGGAACCCTTCCTCTCGCTCGATCCCGCACCGGGCGACTTTCTCGCGCCCCTTCGGGCCCTTCCCACCGCCTCGTGCCATGCGGGCGCGACTCACGTCGCCACGTTTATCGAGATAGTAGAGCCAACCCTTTTCTCGACGGATGCCCGTCTTTTCTACGACTGTGGCCATCGGTCATCTCCTTCGTGTGAGGATTGCGTTTCGTCCCACGCTGGAGAGGAAGAGCACGTGGGCGCCGGTGTTGCTCGGAGGAGGTGCAATTCACGCATGCCTGGAGGGAGGCAGGCTTGCACCGACGGAATCATGGAGTGCACAATTGGCGGTGTCAATGGTTTTGGATAGCTTTCTGACGGTGTAAAGAAGGGGCTCCGACGGGCGAAACACTCCGAATTCGCGCGGTCTTTCAGCGGTCGCGAAGGCGGGCCTCGGCGGCATCGAGAATTTCCGCCTCCAGGCACCGATTCTCGAGGGAATCGATCTCCTGAACCCCTGTGGGACTCGTGACATTAATCTCTGTCAAAAAACCGCCAATCACGTCGATCCCAACAAAGAACAAGCCGTCTCGGCGAAGCGCAGGCGCGATCGTCTCGACGATCTTGCGATCGTTCTCGTCCAGTTCAGCCCGATGGGGGCGTCCACCGACGTGAAGATTCGAGCGGACTTCGGTCGCGACCGGCACTCGGAGCACGGCGCCGATCGGCTCTCCATCGATGAGCAGGATCCGCTTGTCTCCCTCTCGAACGGCCGGCAGATAGCGCTGCGCCATGATCCGACGGGACTCGAAGTGGGTCGATTGCTCGAGTATCGAGGTGAGGTTCCGGTCTTCCCGTCGCAGGTGAAAAATTCCCTCCCCACCCTTCCCGTCGAGCGGCTTGACGATCATCTCTCCGCCCAGTTCGTCCATAAAACCCAACAACTCCGGGATTCTCCGACTCACGAGCGTCTCCGCCATGAGTTCCGAAAACTGCAGCGTGTAGAGCTTTTCGTTGGCGGCCAGAATCCCCTCAGGCCGATTCAAGACAACCGCGCGCCTGCACAAAGCCAGGATCTGGGTGGCGATCACGTACTCGGCGTCTACCGGAGGGTCGACGCGTTGGAACACCAGATCGACCTCTTCGTCCAGCGACACCGTGCGAACCGCTCCCAAGTCGAAGTGCCGAGCGCGCTGCCGGCGCAGCTCTACCGGTCGCGCCTGGGCGGAAACACCGCGATTGGACGCGATGAGGTCGGATGGGTCGACGTACAGAACCTCGTGGTTGCGCCGCTGCGCTTCCAGCATCAGCGCGAACGTGGTATCCGCGCCGATGTCGATCGCC
>JACZVU010000002.1 GCA_022572485.1 Myxococcales bacterium
CGGTTGGTGCTCGCCCGGAACTGGAAGCGGTTCTCGGAGGAGCAGAAAGCGGAATACGTCGAAGAATTCAAACGATATCTGACGAACAGCTACGGCAGCCGAATCGAGCGCTACGACCAACAGGAAGTGAAAATCGTCGGAGAACGCAAGGAGCCGAGAGGCGACGTCGTCGTTCAAACGAGGATCATCGGCGGTGAGTTCGAGGGCACGTTGATCGATTATCGATTGCGGAACCAAACCGGAGGCTGGCGTGTGATCGACGTGGTCATCGAGGGCATCAGCATGGTCTCGAACTACCGCGACCAGTTCAAATCGATCGTCAGCAACGGTGGGCCCGAACTGCTGCTGAAGAAACTCAGGGAGAAGAACGCCACAGGGATGGTGATCGACTGATTGCCGGCGAAATCTCCGTGCTGCAAACTGCCCTACAGCTAGGAACGTCGAATTCCCGCGATGTAGCAGATCCAGGCCGGATCATCGGGCGCCTGCTCTCGCCGACTGAAGATGTCATTGCCTTCACCGGTATTGCGGTCGGTTCCTTCCCAGTAGACTTCTGACTTGTAGAAGCCAGCCTCTTGCAAGAGTTCCCGGATCTCTGGAATCGACCAGAGTCGCCAGTCGTAGCGAAACGCTCGCTTTATCCGGCTGCCGTCGGGAAACTCGAAGTGAATGAAATTGGTCACGTGGTGGTGGATGGGGTCGAAGCGGTGCTGATCCCAGACGTAGTCCAAATTATCGTCAACTTCACGGGTCTCTTCGCTGGTGCGCTGGGCATCTGCGCCCCCGTAGGCATCGAGGATCAACACTCCTTCCGAATTCAGCGTCGAGTAAGCGCGCGTCAGATAATTCAGCAGCGAGGCGCGCTCTCGAAACAGGAAATATGAAAAATTGAAGGCAACCGTGACGTCGACGCTTTTGTGTCCGATGTCGAGTACGTCCCCTTCGATCAGCTTCACCCGAGCAGCCTGGTTGGGTCGCAGCTTGCCGACATTGTGCACGCGACCCCAATCGAGCGGATTGGGGTCGAGATCGATCCCCCAGGCTCGATTCTCGCTCGACTTCTTCACCCATCGGCACGCCAACAATGCGGTCCCGCAGAAGTCCTCGCGGAGAGTCCGCGCGGGGTGCGAGAATTGAGAGCGAAAGATCTTCTGGATCAGCGGGATGTCCGCATCGGGTTCCTGAACGGCCCTCTGGTAGAGATCGTGCTTGTCGGCGCGCTTCGCCATCGTCAGCGTTCGGCGTCTCGAAGTTCTCTTCTGCTGCTTTCGGCCCATCTAAACGCACCCGCCTCCTCTTTGGCCCCTACAAGGAAGGGCATCCTCGCTCAGAACGCGGTCGGGCTCAATGACCGGCCGCTTCCGGAGCCGCTGAATTTACCCGGAATCGCGGCGTCGAAAGGGGTGCAGGTCCAACAAGAGGAGGCTTTTCCATGACCCGAATCGCCCAGGCTCGACCGAAACGGCTCTATGCCCTCATCATCGGATCCGCCGCGATGCTGCTGCTTGCTCCCAGCGCAGCATGGGCGGGCTCCGGTCATTACAACCACGACCGCCATCGCACCGGCAGCCACTACGAGTCGCATTTCGACCAGGCGCGCGACCACCACGCTTTTCGCGAGCGCCAACACCACCGCGGGAAGTGGCGTGGGCACGAGAAGCACCCTGTCGGCTACTACTGCAGATCGTGCAACCACGACTTCAGTGCGCGAGACGCATTCTACGCTCACGTCGCCTATCGGCACCACGTTCCGTTCCGGCATCTCGCAGCAACGGTCCGCTTTGGCGCGTTCAGCTGGACTTTCTTCGACTGATCGGGCGAAGTGGGTAAAGCGGTCGATCAGGCTGCGGGGTCGTACCCGAGATTGGGTGACAGCCAGCGCTCGATTTCTTCGATGGTCATCTTCTTTCGGTTCGCGTAGTCGCTCACCTGATCGCGATCGATTCGACCCACCGTGAAGTAGTGCGCATCGGGGTGGGCGAAGTACAGCCCGCTCACGCTTGCTCCGGGAAGCATGGCGTAGTTTTCGGTCAGCTCGATTCCCACCGAGGGAGCATCGAGCAGATCGAATAGCTTGCGCTTTTCGGTGTGGTCCGGGCAGGCGGGATACCCGAAAGCGGGCCGGATCCCGCGATATTTCTCGGCGATCAGATCGCCGGGATCGAGGCTTTCGTTTTTTCCATAGCTCCACTCGCGTCGCGCGCGCTCGTGGAGGTATTCAGCAAACGCCTCTGCGAGTCGATCGGCCAGCGCCTTGATCATGATCGCGTTGTAGTCGTCGAGATCCTTTTCGAAACCAGCCGCGAGATCGTTGGTTTCGGCTCCCGACGTTACGGCGAAAGCGCCGAGGTAGTCGCGAAGTCCGCCATTCGACGGAGCGATGAAATCGGCCAGAGAGCGATTCGGCTTTCCATCTGCGATCTCGGTCTGCTGCCGCAACAGGTTGAAACGGATGCGCTCTTCGCTTCGGCCATCGTCTTCAAAGAGCACGATATCATCGCCATCTCTCGCTGCGGGCCAGAATCCGTAGACGCCGCGCGGTGTGAGGAGTTTCTCATCAATGATTCTACGTAGCAGCGCCTGTCCATTTTCGAAGAGTTCGCGCGCGGCTTCTCCGTACTTCGGACTTTCGAAGATCTTGGGAAATTTTCCCTTGAGTTCCCAGGCGCTGAAGAAAAACGTCCAGTCGATGTATTTCTCGAGGTCTTCGAGTGAAACGTCATCGATGACTCGGTGGCCCAGGAATCTGGGTACCGGTAGATCATCGGCGTGGAAGTCGATCGACAGGCGATTCTCGATGGCTTTCTCATAAGAGAGCAGTGGCTGGGTCTTCCTGCCTTCGTACACATAGCGAAGCTGTTCTTGCAGCTCTTGGTTCTTGCGGTTGAACTCCGGGCTCAACTTCGGGCTGAGCAGCGAACTCACGACGCCGACTGCCCGAGATGCGTCGTGAACGTGAACCGCGCAATGGCTGTACGCCGGTGCGATCTTGACCGCGGTGTGTTGCTTGCTGGTCGTTGCGCCACCAATCAGTAGGGGTTTATCGATTCCGCGCCGCTCCATTTCGCGCGCGACGTTGACCATCTCGTCCAGGGAAGGGGTGATCAGACCACTCAACCCGATCAGGTCGCAATCCCGATCGACGGCTGTTGTCAAGATGTCATCGCAGTGGACCATCACGCCGAGATCGATGACCTCGTAGCCATTGCAGCCGAGAACGACTCCGACGATGTTCTTTCCGATGTCGTGTACATCGCCCTTGACGGTCGCCATGACGATTCTTCCGCGCTTGACCTGCGTGGCGCCATTTTCCGCTTCCATGAAGGGGTCGAGATAGGCGACCGCGCGCTTCATCACCCGCGCGCTCTTGACCACCTGGGGTAGGAACATCTTGCCTGCACCGAAGAGATCTCCGACGATCTGCATGCCCTCCATCAGCGGCCCTTCGATGACCTCGAGAGGTCGAGATACGTTCGTGCGCGCCTCTTCGGTGTCCTCCTCGATGAAGTCGACCACGCCGTTGACGAGCGCGTACTTCAGTCGTTCTTCGACGCTGTTTTCGCGCCAGGAGAGATCGATCTCCTTCTTCTTGCTCGTTCCAGTCACCGATTCCGCGAACTCCACCAATCGCTCGGTCGCGTCCGATCGGCGATTGAAGATCACGTCTTCGACTCTTTCGAGCAGATCTTCGGGGATGGCCTCGTAGACGCCGAGCTGGCCCGCGTTCACGATACCCATGTCCATGCCCGCTTTGACGGCGTGGTAGAGGAATGCGGTGTGCATTGCCTCTCGTACGGGATCGTTTCCACGGAACGAGAACGAGAGATTGCTGACGCCACCGCTGACCATGGATCCCGGACAGGTCTCTTTGATGATGCGAGTCGCTTCGATGAAATTTCGGCCGTAGTCGTTGTGTTCCTCGATCCCTGTGGCGATCGCGAGGATGTTCGGGTCGAAGATGATTTCCTGCGGCCTGAAACCTGCGACCTCGGTCAGCAATCGGTAGGCGCGCTGGCAGATCTCGACTTTTCGCTCGACGGTGTCGGCTTGCCCGGCTTCGTCGAACGCCATCACCACGACACCGGCTCCGTATCGCTTGACCTTCCTGGCCTTCGCGAGAAAGTCGTCTTCACCTTCCTTCAAGCTGATCGAATTGGCGAAACCTTTGCCCTGGATGCACTTCAAGCCCGCCTCGATCACGGACCACTTGGAACTGTCGACCATGATCGGGAGGACCGCGATCGCCGGCTCGGTTGCGATCAAATTGAGGAACGTCGTCATCACCGATTCCGAGTCGAGCATGCCTTCGTCCATGTTGACGTCGAGGATGTTGGCGCCTCCCCGCACCTGATCGAGCGCAACCTCGGTGGCAGTCGCGTAATCCTCTTTCTTGATCAGGTTCATGAAGCGACGGGAACCGGTCACATTGGTCCGCTCACCGATCATGGTGAAATTCGAATCGGGCCAGAGGCTCAGGCGTTCGAGGCCGCTGAAGTGCGCGACCGCATCTGCCTGCTCGGGCAGCCGACGCGGTGCGATTCCCCGGACGGCCTGCGCGATTGCGCGGATGTGTTCGGGCGTCGTTCCGCAGCAGCCGCCGACCAGGTTGACGAGGCCGCTCGCCGCGAACTCTCCCAGCAGCCGTCCGGTCGTCTCCGGCCCTTCGTCGTAGCCGCCAAATGCGTTCGGGAGCCCGGCGTTCGGATAGGCGCTGATGTGGATCGGCGCAACCGCCGCGAGCTCCGCGAGGAAGGGGCGCATCTCCGTCGCTCCGAGCGCGCAATTGATTCCCACGGAGATCGGATTCGCATGGGCGATCGAGGTCCAGAACGCGTCTACGGTCTGCCCCGAGAGCGTCCGACCACTGCGGTCGGTGATCGTCACGGAGATCATCACCGGAAGCGAAATGGACTGCTCGTCGAAAAGGTCGAGCAGCGCGGCGATGGCCGCCTTCGCGTTGAGGGTGTCGAAGATGGTCTCGATCAGCAGGATGTCGACGCCCCCTTCGATCAGGGCGCGCGTCTGCTCGCGGTAGGCGGCGTAGAGTTCGTCAAAGGTCAGGTTCCGCGCCGAGGCGTCGTCGACATCGGGCGAGATCGAGAGCGTCTTGGTCGTGGGCCCAAGAGCGCCCGCCACGAAGCGCGCTTGGTCGGGTGTGCGTTCCGTCCAGCGCGCCGCACAGGCCACAGCGATCTCCGCCGCGCGGAGGTTCATCGAGTAAACGAACGCCTCCATCCCGTAATCGGCCTGGGCGATCGCGTTGGCACCGAAGGTATTGGTCTCGATGATGTCCGCGCCCGCGTCGAAGAACGCGTCGTGGATCTCCTCCACCAGCGAGGGCTTGCCGAGCACGAGCGCTTCGTTGTTGCCTTTCAGCTCAGAGGGGTGGTCGGCCAGGCGCTCGCCGCGGAAATCGGCTTCGGTCAGGTTGCTGCCCTGGATCATGGTTCCCATCGCGCCATCGAGAACGAGGATTCGCTCGGAGAGCAGCTGCTCGAGTTCGGCGCGGCGGTCGACTGAAGACATCGTCGATCCTCCCTGGACAGCCCGCTATCGGACCTCCCAGGGCGGGAGTATAGTAAAATATCAATGCATCTCAATATAGTGATATGTTGTATCCCCCAGGGGATACAACGAAGCGAATCCCTGCGCGCGGGCGGGAGGGCTCCGGCATGCACCCGGGTGGACGTTGGTTTCCCCGGGTGGACGTTGATTTCCCTGGGTGGGCGTTTATTTCCCCGGCTGGGCGTCTACTTCGGGTCCTCGAAGTGGGGCGCGCGTTGTTCCAGATTGGCGCGGATCGCTTCGAGCTGATTGGGTCCGCCGATCAGCGCTCGCTGGAGCCGCGCCTCGAGTTCGAAGCAGTCTCGGACCGCGACTTCATCCGGTTCGCCGAGCAGTCGCTTTGCGGCGCGAATGGCGTCCGGCGAGCGGCGGGCCATCTCGCGCGCGAGTTCGAAGGCTTCGTCCCTCGGCGTCTCGCTCACCCGTGTGGCCAATCCCAGTTCGCGCGCTTCGACGCCCGAAACGATCCGGCCGGTGAAGACGAGTTCCTTCGCGACGTCGCGCCCGACCAGACGCCGGAGTGAGACGGCGCCCGTCATGTCCGGGATCAGGCCCCAGTTGATTTCCATTGCGGACAACTTCGCGTCCGGCGCGACGAAGCGAATGTCCGCAGCCAGCGCGATTTGAAATCCTGCGCCGAAGGCGACTCCGTGGACGGCGGCGATCACGGGAACCGGCAGCGCTGTCCAGACCCAGGCCGCGCGTTGCACGAAGTTCGCGGGGCTCTCAGGTTTTATTTCGAGCAGCTCCTCCACGCTCCTGTCGAGCTTGGAAAACAGCGCGACATCCAACCCCGCGCAAAAGGCTTTCCCCTCACCGGATAGGACCACCGCGCGAAGCGAGCGGTCCTTCGCGAGTTCGCTTCCGGCGGCACTGAGCGCTTCGATCATCTCGAGATCGCAGGCGTTCATCTTCTCCGGTCGATTCAACCGGACGTCAGCGATGCCCTCGCCATCAATCGCAATGGAAACGCGGTCGGACATGAGGTCCTCCTGAAAGCCTGCGTCATTCGATCCGTATCACGTGGTGCGCGCGGAATACTTGGCCGTACATGTCGGTTGCGCGTACTTCGATCGTGTAGGTGCCGGTCGGCGGGTTTGCGGGAAGGGTGCCCACCCATAGATGCGGTGATTCGATTGCGGGTGGCAGGAAAAATTGGGGTCGTGGGGCTCTCTGGCGATCGCGCTCGATGGCCGCCAGGTAATAGGGGTCTTTGCGGGCTTCCTGCCGCAGCGGCACCCAGTCGCCTTTTTCACCCAGCCGCATTTCGACGCGGGTTCGCTTTGAGCCGTTGAAGACGTTCACGAGAACCTCGGTTTCGGCAGCATGCTCGGAAGTCGTGGCGTCTGTAGCGAAGATGTTCATCTGATGATCGGCCGATCTTCGCGCCGCTTTGAAGCGTATCGAGTAACGCGGGCCGTCGAATTGGATGATCGAGTAACCGTTGGGGGCGCCACAGCGCATCGTGGCGTGGGGGATGCCGACCTCGTCGTCCGCTCCGAGCCACCAGCTTCCAGAAGCGGTCGCATGAACCAATTGGTGGTGCGGCTGCGGGCCGTCGAAACCCTCTTCAGGGCCGTAGAAGCGGTTTTCTTGGTAATGGGCGTGCCCGGCCAGCGAGAGGGTGTGGGGCCGATCCTTCAGGATCTCGAACAATGCGCTTCGTTCGTCAAGCGAGTAAGACGGGTTATCGAATGGAATGTGCATCGCCAACACGATGAGCCGGTCGCGCGGCACCCACTTCAGGTCGTTCTCGACGAATTCCAGCTGGCGTTCGGAGATTCCAGCTGCGTAGGGTCCCTCTGTTCCGTCCTCGTCCTTCGGCCCGCCGTACACGACGTCATCGAGGATGATGAAGTGAACCTTCCCATAGGAGAATGCGTAGGTCGGCGGTCCGTAGACGCGTTCGAAACTTTCATCGGAGTGGCGGTCCGTCTTGGCGTGAAAGTTGAGGTCGTGGTTTCCGATCACGTTGTACCACGGAAGACCGATCTGGCCGATCGATTCGTTGAGCGCCTCGAAGAGCGAAAGGTCGTCTCCAACCAGGTCGCCGAGCGTCAACCCGAAGCTGGCTTTGATACCGATCACCTCCTCGATGATGTCGCGGTTGAGCAGGGTCAACTCGTCGAGGGTGTAGGGTTGGGTATCCGCGAACAGGAGCACTCGAAAGGAATGTGGCTCCCGTTGGCGATAGAGGGGAAAGTCGATCCGATCGGGGAGCGGGCCGGTGGGCGATACGCCGGGGTAGGCGAGATTCGTCGGTGAGCCCTGAGGTTTGTGGATGTAGTAGAAGCGAGGGAGCCCATTGTCGCTGATCGGTGTCGACCAGCCTCCGGGCTTGATGACGAAGAGGATCGTGTCATCGCCGACCGCGATCCGATACCGGCCGCGCCAATCCGTCAGGACGACGTCGCGTCCATTCGAAACGGCGACTCCCCGAACGCCGAAGTCGAAAGTGTCGCGCACGCCATTGCGATTGCGGTCGTGAAAGACCACTCCCGAGGTGTACGGATCGTTGGCTTCGGTGGCGGTTGCCGTCGGAGCGGCAATCAAAAGTAGCAGCGCAATGCCTGATCGGAGTGCCAGCATCGTGTACCGGTCAATGAGCGGTCGAATCGGGCATCACCGATGCGACAGCAGGGGCTGCCTTGTGCGGGGCCTGCAGCGGCTCGCGAGCACGCGGCAGATAGACGGTGAAGGTCGATCCGCGGCCCGGTTCGACCTTCACCGAGAGGTCGCCGCCGCAAGCCTGAAGTAACCGGTACACGATCGAGAGCGCGAGTTTTCCATCGCTGCTCGGTTGCTCGGCTTCGACGGGAGCTTGATCGAAAAGCCGAGACAGCGCGTCCGCGTTGAGCTCTCTCCCGCTGTCTTTGAAGGAGAGCGTCACGTAGCGGTCCGGTGCCACTGCGGGCATCTGGCCCGGTTGGCCGGCGGCGATTTCGAGATTGGCGGTTTCGACGATCAGCTTGCCCCCTTCGGGCATCGCGTCTCGGGCATTCATCACCAAGGTACGAACGATCGCCTTGAGGGGTACGTTCTGCGCCGCCGCAGAGCCCAGCTCGGGATCCAGCTTCATGGCGAAATCCACCGAGTCACCCGCCAGAGCGCGAAGTTCGTTCCCGATGCGCTGCAGGATTCGGTTGGGATCGATCGCGCGCTCTACGGGCTGCGGATTGGAGCGTTTGCGGGCACGGGGAAGTGCCTCTTGGATTCCAGCCGCTCTGGGTTCATCCAGCCCCTGTTGCCGCGCAGCCGCTGGCGAGCGCGCAAGAGCCGCGAGAGTCGAATCTTCGACAGAGGAGTCGACGGGGGCTTTCCGTCGATCGCGTTTGTCGATCTCGGACCCGATCCACTGCGCCATCAGACGGATGAGATCTTTTTCGGTTCCGTTGAAGCGATCTTTGCGCGGTTCGAAGCTCGCGAAACTGAGTGTTCCGTAGCGGGCTCCGTCGACTCTGATCGCCGCACCCAGGTAGGCGTTGAATTTGAATGCCGCGCGATCGAGGGATCCCGCCCAGTTCGACTCCGAAATTCGCGCGATGCCGATGGGTCGCTCTGAATTGAGGGTGTCCTTGCAGAAGGTCTCTTCGAGCGAAAAGACGGCGCCCGAAGTGACCGGGAAGCTTTCGGGCGAGTGGATCGCGATGATCTCGTATCGATCCTTGTGGATCCGCGCCAGCATTGCCACTTCGAGGTCGAAGCGGGAGGCTCCCATCTCGAGCAACCTGGCGATCTTGGCGTCGAACGAAATCGAGTGGCTCTCGTTTAGTTCGTTGATGACGCGGACGGTTTCCATGCTGTCCCAGTGGAGCTTCTCGGCCCGGTCGCGTTCCGCAAGCGTGCGCCAGAGCGCGACCACAGCGATGACACTGAGGGCTCCGACCGCGAGGCCGGCCAGCCCTCCGAACGACGAGAGGTTCCAAGCGAGTGGGTCGTTCCACTCCGTCCACGGCGCGATGGCCTGGTGGATCGCGATCAGCAGGAAGAGGCCCCCAAAGAGTCCGACGCGGGTTTCGCCGCTGCGGTTCCAGAGCACGGCGCAGCCCGCCAGAGCCGCGAGGAGCAAAGCAATCGAAAGCAGCGACAGTGCGCTCATTTGGAGAGCTCCAATCCTAGGGCCCGGCTGCTCGACGCGCGGTGATCCATCTTCGCGGTGATTTCGGAGAGGCGCCAAATCGTAGCGGAATCGGGTCGATTCCGGTAAGCAACGCGCGGTTGGAGGGTTGGCGTTGCCAACGACTCGGGGTTGCCGTTGCGAACGACTTGGGAGTTGGCGTTGTCAACGGCTCGGGGGTTTCCGTGGCGAACGAAAAGATTGTCGGCCTCTGGAGGGTGCGTGATCGATCGCGTCTAGGGGAGCAAGATCTCCATCTTGTCGATGGCGTGAACCGGCGCTGTTGCTCCCTTCATGAGAGGGCTGATCGCTGCGTAGACGGTGCGCTGTTGCGCGACCCGTGACTGGCCCGCGAACGCCGCAGCTTTCACCCGGAGTTCGAAGTGCCCTGCGCCGCCTGCGGTCACCTCGACTTCGGCTCCGGGAATCGCCTGCTCGATCGCTTGCTTCAGGAGCTTTTCGGTTTGATCGCTGGGCGTGCTGAGAATTTGCAAGGTCATCGGGCTCTCATGTTGCGGTTTTTCGCGGTAGATTGCGACGATTGGTTGAAGGCGATCAGGTCGACCAGGACGTTGGTCGCCTCCACGAGTTGCAGAGAGATTTCTTCGGCGTCGTCAACCGCTGGGTCGTCGCCATCCGCGTCGGTCCCTGGGTCGTCGACACCACCCGCAGTCGAATCGCTGTCTTTCGGCTTCGCGCGCTCTTCCTCGCGCTGGTCGATCAGGTCGGCTGGTCGTATCACACCCGCATTCTCCCGAATTTGTTCCAGTCTCTGGTAGACCTCGGCGAAGTCCGAGCTCGCTTCGATGCGCCGCTTCGATTCGCGAGCCAATTTTTCGACTATTTCCTTGCTCACGACCATCCACGCATTCGAACGGGGATTTGCAATCGCGTAGCTGCTGCGAAAGGCTTCGATCTCGTTGCCCTCGATCGAGAAGGGTTGATACTTCTCGCCGTAATCGTCCCCGCTGAGCACCGAGGGAATCACCACGTCTGCTTCGACGCCACCGTGTTGGGTCGACTTGCCGCCCGGGCGATAGAACATCGCCGTCGTGATCTTCAGCGCTCCGAGCCCGATCGGAAGGCTTGAGACTGTCTGCACGGTGCCCTTGCCAAAGGTGTGATCGTCACCTGCGATCACGGCGCGCTTGTAGTCCTTGAGGGCGCCTGCGAGGATCTCTGCCGCGGAAGCGCTGACGCGAGAGGTATGGATCACGAGCGGGCCCGAATAGAGGATCCCCTCGTCGCTATCCGCGAGCACCTCCTGTTGGCCGCGGGCGTTCTGTACCTTCACGATTTCGCCCTTGCGGAGAAAGAAACCAGAAACCGTGACTGCGTGGTTCAGCAGACCACCACCGTTGCGCGATAGGTCGAGTACGAGCCCGTCCGCGTTTGCTTCGTTCACCTGCAACAAGAGTGCCGCGACGTCGTCCGTGCACTGGCGCTTGTTTGGATCGGCGTCTCCGTAGAAAGATGGCAGTTCGAGGATTGCGAGCTTCAGGATCTTTCCGTTGACTTCGCGTTCTTCGAAGCGAAGGGCGGCCGCCTGATCTTCGAGGCTGATTTCGTCGCGTACGATAGCGATCGTAAAGCGCTCCATGGTCTCTGCCTGCCGTAGAACCGTCAGCCGTACCGTCGTTCCCTTTTTACCGCGGATCAAACCGACCGAATCGCGGAGGGGCATGTCGATGATATTCACCGGCTCTTCGTCGCCCTGGCCGACTTCGATGATCTTGTCCTTCGGCTCGAGGGCGCCGAGTTTGTCGGCGGCACCTCCTGGAATGATTCGTTCGACGACCGCGAATCCATCGCGCTCCGAGAGCGCAACGCCAATACCGATCAGCGAGAGCGACATGCTGATGCGGAAATCCTCGTACACCTCCGCCGAGAAGTAATTCGAATGGGGATCGAGAGAAGTCGCGAATGCATCGAGGAAGTTCGAGTAGAGATCGACGGAGTCCAACTCGGCGATTCGCTTGGTTCGCAGCTCGTAGCGATGTTCGAGAAGTTCTTTGGCCTTCTCGAGAGGAGTCACATCACTGATGTAGTTCGACATCTGAAAGTGGACGAGGTTGCGCGTCAGTTCGTCGCGTTCGGCCACCGTCTTGGGGTAGCCCCGCTCCTTGGCGTCGATGATCAACTCGACCTCCAGGTCGAGCTCGTAGTCGTCCGCGCCCACGAAATCCTTGACGAATGCGGCGATCTCCTTCTGTCGCTTTGCAAACGTCTGGTGAACCATCGACAGCGCCGAGCAGTCTCCCCTTTTGATATCCGGGAAAGTCTCTATGAGCTGGCTCTTCAGGGTTGCGACTTCCGGCTCGAGCAGCGCGGACTGCGATGGATCGAAGCTGCGTATGAAGACCTCGACGGTTCGGCGGCGCAATTCCGGCGTGAGTTCGCGGTACCGGATGTGCTGGCCGAGGTAGCGCTTCATGAACGTCGGGATCGTTTCGCACGACAGCGACGAGGCGTGTGCGTCTCTCGGTGCGGCGCTGGCCGCGAGGATCAGCGCGAGCGGAATCAGGAGTGTTCGGAGCGCGTTTCGATTCATGATCGGATGTGTCGGGTGGGTCACCCCATACCTTTACCTCAGCTCGGGCGCGCTCGCGCCTTCGGGCGCTTTCCGTATCGGCGGCTCTCCCCTCGGGGTTTTCGGGTGGCTGTTTTCTGGGTCGGGCCGAATCGCCCTGAGCAGGAGAGAGGCTTCGTGAAACGCTTGTTCGAAGTTGCGCTTTCGCGGGTGGCGCTCGCGAAGGGTCTCCCGCCCCGAAATCCGCGGCTCCTGATCAGTAGCGATAGTGGTCGGATTTGTAGGGGCCGTCCTGCGGAACGCCGATGTAGCTGGCCTGTTTTTCCGTCAGCCGCGTCAGCTTCACGCCTAGTTGGTCAAGGTGCAGCCGCGCCACTTCCTCGTCGAGTGGCTTCGGGAGCACGTAGACCTGGTTTTCGTATTTGTCCGGGTTCTGGTGCAGCTCGAGCTGGGCGAGTACCTGGTTGGTGAACGAAGCCGACATCACGAAGCTCGGATGCCCCGTCGCGCAGCCGAGGTTGAGCAGCCGGCCCTCGGCGAGGATCAGCACGCTGTGGCCGTCCGGGAAGACCCACTCGTCGTACTGGGGTTTGATGTTGATCGACTGGATTCCCTTGACCTTGGCGAGCCCCACCATGTCGATCTCATTGTCGAAGTGGCCGATGTTGCCGATGATGGCTTGGTGCTTCATTTGCGCCATGTGGTCGGCGGTGATGATGTCGAAGTTGCCCGTGGCCGTGATGAAGATGTCTGCGCTGCCGACGACGGCCTCCAGCGTGTTGACCTCGTAGCCGTCCATCGCGGCCTGGAGGGCGCAGATCGGGTCGATCTCGGTGATGATGACCCGCGAACCCTGTCCGCGCAGGGCTTGTGCGCAACCCTTGCCGACCTGACCGTAGCCGCAGACCACGACCACCTTGCCGCCGAGCATCACGTCGGTGGCGCGCGCCAGTCCATCGAGAAGTGAGTGCCGGCAACCGTAGGTGTTGTCGAACTTGCTCTTGGTCACAGAGTCGTTCACGTTGATGGCCGGGAAATGCAACGTGCCGTTTTCGTACATCTGATACAGGCGCAGCACCCCGGTCGTGGTTTCTTCGCTGACGCCCTTCAAGTTCGCGCACGCTTCGGTCCAGCGGTTCGGGCTGCGCAACTGCTCGCGGCGCAACAGCTCGAGGATCACACCCCACTCTTCGGTGTCTTCGTCGGGCTTGAAATCCGGAACCTTGCCGGCCTTCTCGAATTCCGCGCCCTTGTAGAGTATCAGCGTCGCGTCTCCGCCGTCGTCGACGATCTGATCCGGACCCGAGCCGTTGGGCCATTCGAGGGCCTCGGAGGTGCACTTCCAGTACTGCTCGAGCGTTTCGCCCTTCCATGCGAAGACCGGGATGCCCTGGGGGTCGTCGGGGGTTCCGTTGGGCCCCACCACGGCCGCAGCCGCTGCAGAATCCTGGGTGGAAAAAATATTGCAGCTCACCCAGCGAACGTCGGCACCGAGTTGCACGAGGGTTTCGATCAGCACGGCGGTCTGGACCGTCATGTGGAGGCTACCCATGATCTTTACGTCCGCGAGCGGCTTGCTGCTGGCGTAGCGCTCTCGCAGTGCCATTAGACCCGGCATTTCGTGCTCGGCGAGGCGGATCTCCTTGCGGCCCAACTCGGCTAGATTCAAGTCGGCCACCTTGAACAAGGGGCGGTCGGGCGTGTTGGGCATGCGATTGCTCCGATTTTTCGGGGTGACCGATTGGCCGCGTCTGGCTGAGGGCTCTCTTTCGGGTGGTCCGGGCTGATTGTATCTGCTTATGCGGATAAAGTGTTATCTAGCTTGAGTGGGTTGTCAACCGAACTTTGCGGAGTTCTGCAGTACGTTGGAGACCCTCCGCGAGCGCCGTGGCGCGGTCGACCGGGAGGTTTTCAGTGGTTTCATTGCTCGAAACGGTCGGGCCTGTATTCAGCATCGTCTTGTTGGGATGGTGGCTGGCCGGTCGCAGTCGCATGGACCTGCCGACCCTCTCCAACCTCGCGCTTTTGGTGACTTCGCCGGCGCTGATGTTCTCGGTACTCGGCGGTGCTGAAGTCGATTTTGAAAGCTGGGGTGTTCTGGTCGCGGGAACGCTCTGGATCGCGCTGGGCACCGCCGTGCTTGCGGCGCTCTACCTCCGGTTTGCCGGGTCGGGTCAGCGTGGTTTGTTGCTGCCCGCGATCTTCTGGAATGCCGGCAATCTCACCTTGCCGCTGGCCCGTCTCGCCTACGGTGATGCGGGCCTCGAGGCCGCAGCGGTCATCTTCGTGACCGTGGCGATCTTGAATTCGACCGTGGGTCTCTGGATTGCGAAGGGCGAAAACGGTTTGTCCGAAATCTTCCGGATGCCTCTCGCCTATGGGAGCGTCGGGGGGTTGGCGCTCGCCATTTCCGGACAGACACTCCCGCGTCTCGTCATGGAGCCCATCGAGATGTTGGGCGCCATGGCAATTCCACTCCTGCTCATCAACCTTGGCATGCATCTCCGGAGCTTCGCGTTTCGAGGCATTCGCCATACGGTGGTCGTCGTGGCGATTCGCGTGCTGGGCGGCGTAACCTGTGCGGTGATCTTCATCGCGCTGTTCGGAATCTCCGGTGTCGAGCGCAAGGTGCTGTTGCTCGCGTCGATCATGCCCGCCGCGGTCATCAACGTGATCATCGCGCAGCGTTATTCGACCGATCCTTCGCTCGTGGCATCCGCCGTCGTGTTGGGAACCTTGGTCAGCCTCGTGACGATCCCGGCGGTGCTCTATTTTGCGGGTTGAGGGGAGGGCTCCGCGATGAACGGCGCCGAGAGTCTGCTGCGAACCGCTGCTGCGTCCGGTATCCGGGTTTGCTTCGCGAATCCGGGCACCACGGAACTTCCGTTGGTTGCCGCTTTCGATGCCGACACCGGCATCCGGCCGATTCTCTGCCTCTTCGAGGGTGTCTGCTCGGGTGCAGCCGATGGCTATGCACGGATGAGCGGGAATCCTGCCATGACGCTGCTGCACCTCGGACCCGGCTTCGCGAACGGGATTGCCAACTTTCACAACGCGCGCCGCGCGCGGTCCGCGATCTTCAACGTGATCGGAGATCACGCCAGCTGGCATCTGCCTTTCGATCCGCCTCTCGCCTCGGACATCGTATCGCTCGCGCGCCCGGTATCGGGTTGGTTGCGGTCGGCGGATGCCGCGGGCCCGCTCAGCCGCGACGCCGCCGAGGCGATCGCCGCAGCGCGTTCCGGAACCATCGCCACGTTGATCGCTCCGCACGACGCCCAACTGCGGGACGGTGCGGTCGTCGAAGCCGTGGAAGATCCGCCACCGCTGCCTCGACCGTCCAATGCAGTCGTCGAGGCGAGCGCGCGTCTCTTGGCCCAGGCGGGGAAGGGCGCGCTTCTGCTCGGAGGTGACGGGCTTTTGGAGCGAGGTCTCCGCGCCGCTGCGCGCGTTTCTGCCGCGACGGGTTGCACACTGTGGTGCGACACTTTTCCGGCTCGCCTCGAACGCGGCGGTGATCTGCCCTCTGTCGAGCGGGTTCCGTATTTTCCCGAGCGTGCCATTGAGGCGTTTTCGGATCTGTCGACGGTCGTCCTTGCGGGAACCCGGCCCCCCGTTGCTTTCTTCGGCTATCCGGGTGTTCCCGGCCAGATCATCGGAGAGCGGACCGAGACCGCGACGCTGGCCCTTGCCGATGAGGATGTCGGCTCCGCGTTGGAAGATCTGGCGGAAGCGGTCGGGGGAGCCGAGGGTCGCTCCGCGCCCGCAGAATCTTCGGGTCGAAGGGATCGGCCGACTGGCCCACTGACTCCGGAAAGCCTTGCGGCGGCAGTGGCCGGTTTTCAGCCGGAAGGGGCCATCGTCATGGACGAAGGTCTGACTTCGGCCCACGCGTATTTCTTGGCCGCCACGAACGCCCCGCGGCACACCTATCTCGCACTCACGGGGGGGGCAATCGGTCAGGGTTTGCCCTGTGCGACGGGCGCGGCACTCGCCTGCCCGGATCGGCCGGTGATCGCACTCCAGGCCGATGGGAGCGGGATGTACACCCTTCAGGCGCTGTGGACCCAGGCGCGGGAGAGCCTCGACGTCACCACCGTGATTCTCGCCAACCGGGGCTATCAGATTCTTGCCGTCGAACTCGCGCGCACCGGGATCGTCGAGCCGGGACCCCGATGTCGATCGCTCACGAACTTCGATCTGGTGCCGGATTGGACGCAACTGGCTCGCGGTTTTGGTGTTCCCGCCGTTCGGGTGGAGGCTGCGGAGGATCTCTGGCGAGAACTCGACCGCGCGCTCGCAGAGCCGGGGCCGCACCTCATCGAGGTGCCAATTTAGCCAGAGAGATCCGCTGTGTGCGTCCGGACAGATTCGCTGTGTGCGTCCGGACAGATTCGCTGTGTGTGCCCGAGCAGATTCGCTGTGTGTGCCCGAGCAGATTCGCTGTGTGTGCCCGAGCAGATTCGCTGTGTGGGTCAGGGGTGGTTCCAACTGGCCGGAACCCACTTTCTCGATCACGCGGGAAGTGGCGTGATGGGTTTGCGAGGACGATTCACTCTATTGGTTTGCGAAAGCGGTTTACGCTACGGGGTTGGCTCTAGTGGATCGCGCCGGGTTCTCGCAGCATGAACTCCGCAATTTGCGCGTCGAATTCGACACCGCTCTCAGTCACGAGTTGGTAGGTCCCCTTCATCGATCCGAACGGCGTCGGAAGCGGGCAGCCTGAGGTGTACTCGTAGGATTCTCCCGGTTCGATCACCGGTTGCTCGCCCACCACGCCGGGGCCTCGGATTTCTTCGATCCGCCCCGTTGCATCGCGGATCACCCAGTGGCGTGAGAGCAACTGCACCGTTTCTTCTCTCTCGTTCGAAACGCGGATGGTGTAGAGAAAGAACCAGCGCGCCGGCTCCGCGTGCTCCGGTGCGTGGCGCGCCTCCACTTCGACGCGGATACCCGCGGTTACGGCTTCTGATGTGGTCACGAAAACTCCTCGCTCGTTCAGGATAACGCGCTTTTGGCTCTATGGGCGTTGCTTCAGTGAGTCCAGCGCAACGCCCGAATCTCTCGGAGTCGAGCTAGGCTCCGCGCGTGTCCACATCGCAACCGCCGACCGAGAACCGCTGGATATTCGGTTATGGATCCCTGGTCTGGCGTCCCGAGTTTCCGTTTCTGCAGCGGCTGCCGGGGTTCATCCGCGGCTGGGCGCGGCGGTATTGGCAGGGCTCGACCGATCACAGAGGCGTTCCAGAAGCGCCCGGGCGGGTTGTGACGCTAATTCCCGCACCGCAACATCGATGCTGGGGGATCGCCTACTGCGTGGTTCCCGACGTATGGGAGCGCGTGATCGAAACCCTCGATCACCGGGAGCGCGGCGGCTTCGACCGGGAGGACGTTACGGTCGAGTTTCGCGATTCCGATCATCCAGTGGTTCGAGCGCTCGTCTATGTCGCCACGGAACGAAATCCGAACTACCTGGGCCCAGCCACGGATGATGAGATCGCCGCTCAAATCCGCGACGCACACGGCCCCAGCGGGCCAAACGTCGAGTACGCGCTCGAACTCGCCGCGGCACTCCGCAGCATTGAAGCCGATGATGACCACATATTTGCCATCGCGGACCTCCTCGCGGCGCCCGCTTGAGCTCGGGCTGTCGGCGTTCCCGTTTGAGCGGGTTGCTGGGGCCCCTGCGGCTTCTCGTGGCGCTCGCGGTTTGGACGCAACACCGTTCGCGCGTGACTCTCATCTGCTAGCTTCACTCGCCTATCTAGAATGGAGTTCCCCCATGAGTCTCGATCCCTCTACCCGTCAGCGCATCGAAGAAGTGATCGCGTCGAACGACGTCGTGTTGTTCATGAAGGGCAATCGCGAGGCGCCGCAATGCGGCTTCTCGTCGACGGTGGTCGGGATTCTCGACGATCTTGTCGCCGACTATGTGACCGCGGATGTACTGGCCGATCCGGTCGTCCGAGAGGGGATCAAGGAATACTCGCAGTGGCCGACGATCCCCCAGCTCTACGTGCGCGGCGAGTTTATCGGCGGATGCGACATCATTCAGGAACTCGCGGCCTCTGGTGAACTTGCGCAATCTCTCGGTGTGGATGCGTCACCTCGGAGCGAAACACCAGAGATCACCGTGACACCCGCTGGTGCCGAAGCGCTTCGCGATGCGGCGTGTTCGGCACCAAAAGATGCCGTACTCCATCTGGGCATCGACGCGCGGTTCCAGAACAAGCTCTACTTCGCTCCTCGAGGCCCCAATGAGATCACCGTGGAGTCGAGCGGCATTGCGATCGCGCTCGACCCTTTGAGCGCCGCTCGCGCGAACGGCTCGATCATCGATGTCGCCGATACCGCACAGGGCTCCGGCTTTCGGATCGACAACCCGAATGCGCCAGCGGGTCAGGTGAAACAGGCGGAGGTTCGGGAAATCAAGCGGCAACTCGACGAAGGGGAGTTGCGAGAGTTTTTCGACGTTCGCACTCCCGAAGAGCGCGCGAAGGCCAGCATTCCGGGAACGCGCCTGATGACCCCGGAAGAGGCCGAGAGGATCAGTGGGTTGCCAAAAGACACCCCGTTGGCCTTCCACTGCCACCACGGAGGCCGCAGCCAGACCGCCGCCGAGCACTTTTTGGGCTTGGGCTTTACCAACGTCTCCAACCTCGTCGGTGGGATCGACGCGTGGTCGCAGGAGGTCGATCCGGAGATTCCCCGCTACTAGAGAGGGTCGCGGAATAGGGTTACACCGATCCTCGTCGGGAACCGGCGTCACGGTATTCTGCGGGATTCTCTAGCCCGCGCAGGGCCGTTGTTTTATGAATGGGGTTCCGAGATGCAAGAGCCACTCGCTCAAACCCTATATCGCTCGCAGCTCTTGCGTCCCGGCCCCCGCGAACCTGTTTCTCTGCGCGAAGACAAACCACCGTACCCAGAGCCCTCTCGAACAGGAGCGTCGCTTGGGTGCGGTGACGGGAGGCCTGAGGGCGACATGGGGTTTGAGCCCGATGGCCTCCCGTCACCGCACCCGTGAAACCCGCTCCCGCAGAAGAGTGCGACCCAGAGCCGAGCTCAACGATGCAAAATGAGGCTGGTCGCGTGTGTTCTCGTTAGCGCTGCACCGCCCTCCGAGCGGAGACAAATGCTCCTGAGCAATCGCGTCTGGCAGCGCATTTTCTCAGGAGGTTAGAGGGGCGCCTGCTCGGCCTTTTCGTGAATCTTGGGTCCGGCTCCTAGCCGGCGTTTCCGATTTTGAAGGCGATTCGGGTTGCTTCGTCCCACTTGGCTACGGGCATTTTGTCGCGGGCTTCGCGGATTTTTTCGAATAGGGCGGTTGCGGTCGATTGCTGGTTGGACCACTCATCGGCGAAGCTCCCCGAGCGGATTTCCTCGAGGACCTCGCTCATTTTTTCCTTGATCGGTTTGGCGAGCGACATGAATCGCGCGCCGCGGGTGACGGTTCCGTACTGACTGGTGCGCGAGTGGAAATCCATCTGTTTCAACATTCCCACCTCACGCATTTTCTCAAGCGAGTAGGCAAACTCGCCCGATAGATAGAGTTCGAGCAGTACCGCTTCTGGTGGGTAGCCCGCTTCGACCAGCAACTCGATCGCCGTAATGAGCACCCGTCCAAAGGCGGGGCCGAAGGCCTGCTCGGTAAAGAGATCCAGGGTGGCCTCATCGTGCATCGACATTTCGATGCAGCCCGCGCGAGTCGATCCGATTGCCTTGGCGATGGCAAGCATCCGTGCCTTGGCGGTTCCAGTTGCCTCCTGGTGCACGCCGACAAAACTCGGGAAGCCGCTTCCCGAGACGAAAGTCTCCCGCACGCCAACGCCGATCATTCGCGGTGCCACGAGTGCCACATCGACGTAGGCTGGCGGCGTGATCAAGTTGAACGCGATGTTGTAGCCCGACGCGAATACGACGAGGTTGCCGGATACCAGGTTGGGAGCAACGTGCGTCTTGAAGACTTCCGGCATGATCTCATCGGGAATCAGCAGCATCACGATATCGGCTTGTGCGCAAGCATCTGCGATGCTCGATACCGAGAATCCCTCCTGTTTCGCCGTTGCATACGCGTGGTCTTGAATGTTTCCGACGATGACATTCACTTTGGAATCGCGAAGATTGAGTGCCTGGGAACGCCCCTGGTTGCCGTAGCCGATCAACGCGACGGTTTGGTCTTCGAGTACACCCAGGTCGGCGTCTTCATCATGGTAGATCTGAGACATTCAATGTCCTCCAAAACGGCGATCTGCAGCTTAGCATCAGCGCCGAGGCGAACGACCCCTACATGGGGGAGCTGGCGATCGGATATTTGCCTTTGATGGAGCCGGTCTACCCGCTCAGCAATTCGGCGAAGCGGCGGAGCAGTGTCGCTCCGCCGGGGCATTCTTCGACCGTAGCGAGTCGATCGTCCGCGTCGATGTTTTCGGCGATGAGCAGTTTTCTGCGCTCCTCGATGTAACGCCTCATCACATGGGCGTCGAACTCGGGATGGAACTGCACTCCCCACGCTGCGATTCCGAAAGAGAATGCGGTGTTTGGGTCTCCTGTGCTCGACCCCAGGCGAACAGCCGCATCGGGCAATTCGAGGACGGCTTCTGTGTGGGTGGTGTGGGCGCGCAGCGAGCCTCTGAATCCTGCCAGCAGCGCGTCCTCTGAGGCTTCCTCGGCTAACCGCACTCGGACGGTTCCGATCTGGCGTCCGCGTGGATTGGGCCCAATACGGCCGCCCAGCGCATGGGCGAGCAGTTGGTGCCCATAACAGATCCCCAGCACGGGCGTCGTGCGCTCGACCACGCCGCGCAGCCATTCCGCGGTGCGTTCGCTCCAGCTTTCGCGGTGCGAAACCATGGAACTCGATCCCGTTACGACGACACCCGCGAACCTCCCCGGATCGGGAAGCTCCTCACCCTCGAAGGCCACAATCACCGTCACTCGGTTTCGATTCAGGCCCATCCCGGCGCTGATCCAATCCTCGAAATCGCCGCATTCGCGGGCCAGCGAGGCGAATGTCGTGCCGGTTTTGACGATCAGTAGCGGATCCATGGCTGGGAGTTCGCACGCGGGTCGTGCACGCGAACTCCTAGCCAAGGCGAGCCTGCCCAACTAGATTTAGCGCAGTGAGGCGTCCCGGGTTTTTGGAGAGCTCGCTCTGCGGTATCAAGCAGGCCCCGCGGCGCTGCATGCGTGAGATGTGCCGTCGCCTTCAGGGGGTTTCGATGGGAGGGAGGTGGGTCGTGTTGAAGGGGTCGTGGATCGCCGCTCTGCTGCTGATCTCGATTGCGGGCTGCCAGACGACGCGATCGTGGAATGACGATTGTCCCGGGGTGTACTCGGGCGTCCGTTACTTTGCCAGTCAGCGGGACTCGCTTCCGTGGGACGGCAAGGTTTTCTTCACGCTGGATCTGCCGTTGACGGTCGTCGCCGATACCCTCTTGCTACCGGCATCTGCTTGGGTCAACCCGGTCAAGCCTTACAGCGGGTGGGTGCCGGGATGTCGCTGGGCGGATTGATTCGGTCGACGATCGAGAAACATTGGGTTTGGCGTTGATGGACCGGATTTCGGCCGGGAGTTTGAACTGACCAGCAAGGGTGCTCTGATGCAGATTCTTCTGGTGGGGACCGGTGGCTTCATCGGCTCTGCGCTGCGTTACACGATCAGCGGATTGGTGTATCGCGTGGTTCCCTTTTCCGGGTTTCCCTACGGAACGCGGGTCGTCAATCTCGTAGGGTGTCTGGCGATCGGACTGCTGACCGGCCTGTCCGAATCGCGACAGGTGATCGGCCCGGAGCTTCGGGCCTTTCTCTTCTTGGGATTGCTGGGCGGCTTCACTACATTTTCGGCATTCGCCTACGAAGGAGTCGAGCTGATCCGCGACGGTGGGTTCGCAAAGGTACTTGCGAGTGTGATGGTTCACGTTCTGGTGGGTTTCCTGGCGGTGTGGTTCGGGTACGCGATCACGGGTGTCCGATGAAATCGAAGTGTGAGGACCGTCGTGGATTTCGGGTTTTTGCAACGTGCATCTCGGATTGAATCATTGGAACCTGCTGAATCGGCGCGCCTACTTTCGATAGCTCCCGTCTTGCTGATCGATGGCGACGTCCGTTTGATTGCCAACTTCCTCACGCGCCCGCAATTGGATGCTTATTTTGCGGAGCTTCTGGATCTCGTAGAGTGGACGCAGCACATCATTCGAATTCGAGGAAGGGAAGTCGCCTCGCCTCGGCTCTCTGCGTGGTACGGAGACCCTGGCGCGCACTACAGCTACTCGGGCATCTCTCTTTCGCCCCGCCCCTGGTTGCCGGTCCTCCTGGAGTTGAAGACACGGGTCGAGGCGGCCTGCAATGCGCCGTTCAATAGTGTGTTGCTGAACCTGTACCGCGATGGTGCCGACAGCATGGGTTGGCATAGCGACGACGAGCCCGAACTCGGTGAGCGGCCGCTGATTGCCTCTCTGAGTCTTGGAGCGACACGCCGGTTCCGTTTGCGCCACCGGCTGCGGAAGGATCTCGAGCCCGTGGTGATCGACCTCGAGAACGGCTCGCTGTTGATCATGGAGGGCGATACGCAGCGCTTTTGGAAACACCAGGTTCCTAAATCCAAGCGAGTCGCCGAGCCGCGCGTGAATCTGACCTTTCGGCAGATCTGCCGGGCAGCGCCTCGCGGGCGGGAGTTGTGAGATGAGGGTTTCGCTGTTCGGTGATCGCCGAGCATCAGTCTGCGCAGGGCGGTAGGTCTGCATCGGCCGGGATGCAGTGCCCTGATCGTCCGAGTGGGCCGTGAAGCGTTTTGTTAGTCGCTCCGAGACCGATCGCCAAGCACTCGTGCGACTTCGTCGTAGGCAAAAGTCGGAAGTGGAGAGCGGTCGCTCTGGAGCACGCCGCTTCCCGACACAGCCTTACCGATTGTCCGAGCCGGAATGCCGCGATCTTCGAGCCGCCGGCACGCGTCTGCAACGCGATCGGGCGGAAACGCCGCCAGCAGCGCTCCCGACGCGAGGGCGCCCCAGGGGTCGGCGCCCAGGGCGCCGCATACCGCGCGGCCGGGCTCGAACCAGAGCACGGATTCTTCATCGAGTCGAATTTGAATCCCGGCCGCGTCGGCGAGCTCGTAGAGGCCCGACGAGAGTCCACCTTCCGTTGGGTCGTGGAGGGCGGTTGCTCCCGCATCCGTGGCGAGCAGCGCAGCGTCGACTATGGAGATTCCCGGCCGTGTAACGGCTTCTCGGGCGAGAGCGAGAAGATTCGGGTCGACAGCATCGAGTCGCGGATTCATTCCCGCGGCAAGGACTGCCGCCGCTTCGACAGGCGCAAAGCCAGCCTGCACGATTGCGTCTCCTGCTTGTGCCCCGCTGGTTCGGAGAAAACGGCGATCCGGGCTGAATCCCATCATCTGCCCAATGACGATCGGTTGATTGACCGCGCAAGACACCTCGGTGTGTCCACCCACCAGGGTGGCTCCGACATCTTCCAGCGCTGAGCGCATCGAAGTAAAGAGGGCTCGTACGTCGCTTTCGCAGGTGCCCACCGGCAACAGCACGACCGCCAGGAACCAACGCGGCCGCACGCCCATGACGGCTACATCGTTGGCGTTGATCGTAACCGCGTGGGCTCCTACGTCATTGCCGGTCAAGGTGATCGGGTCTGCGGCAGCAATCAGCGTTCCCTCAGGAACATCGATCGCACAGCCGTCCTCACCCAGCGCGGGCCCGAGGCGCACTTCACCCGGCAGATTGTCTTGCTCAGCAAGGATCTCGCGAAGCAGCTCGGGAGGGAGTTTGCCGTGGCGGAGCGGGGTCGTCACTCAGTGCAGTTTACTGAGATCTTTCCAGAGCGTCTGCCACTGCTCTTCGGCCGCTGTCGTCGCTTCTTCGGCGCTTCCGCCGAGGGCGACGATCAGCTGGCCCTTTCTCGCGCCGGCGCCCGGAACTCGAACGACCGCCACCCAGGCGTCCGGTTTGGCTGATTTCGTCTGGGTTTGATAGAGGCGCCCGTCAACCTGCAGCAACCAAGTCAGTGCTTCGATATTCGTCATCGAACACCCGATTCCGCGTCAGCTTGTACTCAGCGAACCGCTTCAGCAAATTGGAAGTGAGGTGCCGCAGTATACGTCCCGGAATCCGGGTTTTGGAACAAATCCGGCCCGGGTTTTCGATCGAGGATTCACGAGCCGGCAGCTCGTTTGCAAAAATCCATCCAACCCATTGTTGCTGCGCGCGTTTTGATGATTCGATCTGCTGGTAAATGGCTGCAGTCGATGGTCCGATCGGCGGCTCAAAGGTTTCATGAGCGTTCATGGCGGCTGAGCGATTGTCTCGAAGCCATGCCGCTTGCCCCGTGCGGGCTTCTCCTGCGGGCCGCGTCCTCACACCGAGACGCTGTGGCGCCGATGACGCGGAGGTACCGGTCTGCGTTTTGGGAGAATTTGGGAGCCAAGGCGGTTCCGCATTCCCGCGTCAGCAGGTCGACCACTGGGAAGATTCGACTCGTGATTCCGAGATGGACATCGCTGAGGAGCAAAGTGGGCCGGCGCCTGCTGCTGTTGTTCATCTCGTGTGCGATCGTTCCGCTCGTCATCGCGCTGTTTCTATCTTTCTCCCACGTCACGGATCAGCTCTACCAGCAGTCGGAGAGGAGGCTACGGCACGAAAGCAAAGCCGTGGGGTTGGCGGTACTCCGAGAACTGCTGAGCCTGACCTACGAACTCGAGTTGATCGAGATGACCTCTGCGGATGCGGGTGATGCTCTTTCGCAATCGATGAAGCCGGAGCGTGTGCGACACCTCCGCGAGCGCTTTCGAGCCCTGACTCTCATCGATCGCACTGGGGTTGCGCAGTCGCTATTTGGCCCCCTACTCACTCCGGCTCAGCATGGAACCGCGGAAGAGCAGCACCTCGCGTCCGGGAAAAGCCTGCTCTCGATTCGAGAGGACAGCGACCGATCGGTTCGACTGCTGCTCGAAGCCGCCATCGACCGCGACAACATCGCACGTGTGATTGCCGAGCTAGACGCGGAGTGGCTCGCTCAAAGCGCCCGACAGGCAATGACGATTCCACAGACGGCGTTTTGTCTGCTGAATTCGAACGAAGTCGTCATCGCCTGCTCAGCGCCCGATGGGTTTTCTCCACCCCGGGTGCTCCCTTCGGGCTTCGCGCGCGCTGTCTCGGGAAGCTTCCGTTGGCGTGGCGATGGAGACGAATATCTCGCCAGCTACTGGAGTCTTTTCCTAAAGTCCAACTTTCGCGAGGCCAGCTGGTTTGTGGTATCGAGCGAGCCGTCCCGTCTTGTACTCGCTCCTCTCGATCGATTCCGGGTGGTCTTTCCCTCGGTGATTCTTCTCACGATTGCAGTTGTTACACTATTTAGCGTTGGTCAGATCCGAAGGCTTCTCGTTCCGCTCGAAGCTCTCATGCTTGGCACGCAGCGGATTTCGAATCGGGAATTTGATGTCGACGTGCGCGTCGAGAGCGGTGACGAATTCGAAGAGCTCGCGTCTTCGTTGAACTCGATGTCAGGGCGCCTCCGCGAGCAGTTCAGCAACCTGGATCGGATGATCGAGATCGATCGGTCGATCCTCTCGGCGATGGAGACAGAGGGCATCGCCGCTCCCATCCTCGGACGTATCGGGGATCTCTATCCGAACGACTTTGTCACATTGCTTCTGAAAGAAACCGAATCGGCCGAGGCGATTTCGACGTTCTATTCGGCTCCTGATTCGGGGAGCTGGGCGCGAGATGAAGCGCAGACATTTTCGAAGGACGACATCGATTGGCTGCGAAGCCGAGATGAAAATTCGCCCATCGTCATCGAGGCTGAAGTTCCCCACTTTCTCGAGTCTCTCGCAGAGGCCGGTATGCGCCAGGCCATCGCGCTTCCGCTCTGGATCGATCAGGAATTGGCCGGGTTGCTCCTGCTGGGCCATCGCACCCTCGGTACCCACGAACCCGAAAATCTCGCATACGCCCGCCAACTCGCCGACCAGGCTGCAGTGGCGTTGTCGAATGTTCGCAGGATCGAGGAGAATCGCATTCTTGCCTACTACGATAGCTTGACGGACCTTCCGAATCGATTGTTGTTCATGGAGCATCTGCGCCAATCGCTGCGGCGCGCTCATCGCAATGAGCATCGAGTCGCAATTGGCCTGCTGGATCTCGATGAGTTCAAGCAGATCAACGACACCCTGGGTCACAATTCGGGCGATCAGCTGCTGAAGCTCGTCGCGCAGCGCCTCACTGAGAAGTTGCGCGGTGGGATTGTTGCGCGGATCGGTGGGGATGAATTTGCGTTCTGTCTCACGAATTTCTCTGGCGCCGATTCTCCGGCCCGCGTTTCTCAGGGCATTCTATCCGAAATCGCGCGGCCGTATATGCTCAGGAATCAAGAGGTCTTCATCACGGCCAGCATCGGTATTGCCATCTATCCGGCGGATGGGCAGGTGCTCGAGACAGTCGTCAAGAATGCCGACGCGGCGATGTATCACGCCAAGCGCGAGGGGCGAAACAACTACCAGTTCTACACGCCCTCGATGAACGCGATGGCGATTCAGCGCCTCGCCATGGAGAGCGCATTGCGAAAAGCGATCGAGCTGAACCAGCTTCGGGTGTTCTACCAACCCGTTGTCGACATTCAGACGCGCGAGATCCTGGGAGCGGAGGCGCTGCTCCGATGGGTCCACCCTGAGTTCGGCATGGTTTCTCCTGCGGATTTCGTGCCCCTGGCCGAAGAATCCGACCTCATCATCGAAATCGGCGAGTGGGTGCTGCGCGAGGCCTGCGCGCAGGCGAGAGCGTGGCTTGACGCCGGGCATCGGTTCTTCAGCATGTCGGTGAACGTATCGAGCCGCCAGTTCAAGGATGGAGCCTTTCTCGATACGGTCCAGAGTGCGCTCAGCGATGCGAACCTGAGCCCGCAAACCCTGACGCTCGAACTCACGGAAAGCCTGCTGTTGGACGTCGAAGCCGTCACGGTCACGTTGGGGCGATTGCGCGGGCTGGGGGTCAAAATCGCAATCGACGACTTCGGTACCGGCTTCTCGTCGCTCGGCTACCTAAAGCATTTCCCGCTCGACGAACTCAAGATCGATCAGATTTTCATTCGAAATCTGACGTCGGATGCCGATGACTTGGCGATCACCAACGCGATCATCACCCTGGCGCACAGCCTCAAGCTTCAGGTCGTGGCCGAGGGCGTGGAGACCGAGCAGCAGCTGGCGCGCCTTCGCGAAGCCAATTGCGACACCGCTCAGGGTTTCCTCTTTTCGGAACCGGTACCCGCGGACGGTTTCGAGAAGTTTCTGCTCAAGAGCGACAACGAGGATTAGACAAGTAAATTGGGTCGTTTCTCTGACTCAGGTTGGGCGGTTATCGATTGGAGCATTCGAGTGTGAATGAATCTCCGCGTAAATCATCGGAATCGCATATGACACGTCGATTAAATGACGACCGATCGCACTCCGGGTCATGTCCGTTTCGCACTGGTGTCTGGAAGTTCGTATCTCTGATGATTGCAGTCGTGGGTTGTATGGGTGAAGAGCCTCCCTCTCAACTGATCGGCACCTGGATGGCGACGTCGCCCCGCCATCAGGGTCGATTCCTCGAGATCTCGAAAGAGCACATCATATTTGGCGCTGACGAGTATCACTCGACTTTCTACACCATACGTGGAATAGAGTCGGAAGAACTGGAAAACGCAATCCTATATACGATCGAATACTACGGGGTTGGAAGAAGCGACAGGAGACTCGTCCTGCGGTTTTCTGATGGAGATCCTGTAGCTATCGAGTTGGAAAATCAAGATGGAATCTGGATTCGCAAGTATCGAATCCCGACCAACCGAGAGGCATCGATTTGATGAAAAGAAACCAATTCTCGCGCAACAGTTCGTTCCGCACCCATCTTCTGACTGCGACTCTGAGTACGTCGGTGGTATTCATGATTGTAGCTTTTGCGATCATATTTTTACCGGCGGTAGTGCGATTGGAATTAGGGAGCGGTCTTCTCGATGAGATCGCTGCTCTGACCCAGGAAATTCTCGAGGTTCATGCAGTGGTGTGGCCCGTCGTGTTTGCCTGTTTGGTTGCAGTGACGGCCAGCTCGCTATTTCTTTTCAATCGCATGACCGAACCACTATTTCGTTTCGTCAAGATCTTCGAAAGCATCCGTCAGGGGAGACTTCCAGATCCAATTCAATTGAGAGCGCGTGATTACCTGAAGCGCGAGGCGAAGGCCCTGAACGAAATGACGGCCGAACTCCGGTCGCTGATCGGTGAAATCAAGCGGAACCAGATCGATCTGTCGAGCACGATTGAAGCGGTCGCTGAGGCCTTGTCTCAGGATGACCCGGAGCGAATCGCCGAACTCGTAGGCATCTTGGGCGAACAGGACAAGTCGCTACGAGAATCGGTGGCTTGTTTCATGGATCCTGCGTAGAGGCGACCCCAGCGAAGATGGCTGCCACGTTTCTGAAAATCGAACCGCCGTTCCATTCGTCGGGTCCTACTCGGCCAAGCCGGGGGCTTTACGATCATCGAGATCATGATCGTGCTCGCGATCATCGGCCTTCTCGCTGTGATCTCTGGCTCGAATTACCTCTCGTATATCGAGAAGGTGCGCGTTGCGAGTGCAATCGCTTCAATCAGGGCCATCGCGGTGCAACTCGATGATTACGTTCGCTCCGACAAGTCGCTCCCCGCGACACTGTCGGAGATCGGGATGGGTGATATGGTCGATCCGTGGAGTCATCCATTCGCGTACCTGCCGTTTACAACAACCACACCTGGATCAGGGGATTCTGGAAGCAGCGCCGGCGGTTCATCTGGACCAGGGGGATCTGGAAGCACTGCCGAAGGTAAATCCTATCTCGGGGAGGCGCGAAAGGATTACTTCCTGGTTCCCCTGAACACCGACTATGATCTCTACAGCGTCGGAAAAGACGGGAACAGTCGCCCCCCACTGAGCGCTCCAGACAGTGCTGACGATGTCATCCGGGCCAATGACGGTGCGTACATCGGGTTGGCGGCCAACTACTGAAACCTCTTCAGGCCTGAGCCTGCGCCTTCTCCAGATGGTCGCCGATCAGCTTTCGCACGCGTAGCATGAGATCTTCAGCGTCCTCGTCCGCGAAGGATGGATAGGCGATCGGATCCAGTATCTCGATCAGGATCCGGTGGCGACCTTGGAGAATGACACCCCGCTTGGGAAGTGCGGAGGCCGTGCCGTGAACCACGATCGGAAGCAAAGGGCGCTGGGCGTCCTTGGCCAGATCGAATGCGCCGGATTTGAACCCGCGCAGTTTTCCGGTCGGAGAGCGCGTTCCCTCGGGAAACATCATGATTGAATTTCCGGCGGCCAGATTCTCTCGACAGGCGCGCAGCATCACCGCGACGCTCGACCGATCTCCGCGCTTCAGTTGGATGTAATCGTTGAGGTGCATGTTCCATCCAATGAGCGGGATCCTGAAGTTCTCGATCTTCGAAACCCACTTGAAGTGTCTAAAGATCCGGAACAGGACCAGGATGTCCAGCAGTGATTGATGGTTTGCAACCATCACGTAGGTTTCGTCAGGGTCTATTTTCCCCCGTCCCACGACCGTGACGGGCCACGCCGGATTGAGCCACGTGTAGAGGGAAGCCCAGAAGCAGGTCAGTCGGTGGAGAATCACCTTCCGACGGTCAAAAGGCAGGGTCAGCGCCCAGCACAGCAGCGCCAACGGGAACATCGCCATCGAGGACAATGCCATGAAGATCCAGAAGAGTGCAGATCCCACAGCTCGAAGCATCGGTCTATTATTCCGCCTAGCGGGTCCGCGCGCACGTCTTCACTGAAGCGACGTCCATCGAGCCTCGGGATCTGCGCGTCAACCACAAGCAGCAACGAACGCGCCGAAGAGCCCGTCGCGATGGATTCCTGACAGTTTCTCCGGATGCCACTGAACGCCCACGCAGAACAGCTGCTCTTCGTCTTCGATGGCCTCGATCAGGCCATCCTCGGCGCGCGCCGCGATCCGCATGCCCGTACCGGGCGACTCGACGCCCTGGTGATGCAGGCTGTTGACGGGCGGTGGATTCGCGCCCAATGCTTCGGACAGACGCGTACCGGGTTCGATCTGCAGCGCGTGTCGACCATCGGGCTCGGGCAGACGATGGGGGCCCGCTTGCGGTCGGTCCGTCGGGATGTCGTAGACGAGCGCGCCCCCCCGGACGGTCGCCAGTAGCTGCATCCCGTAGCAGATTCCCAGCACCGGATGGCGTCGCTGCAGGGCGTCAGCGAGCAGGAGCCGATCGAAGTTCAGTTGCTCCTCGGGTGCGAGATCGAATTCCACGCCCCACGGATAGTCGTGTGTCGGAGGCAGGTCGTCTCCGCCGGGAATCAACAATCCGTCGAGACTCCGAAGCAGCGCGGGCGGATCGCGTTGAACGGGGAGATAGACGGGGCTGCCGCCGGCTGCTTCGATGGCGCTCGCGTAGGCGGTGTCGATGTAGTGATAATTCCGGTTCGCCTTCCAACGACCGCGATCGTCCAGGCATGTGGAGATGCCGATGAGCGGTGCCATCGCAGTCAGTATACTCGTCGTGATTTCGCTGCCCGCACAGCGCCTGTGCCGACTTTTGCGGAAGTATCGGTTTTCGCAGAGTGTGTGCCGGTATACCCTCCGATCGTCTACGGTCTGCAGAGAGCGGAGAGAACGAATCGCAATGGCGAGAGTCTTGATTGCGGGTTGTGGATACGTGGGAGAGGCGCTCGGCAAGCTCCTGCTTGCCGAGGATCACGAAGTCTGGGGCCTGCGGAGAAACCCGCGCTCGTTGCCGGCCGGAATCGAAAACATCGCAGCGGACCTCGCTCAACCCGAGGATCTTGCGGATCTTCCGGGTGGTATCGACGTCGTCTTCTATCTCGTATCCCCCAATGGGTCAGAAGACACCCTCTACCGCCGAGCCTATGTGGACGGTCTTCGCGGATTGATCGAAGCGCTCCACCGGGGTGGTCAGAGACCCCGGTTGCTCTTTGCATCGAGCACCGCCGTCTACCCACAACACGACGGTGAGTGGGTCGATGAATCTTCCGAAACGGCGCCCGATCATTGGAGCGGCAAGCGCCTGCTGGAGGGCGAGAAGGTCGCCCTCCAGGCGTTTCCGCTTGCCACGGTGGCTCGATTTGGCGGCATCTACGGACCGCGGCGGACGCAGTTGATCGATTGCGTCCGATCGGGGCGTGCGGTCTATCGTTCGGATGCCCCTCAGTACACCAATCGGATCCACCGCGACGACTGCGCGGGGGTCTTGCGCCATTTGATGAAGCTCGAAAATCCGGATCCGATCTATCTCGCGGTCGACAACGAACCCGCCGAAAAACGCGCCGTACTTCTCTGGCTGGCTGGCGTGATGGGCTCTCCGGAGCCACGCGTAGCGGAGAAGGCAGACGTTTTGAAGCGGCCGCGCAGCAACAAGCGCTGTCGCAATGCCCGACTCGTACAATCTGGCTATACGTTCCGCTACCCCACATTTCGCGAGGGGTACAGCGCCGTACTCGACGGGATGCCCTGATCTACCCGGAAAAGTGCAGCGGCAAGCCGAGAGGATTCAAGCGTGCCCCGACCCCCGGACGTCACGGCGACCGTGACCGCAATGCCCGGCCCTGTTTACGCGCTCCGCGCCGGGTGCAATGACGCGACCGACATCCAAGCGTGCCCTCTCAACATCGGTGATACCTGGCTCCAGCCGTTCGAGGGCGGGCGGATGGAGGATCTCAGCGCGAAAGACTATCCGGAGCTGCACCGCTACACGGCCACCCGGGGGATTCCGCCCCTGATCGATGCGATCGTCGAGAAGGTGCGCGACCGCAATGGTCTGACCTGCGAGAGGGAGTCGGTGATGGTCACTGCCGGAGCCACCGGTGGACTCTGCTGCGCGGTCGGCATGCTCGCTGCAGCAGAAGAAGAGGTACTGATCCTCGCGCCGTTCTGGCCGCTGATTCGCGGCATTACTCAAACCTTCCGCGCGAAGCCGGTGGAGGTTCCGTTCTTCGATCGAGTCGACTCGGCGGAAACCGCCATCGAGGCGGTTCGCGAGCACCTGTCCCCGAAGAGTGTTGCAATTTATGTCTCGACGCCCTCGAACCCGACCGGTCGTGTCATCCCCGAAGAATGGCTGCAAGCGCTCGCGGAGTTGGCGCGTCGCGAAAATCTATGGCTGCTCTCCGATGAGGTCTACGAGGATTACGTCTACGCAGGTCGGCACGTTTCGCTGGGACACTTTGCGCCCGAGCGCACGCTCAGCGCGTATTCGTTTTCGAAGGCCTACGGAATGGCGGGGAACCGCACCGGTTACCTCGTTGGTCCGCCCGAAGCCATTGCCCAGGCCGAAAAGATCGCGACCCACTCTTTTTATTCGGCGCCCACTGCTGGACAAGTGGCAGGCCTTCGCGCCCTTCAAGACGGTCAACCCTGGGTCGATCGCGCGCGCGAATGCTATCGCTCAGTGGGAGCCGCCGCGGCTGCCGAGCTCGGGCTCTCCGCCCCGCAGGGCTCCACGTTCTTGTTCGTCGACGCCGAGGCTGCCCTCGACGAGCGCGGCATCGAGGGTTTGCTCGTAGATTGTCTCAAGGATGGCGTGGCGGTCGCGCCGGGAGCCTCCTGCGGCCGAGATTACGCGACCTGGCTGCGGCTGTGTTACACGAGTGCGCCGCCTGCGGAAGTCGAAGTGGCGATCTCGAAACTCGCGAAGCGCCTCGCCGCTCGCTGAAGAAATCGCGAAGGGCAGGCCGCCCCGGAGCGCGCGATCAGGCCTCGAACGCTTTGGCGAGCTCGGCGAGGATGATCTCCTCCTCGCTCGAGACCTTGCCCCCGAGACCGAGGAAGCCACCGGTCGCCTCGGCGACATTGCGCGCGCGACCCAGAATCTGGTTCTTCAGGGACCCCCGCTCGCTCTCGCTCAATTCCGCGCACAGGTCGACGATGAAGGCGCCCCAGACTTCGAGCAGGCGCCCATCCGGGCGGTGGGTGAGCCAGCTCTCGAGCAACCGGTATCCGGGGCTTCCGATGGCAATCCCGTTGGCTTCGGCGCCGGAAAGCACGGCCTGGCGCTCCGCTTTATCGATCTTTCCGTCTGCCCAGGCGACTTCGACCAGCGGGGCGATCGAGACTGCCGTCCAGGTATCGGCATTGACACCGAGCGCGCAGAGTTTTCCCAGAATCTCATCGCTTTCGATCCCCGAGACATTGGCCAACGCCTCGCGGGTTTCGTGCGTGCTCTTTTCGGCCTTCAATTGCTCGAGGAGTTTGGCATTCTCGCGCGCGAAAAAGGACTCTTCCAGAGCCTTCTTGCGATCGCCGAGGAATTCCGTGGTCATGGGTTCACTCCGGATTGTGCGATGGCCAGCTATTGTACTGCGCCCGGGTTCGTCATCCACCGGGATGTCCCAACCGGCAATCGAGCAGATCGAGGTGCCTGGACGGCCTGGAGGGCCAGTCGACTAGAGAGGATCGCGGAATAGGATTACAACGATCCTCGCTGGGAGCGGGTGTCACCGTATTCTGCGGGACTCTCTAGGTGTGGGGTCCAGAATGGGGTTGCGCGACGCCGCACGGGAAGTGAACGGCTTCTCCCGCAGATTCGCTGCCAGCGCGTGAAAAAGAACCACCGCATTGAGCCGGCTCGATCCAACACGATGTTACTTGGGTGTGGTGACGGGAGGCCTGAGGGCGACATGGGCCTGAGCCCGATGGCCTCCCGTCACCGCACCCGTGCAACCCACTCCCGCAGAAGAGTTCGACCCAGAGCGTGACCCCAGAATGGAGTCGTGCGACGCCGCAAGCGAATCTGAAGGATTCGCCAGCCAAGAGTCTAGGGTCACGATGCGAAATGAAGCGGGTCGCGCGTGTTCTCTAGGTTAGAGCGCGCCCGTTCAGCCTTTTCGCGAGCCTTGGGCCCCACACCTAGAGAGGATCGCGGAATGGGGTTACACCGATCCTCGTCGGGAACCGGTGTCACGGTATTCTGCGGGACTCTCTAGTCGTGGATCTGCTCGGCGAGGTATTGCTCTTTGCCGATCTCTTCGATGATGTAGAGCTGGGCTTCGAGCCAGTCCACGCTCTCTTCCTCGTTGACGAGGATGCCTTCGAGCAGCTCCCGCGAACCGTTGTCGCCCTTCTCCCGGCACAGCGCGATGGCCTTGTTGAGCCGATCGACCGCTTCGGTTTCCAGCGCGAGGTCGAGCTGGTGCTGCTCGACGGGGTTCTCGCCGACCCGGACCGGGCTGAGGCGTTGCATGTTCGGGACGCCCTCGAAATAGAGGATGCGACCGATGACGCTGTCTGCGTGCTTCATCTCTTCGATCGACTCTTCGCGCTTCTTTTTCGCGAGGCGCTTGTAGCCCCAGTTCTCACACATCTTGTGGTGGATGAAGTATTGGTTGATTGCGGTGAGTTCGGCGGTTAGGGTTTCATTCAGGGCTTTGATGATCGCGGTATCGCCTTTCACTGGTCGTCCTCTCGCGTGGGTGATTTGTCGGGACAGCGTAACCCGTGCGAGTGGGGCGGCCAGTCAAATGAAATTGGAATCCGTTTTCTCGGGTGGCCCGCTGTGGCCGCGGGCGCTCGCTGCTCAGGCAGTCGCGAGTTCGAGAGCGACTGGGCCGGAGCGCAGGATCCGCTCCTGTTCGGCTTCGATGATCTCGTCGATTGCTGGCACGCAACCGCCACAGGTTTTTCCGGCCGTGCAGGCGTGCACGACATCGTTGCGATTGCTTGCGCCGTCGCGAAGCGCTTTGCGGATCGTGCGATCGGTGACGCCCTTGCACTGGCAGACGATCATCGGCTTCATCCCATTCGCAAAAGGATCATCCAGGTCGGTGCCCTGTTCGAGTCCATCGAGCGTATCATCCTGAAAATGAAGTTCAATATCATTTTCGTAGTTGGCGCTATTGGGCCGGGCTTTACGCGAATCTCAAAAAATATATTGTTTATACATTTCACGAAGTTAAGTCGATAATTGCCGCTTCGTGAGGAGTTGCTGGGCGGCCTGTCGAGCCAATCGGTCTACGAAATGACCCCATCTGTCACCCGGGTGAGCGAAGATCGCATTCGGTCCCGGGGGTCGACGATCGGAGGATCCGGTTTGGCGAGAGCAGAGATGGGGGCGGTCGGCGCGGTGGGCCGGGCCGTCGTCTTGCGCGGCGCGATCGCGTCGGAAGCACACCTGCTCGATGAGCTCTGTGCGCTCGCGCGCGCGGGCGTCGCGGATCCCGGCCTGCTCGGCAAGCCGGTGGTCGTGATCGTGCCGTCGCGGAGCCTGCGCGAGCACCTGTCCGCGCAGCTGGTTGAACAGCACGGCCACGCTGTCGCCGGGATTTCCATCCAGACCCTGGACCGGCTGGTGGAGTCGATCCTCGCGCGTGCCGCTGAGCCGGCTGCGTCCGATGAGGCCTTGTTCCCGGTTCTGATCCGGCAGATCGCGCGGAGTGAAGAAGCCTTGCGCAAGTCGCTCGATACTTTGACCCGGGGTTACGGGTCTGTGGTTGCCGGCGTTGCCGACTTGCTGGACGCGGGCTTTGAGTCGGCACACGCGGATGCGGCGATCGAGCTGATCGAAGAGATCGCCCGTAGTTCGCTCGCGAAGCGTGCAGTGGCGGTGGTACGGGTTGCTGCGGTCACGAGCGAGCTGCTCGAAAAAGAGAGAGTCGGGCACCCGTCGACCCGAATTCGCCAGGTGCGCGAACTGCTCGACGCCGATCCGCAGGGTCTGCTGCCAGCGAGGGCCGTGTTCGTCTTCGGGTTTTCGGATGCCACCGGTCTGCAGACCGATCTCATCGAGACATTGCTGCGCCGTTGTGCCGCATGCGTTTACCTCGATCATCCTGCGGATCCCGCCGATCCGTCGCGGCCCGATCCGGGCGTGGTATTTTCCGATCGCTTCAGCGCTCGAATGCGGGGAGCTGTTGGGGCCGAGACGCTGGATCTCTGCGAGGGTGTGGCTCCCGCCGAGGTCCGCGTGCTCCGCGCACCCGGGTTGGACGCCGAGGTGCGTGGTGTCGCGAACTGCGTTCGCGAACAGCTCGACGCCGGAGTGCAGCCGGAGCGGATTGCCGTGGTAACGCGCAATCTTGATCTCTATCGCACCGCGCTGCGGGTTCAGTTCCGCCGGCTCGGAATTCCGATTTCCGGGGTTGATGCGCGCGAAGTCGTCAAGCCGGCGGGTCGCCGTCGCATCCTCGCCCTGCAGGCATTGTTGCGCACGGGGCCGCGCACGTCCGTGGATCTCTGGCTCGACCTGCTGGGCGGGCTGCCGTCCTCCGCACGGTGCCCGGCAGTGCTGAGCGCCGAGGAGCGCTCGGATCTCCGCGTTGCGTTTCACGCTTTGGGTGTCGCGCGGCTCGCGGATTTGGCGAGATTCGAGATCGGCGCGGGCTGTGTGCCGTCGCACTTGCCGCGTCGCGGTTTGTCGATTTCAGCAGACGGCACACCCACGGCGCCTCGACGCAAACTCCCGCCAGGTCGGATCGCTGCCGCGGCGTTTGCCGCGCTTCGAGTGTCCGAACACTTCTCCAAATGGCCGGATCGAGCTGTGTTGTCGGCTCACCTCGACGCTCTGCGGATTCTCGTGACGGAGCATCTGTGCTGGCGGTCCGACGACTCCGCACGAGAGGAGCTCTTCGCGCGATTCGAATCGTCCGTTGGTGGAGATTTCGAGCTCGACCGCGAAGATTTTCAGCTCTATTTCGACGCGCGCATCAAGCCCGTGCTCGCGCTTCCGATCGGAGGGGAGGGCGGAGGCGTCGCGGTGCTGTCGGTCGCGGAAGCCCGTTCGCGAACCTTCGATCGGCTGTTTCTGATCGGCCTGAGTCGCGAGGTCTTTCCTCGCCCAATTGGAGAAGATCCCCTGCTTCCAGATGGCCTGCGTCGAACGCTACGCGCGGTGCTTCCAGATCTACCGGTAAAACGCGAGGGTTACGACGAAGAGCGCTACCTCTTCGCGCAGCTTTTGTCTTCGAGTTCGAACGTCGTGGTCTCGTACCCCGCAATCGATGAAGACGGCCGTTGTCACCCCGCTTCCCCGCTGTTGGAGCGTTTGCGTTCGTCTTCGCATGAAGATCTTCCGGGTTTCTGGCAGCCCGCAGGGCGTGTCGATTCGCCGCCGCTGCGACCCGCCTACGAGCACGCGCAGATTGCCGGCCTGAGTGGTACACGAAGTCAGTTCGCGCATGTGTTGCGGGTTGCGGTCGAGGAGCAATCCGAAGACGATCCAAGCGCAATCGAGATTCCGGGCGCTCGCGGTGCTGAGGCGCGAGCGGCGGCGAGGATTGCTGTCCTCGAGGAATGGGATCCGCGCGGCGATCGCCGCTTCAAACTCGGCCCCTACTATGGATTCGTGGGTTCGATCGCTGACGGTGCAGATCCACGACGTGCACCGCTCTATGTAACCCGGGTCGAAAACATCGCGAAATGTCCCTGGCAAGCCTTCCTGAACCAGCTGCTTCGCATCGAGCCACTGCCCGACGCTCTGGCGGATCTTCCCACTGTGGACTCCAAGATCGTGGGGCAGTTGGTGCACCGCGTGCTTCAGGAGATCGTCGCCGAACAGCTGCCCCCGGGCGGCCGCAGACTCGAAGAAGTCGCCGGCCGTGATCCGGTTCAGGTTCCGTGGCCCGACCGCGATCGCTTGTGCGATCTGTTGGATCGTCGGGCCAGAGATATTCTTCGCGATGAGGGAATCTCGACGCCGGGTTTTGAGCGCGTTCTCGTTGATCGGGCGCGCGATTGCGTGGAGTTCGCGCGCGGCCTCGAATGGCCGGCCGAAGGCTCTGATGTTGGCGTGCTCGGTGTCGAGGTCGAGGGATCCGTCGCGTTGCGGGATTGCAGCGGCGCGGAACGGGAGCTTCGATTCCGCGCGGATCGGATCGATCGGGTGGCGGGTGTTTTGCGGTCGATCGATTACAAGGCCGGCAAGGTCATCACAGGCCGGAAGAAGCCCGAAACCCGCAGGCGCAATCTGCTCGAGGGTGTCTCGCGCGGGACCGCGCTGCAGGTGCCCGCGTACGCGATGGGCGGCACTCAGATTGCCGGGGATCACTCCGCGCAGGGTCGCTACCTCTACCTTGGCGCCGATATTCCGGAATACGCCCGCGTCGCAGGGGTTGACTCGGAAGATCGAGATTTTTCAGATGCGTTTGAGCGCGTTGCCCAGGTCGCGTTCGAGGCTTGGGATCGCGGGAGTTTCACGCCCCGACTGGTCGATTCGTCCAATGGGAAGGAACCGAAGCTGTGTCGCACCTGCTCGGTGAAGGAGGCCTGCCTGCGCGGAGACTCTGGTTCGAGGTACCGACTCGAGCAGTGGGTCGAGTCCACACGATCGGCGAATGCCGAAAAATTGCTCGAAGCAGAGCGCGCGACACTCCAACTCTGGGATCTGGGAGTAGACAAGGCGTGAGTCGCGAAGAGATCGCACGACCCGACAGGCTCCGAAAAGAAGACGCGCAGGCGCGAGTTCTCGCGCAGCGGGAATTCGAGCAGCCGGTCGTGGTTGAGGCCGGCGCGGGAACCGGAAAGACCACGGCGCTCGTCGCGCGGGTGCTTGCGTGGAGTTTCGGTCCCGGATGGGAGCGGGCGAAGGTGCTCGCGGCGTCGACCGCCGAAGGCGCTCGCATCGATCGCATCGCAGCCCAGGTGCTCCGGGGTGTTGTCGCGATCACCTTCACCGACAAGGCCGCTGTGGAGATGAGCGAGCGCATTGGTGACGCGTTGCTCCAGGTGGAGCGCGGCAAGTCTCCGGACTGGCTACTGGATCCGGTTCCGACCCTGAGTGCTGACGAACTCTGCAACCGCGCACGAGCTTTGCGCGGCGCGCTCGATCACCTCGTCGTGCAGACGATTCACGCCTATTGCCGCCGCCTTCTCGTCGAAAATTCTCTCGATGCGGGACTCCATCCGAATCTGGAGATCGACGCAGACGGAAGAATGCAGGCGGAAGCCGTTCGGTCGGCGATGGAGGCTGCGCTCGAGTCCGCCTACGTGAGTTCGGGAGACCCCGGCTTCCTCGCGCTCGGCGCGCGCGGAATTGGGCCGCGCGAGATCGAGCAAGCCCTGATCGCACTGTTGGATGCTGGGTTCCCCTCGGAAGCGCTGCGCGTGGATCCCGCGACGCCCGATCGCATCTCTGCGCTGATTGCTCGGCTCCGCGAGCAGCTCGAGGACTATGCGGCGATCGCCAGCGGAGATTTGTTGAGAGGCGGCAGTGTCACTATCGATACAGCGGAGTTACTCGACGAGCTGCGCGCGACATTGAACGAGGGGCCGCCTTCGGATCGAGCTGGCTTCGTGCAATTCGTCGGACAGCTTCGGGAGCGCTTGACGGGTCGCCTTCGCAAGCGCCTCAAAGAGTGGAAGAAGGGAAAATTCAACAAGGGCGAGGCGGCTGCTCTCGGCGATCGTGCTGAGCAGCTCTCTGCCCGTGTCAGCGAGCTCCTGCTGAACTTCGAACACGTGATTTCGATCGATCTCGATCTGCTCGACGCCGCGCGCAGCGCTCTCGCGGCCCCGCTCGCGGCCGCCGAAGCGCAGCTTCGAGCGGCAGGTGTCCTCACGTTTTCTGCGCTGCTCGGCGAAGTGCGCTCATTGCTGCGCGGTCGCCCCGATGTGGCAGCGAGGATTCGCGCGGGCATCGACCAGCTCCTCGTCGATGAATTCCAAGACACCGATCAATGCCAGTGCGAGATCGTGCGCGCGTTGGCTCTCGACGGTCCGGAAGATGCGCGCCCGGGTCTCTTCATCGTCGGTGATCCGAAGCAATCCATCTATAGCTGGCGCCGGGCCGACCTGTCCGCATACCGCGCATTCATCGATGAGGTGTGCGAATCGGGTGGTAAACTCGTGCGTTTGTCGGTCAATTTTCGATCGGTTCCAAAGGTGCTGGACGAAGTCGAGCGTGTGATCGCACCGATAATGGACGCGGTTCCCGGCCTTCAGCCGGCGTTTCAGCCCTTGATTGCCTGCCCGGATCACGCGGGAGCGAAGGGTTTTTGCGTCGACCGCCTCAGGCCCGTCGAGTACTGGTTGCCGACGGCTTGGGAGGCCGATGGGAGCGGAAGCCGCGAGACCACTGCGAGTGAAGCCGCACAAATTGAAGCGTCTGCGTTGGCCCGCGATCTGCGCGAATTGCACGACCGGCACGGCGCACCCTGGCAGTCGATCGGTGTGCTCTTTCGCAGTCGAAGTGATTGGGAGATCTATCTGCCCGCGCTGCGGCAAGCGGAGATTCCCTATGCCGCCGAGGGAGATCGCAACTATTACCGCCGCCGCGAGGTCATCGAAGCCGCGTGCCTCGTTCGTTGTGTGCTCGACCCGAACGATCAGCTCGCACTGATCACTTATCTGAGATCGGTGGCGGTTGGCGTTCCGGATGCGGCCTGGATTCCGCTCTGGTCACGTGGTTTTCCCGATCATTTGGCGAAGCTCGACGGCTCCCAACCAGAGCCGCTCGCTGAGCTCGCCACTTTGATTCGCGACGCCGCGAGCGCAGTACCTGTGGATGTTCCGGGTATCGATCGGATCTCGGGATGGGAGGAGAACCTGCTCGGGGCCGTCGCTGATATTGCCCACTTGCGCGTGTCGTTTGCCGACGACCCTTCGGATGTTTTCATCGAAAAGTTGCGAACGCGCACCTTGTTGGAGGCGACGGAGTCCGCTCGTTATCTCGGGGCCTGGCGTTGCGCGAACCTCGAGCGCTTCTTTCGAGAGGTCGGCGTAGAGTTGGATGGCGATCGAAGCCCGCACGATCTGTTGCGCCGACTGCGCGCTGCCATTGCTACGGAGAAGGTGGCCGACGAGGGTCGCCCCGCGGATCTGATGGCGGACGCCGTGAGGGTGATGACCATCCACGGCGCCAAGGGCCTTGGTTTCGAGCACGTCTATTTGATGCAGCTCCACAAGGGAATCGGGGGTGGATCGGAGCCGCCTACGAGCGCCGCGGAATTGGCTGGAGAATTCGAATACCGGCTGCTCGGGACGCCGACGTTGGGATGGGATCGTGTGTTGCGCGAGCGCGAGCGGGTCTCCGAGGCCGAGCGCGTTCGGCTGCTCTACGTGGCGATGACGCGGGCCAAACAGCGGCTCGTCTTGACGGGGCTCTGGTCCGATCATCAGAAACGATCGGGCAGAGGGCAGGCGATCGAGCACATCCGGCCTCGCATCGAATCGACTGAGGGGCTCGCGGACTGGCTATCGGTTGCCGCTCGAGAGGGAACTTCCGATTTCCTCGATCGCTTCGGGACGCGCTGGTCGCTGCCCGTTCTGGAAACGGGCGAAGAGGTGGCCCCTTCGGGCGCTCGCTTGCGCGGCGCCGGTCTTCCGTCGGAACCCGAGGTGACCGAGGCCTCTCGCAGGCTGATCGGCCTGAGGCGGAGCGCCCGGAAGCGCATGTCTCGACCCATGCGGGCGACAGCTTCCGCACGAGACCACGACAACCGCGAAGACGACGATTGGAGAGCTCGCGGAGGGGCGAAGAGCGGCGGGAATGGCGCAGCTGCGCGCGCGGTTGGCAGCGCCATTCACAGAGCGCTCGAGGAGTTCGATTTCAGTGCGGACGTGGAAGTCGAGATCGAGCGCCAGCGTGACGCGCTTGCTCGAAACCTCGCGCATGCTGCTGTACAGGGTCGCGCGAACGAAACGGTAGACGCCGGAACGCAATTGTGGAATCGAATTGCGCGAGGAAACCTGTTCGCGCGCCTTCGGGGTTTGTCGGATCGGATCGTCGCCCGCGAGCTGCCGGTGCTGTGCCCGCCGAGCGATGAAGAAGGGCCCGTCGGTTACCTCGCAGGTGTCATCGATCTGGTCTACCACGATCCCAGTAGCGGCCAGTTGGTGATCGTCGACTACAAGACGGATCGATTGGCGGACCCGGAAGCGCTCGAGAGCCGGGCGGAGTCGTACACGGAGCAGGGCGCCAGCTACAAGGATGCGGTCGTGGACGCATTCGAGCTCTCCTATACGCCGCGCTTCGAACTCTGGTTTCTCGAAGCGGACGAGATCGTCCGATACTGAACGCCGCCGCCGCTTCTCGCCGAACGGGTGCTCGCACAATCGCGAACGGAGCACCGCGAATCCCGCTTCTTCAATCGCGGCCGATCTGCGTCATAATTCAGTCAAGCGGCTTGGGAGGGTCATCATGAAGGCGTCCGACCTGTTTGTGAAATGCCTAGAAGCCGAAGGTGTAACGCAGATCTTTGGTGTACCCGGAGAAGAGAATGCCGACTTCATGATGTCGCTCGAGGATTCTCCGATCGAATTCGTATTGACGCGCCATGAACAGGGCGCCGCCTTCATGGCAGAAGTCCATGGGCGCCTCACGGGGGAGCCGGGTGTTTGTCTGGGCACGTTGGGGCCGGGTGCCACGAATCTGATCACTGGCGTGGCCGACGCCAACATGGATCGCGCACCGCTGATCTGCCTCACCGGTCAGGCGGACAGCCAGCGACAGCACAAAGAAAGTCACCAGTACATGGACGTGGTGAGCATGTTCAAGCCCGTGACGAAGTGGGCACACGCGGTCTTGCATCCCGACAACATTCCGGAAATAGTCAGGAAGGCGTTCAAGATCGCGGTAACCGAAAAACCTGGTGCGGCCCACATCGAGCTCGCGGAGGACATCGCACAGCTCGAAGCGAAGACGATCCCGATCCCGGCCCAACGGACACGCCGTGCAGTTCCCGCCGACAAGGTCGTCGATCAGGCGTGGAGTCTCATCAAATCCGCGCGGCGCCCCGTGATTCTCGCTGGCAACGGAACGATTCGAAAGCGCGCCAGCAAACAACTTCGCTTGTTCTGCGAACAGACGGGCATCGGCGTGATCAGCACCTTCATGGCGAAGGGCTGCGTGGACATGGATTCGGAGTACTGCCTCTACACGATCGGTCTCCAGGGAAAGGACCACGTCGTCTGCGCGATTGACGCCGCAGACCTCGTGATCTGCCTGGGCTATGACATGGTCGAATACCACCCGCGGCTGTGGAATCAGTCGGGCGACAAACCGATCGTTCACATTGATTTTCTGGCCGCGGAAGTCGACGAGAACTACCGCGTGGCGGTCGACATCGTCGGAGACCTTGCTCACACCTTGTGGATGTTGAACGAGCGAGCGAGGATCGATCCAACCTCCTTCGATACCAGCCAACAAAAGACCGTGCGACGCGACATGGGCGCTGAATTTGCCGCGCACAAGGACGACGACACCAACGGGTTGATCCGGCCCCAGAAGGCGGTTTGGGATGCTCGCCAGGTGATGGGCCCACACGACGTTCTCTTGAGCGATGTGGGCGCCCACAAAATGTGGATTGCGCGTTACTACCAATGTCACGAGCCGAATACCTGCCTCATTCCGAACGGATTCTGTTCGATGGGATTCGCATTGCCCGGTGCGATCGCCGCGCAGCGTGTGCTTGCGGACCGACGCATCATGGCGATTTGCGGAGACGCGGGTTTCTTGATGAACGTGCAGGAGATGGAGACCGCCGTGCGGATCGGATCGAAACTCGTCGTGATGATCTGGGAAGATCACGAGTACGGGCTGATCGCCTGGAAACAACAGAACGAGTTCGGCCGCCATACAGACCTGAGCTTTGGAAATCCCGATTTCGTCGCACTCGCCCGGGCCTTTGGTTGGAATGGGTACCGGGTCGAGAAGAGTGTCGAGCTTCGCTCGACGCTCGAGGAGGCGTTCCGCGCAGAAGGCCCCAGCCTGGTGGTGATTCCGATCGACTATCGTGAAAACGCGCTCTTGACGCAGCGGCTTGGGAACATCCAGTGCCCAATCTGAAAAATCCGCAGACTTTCTGCAGTGCGGGATTCGACAACCGCGCAAACGGCGATCAGAATCCCAGACCGTGAGCGATCATTCCGGGGTCACCGACAGCCAATCCGTTCGAAAGATCCTCGCCCGAGAATCCGCGGGCGGGATGCTGACGCTGCGCGGTTGGGTGCGCACCGCGCGCCACTCGAAGGGGGTCTCGTTTCTCGAGGTCAGCGATGGCTCGTGTTTCGCGGGTCTTCAGGTCGTCGCCGCACCCGAACTCGAGAACTTCGAAACAGAGTTGCGCCACCTCCAGACCGGGTGCGCAGTGGTGGTAACCGGTGAACTCGTCGATTCACCCGGAAAGGGTCAGCGATTCGAGTTGCAGGCTCGGCGCATCGAAGTGGTCGGCGCAGTCGCTGAAGACTATCCGCTGCAGAAGAAGCGGCATTCCTTAGAATTTCTGCGTACTCTTGCGCATCTGCGACCGCGCACGAATACCCTGGGCGCAGTGTTTCGTGTTCGCAACGCTACCGCGGTGGCAATTCACGAATTCTTTCAAGAGCGCGACTTTGTGCTGTTGCACACGCCGATCATCACGTCATCTGATGCCGAGGGCGCGGGCCAGATGTTTCGCGTCTCGACTCTGGATGCCGGTGACCCTCCGCGCGATGACGGCGGGTCTGTCGATTTCAAACAGGATTTTTTTGGGCGCGAGACTTTCCTCACGGTTTCTGGGCAACTCGAAGCCGAAATTGTCGCGCTCGCTCTCACCAATGTCTACACGTTCGGCCCCACCTTCCGAGCTGAGAACTCCAACACGAGTCGGCATCTCGCGGAGTTCTGGATGATCGAACCTGAGATGGCGTTCTGCGAGCTGGACGGAAACGTGGATCTCGCGGAGGCCTTCTTGAAGCACGTGTTCTCACGTGCTCTGGATCGTTGCCCCGATGACATGGCGTTCTTCAACGAACGCATCGACAACACGGTGCTCGAGACGTTGAATCACATCGTCGAGACGCCCTTCGAGCGGATCACCTACACCGACGCGATCAGAATCCTCGAGCGCAGCGGAGAGGCTTTCGAGTTTCCGGTGAAGTGGGGCGTGGACCTCCAGAGTGAGCACGAGCGCTTCCTGACCGAAAAGCACATTGGAAAGCCGATCGTAGTTACAGATTATCCCGCGGCGATCAAGCCCTTCTACATGTACCTCAACGACGACGAGCGAACCGTTCGCGCGATGGACATTCTGGTTCCCAAGGTTGGTGAAATCATTGGTGGTTCGCAGCGCGAGCACCGGTTTGATCGGCTGAAGCGTCGCATGATCGACCAAGGGATCGATGAATCCGCGTATTGGTGGTATCTCGATCTGCGCCGTTACGGGACGGTGCCTCATTCGGGTTTCGGCTTGGGTTTCGAGCGCATCGTTCAATTCATGACAGGTATGGCGAATATTCGAGACGTGATTCCGTTTCCGCGCGTTCCGGGGTCGGCAGAATTCTAGCCCAGCGATTTTTATTGCGGATGGCGCGCGAGCTCTGCGTGTGGAGAGTTCCGCCCAGAGAGACTGTTTCTACTGGTACCACTGCATTGCTTGCTGGAGCCCGCGGACAGGCTCGCTCCGCGGCCGAAGATTTGAAGATCTTTTTGGCCTGAGAGTTCGATCTTGCCGATGCGGCATGGCTTCCTTGGGTTCTGGAACGGCGCGTTCGCGAAGTGTGAGTTGAATCGAATGCTATCGATCACTCGATGTAGATCGGGCTCGACCAAGCGGCGCCAGAGTTTTCTTGTACGGCCCGCACGTAGAGGTATTCGCCCGAAACCAGATCTTCGATTTCCCGATGCAGCGTGACCTCGAGTAATCCGTCGATCGGTATGGAGTCGACCAGTTTCCCGCTTCGGATCAGGTCTATGCGTTCCAGGGGCGCTTCCGCGATGACCTGAACGAAGAGTTCACCCGTGTAGCTCCCCCCTTCGGGCTTTGGGATCAACGCACCCATGAGATGGTTGTCGAGGGCGGTGCGCAACAGGATCCGCGGCCCATTGGTGGCGTAGACGCGGCGCGCACGCAGTGCCGCGAGTACCGACTCGCGTGTTAGCTCGTCGGTGATGATCGCCGCGAGTCCACCGCTTTCCGTGATGAGGTGGGTAAGCCCAGGATTACCGTCGTGACTGTCACCGCTGCCAACAAATCCGAATCGATAGCCGCGGTCGAGGGCATCTCTCACGAAATTT
>JACZVU010000054.1 GCA_022572485.1 Myxococcales bacterium
GTAGCGAACACCGCCACGCACGTTCTGATCTGCCGAAAATGGATCCGCGACACCGAGCTTTGAGGCGGTCGTCGGCATCAACTGCATCAGGCCCTGGGCACCCTTTCGGGATACCGCGTCCGAATCAAAGCGGGATTCTGCGGCGATCACCGCCTTCACGAGGGCCGGAGAAACACCTTGCTCGAGCGCGGTGAGCAGGATCAATCCGTCATAACCCACGTATTGGGGCGCGCGCGGGCTCGGCTCCGGCTTCGCCCCGCGCCGCGGCCTGGAAATCGCGACGTAGCGCGGGTCGTTCGGAACGTTGCTGAAGTGGGTCACCCCGCGCGAATCGACGAAAGTGTAGATCTGGCCTCCGGCGTGGGCCGCTGCCGCTACCAGCAGCAGCAGGCCGCAGAGCAGCGCGCGGGTCGCACGTTTTCGCCAGATTCGCCGCCGCACCCTCACCTCCGCCTCTCTTCGACCCCTTCTTCGACCCCTTCGCGAAGCCCAGAGCCGAATGCCCCTGGGGGAGCCCTCGACTCCGCGCAACCCCACGGGTAAACTCGGCTTTTGTTCGCCGAACCCTCCTAATCGGAGACTTCCGGGCTCTCCCTTAGGCCGAACTCTCCGCGCCGCGCCCGGCCCAATCGGAGACCTCCGTGCAAGAACGCCACGACTCCGATGTCCTCGTGATCGGAAGCGGGATCGCCGGGCTCTTCTACAGCCTGCAGGTCGCCCAGTACGGGACCGTAGCAATCGTCACCAAGAAGCGCGCCACGGACTCGGCGACGAACTGGGCGCAGGGCGGGATTGCAGCCGTCCTGGACGACCAGGATTCCTTCGAGGCCCACGCACGCGACACGATCAACGCGGGCGCGGGCCTCTGCCGCGAAGAAGTCGTCCATCGGGTCGTCGAGCGTGGGCCCGCGATGATCGACCGGCTGCTAAAGCTCGGCGCCGACTTCGACGCCGCAAGCCCAAACAGCGCTCGTTCCAGCCTCGCCTTCGACCTCGGTCAGGAGGGTGGCCACACCCACCGGCGCATCCTTCACCACCGCGACGCGACGGGCCAGGAGATCGAGCGCGTGCTGATCGCGCGCGTGCGTGCGCACTCCAACATCACACTCTTCGAAACCCACTGCGCGGTGGACCTGCTGACCGCCCAGCGCGCGGGGCTCGCGGGCGACGACCGCGCGCTGGGCGCCTACGTGTTCAACGTCGATAGCGGACGGGTACACCGCTTCTGCGCGCACGTGACGATGCTCGCGACGGGCGGCGCGGGCAAGGTCTACCTCTACACCAGCAATCCGGACATCGCGTCGGGCGACGGGATGGCGATGGCATACCGAGCGGGCGCGTCCCTCGGCAACATGGAGTTCGTCCAATTCCACCCGACCTGCCTCTACCACCCGCTCGCCAAATCTTTCCTGATCAGCGAAGCCGTGCGCGGTGAAGGCGGCATCCTGCGCACGGCGGCGGGCGACGCCTTCATGGAGCGCTATCACGAGATGAAGGATCTGGCTCCGCGCGACGTCGTGGCGCGCGCGATCGACACCGAACTCAAACGCTCGGGAGACGACTCGGCGTTTCTCGACATCACGCATCGGGACGCCGATTTCCTGCGCGAGCGATTTCCCAACATCTACGCACGCTGCAAAGAGTTCGGCTTCGACCTCACCGAGGAGCCGATTCCGGTCGTGCCCGCCGCGCACTACTGGTGCGGAGGTGTGCGCACCGACATGGCGGGCGAGACCGACATGCCCAATCTTTTCGCGGCCGGAGAGGTCGCCTGCACGGGGCTCCACGGCGCAAATCGGCTGGCCTCCAATTCGCTCCTCGAAGCACTCGTGTTCGCGGACGCCGCCGCCGAGGCGACCGGCCGACAACTCGGCGACCTCTCGCGCGAGCCCATCGAGGTGCCCGCCTGGGAAGAAGGCGACGCCGTCGAGAGCGAAGAGGCCGTCGTAATCACCCAAAACTGGGATGAAATCCGACGGCTGATGTGGAATTACGTCGGCATCGTGCGCAGTGATCGGCGCCTAGAGCGGGCGCGGCGGCGGATCGAGTTGCTCCGCGGCGAGATCACCGAGTACTACTGGGATTGGAAGCTCACACCCGACCTGATCGAGCTGCGCAACCTCGCCACCGTAGCGCAACTGGTCGTCGAATCCGCCGCACTCCGACACGAGAGCCGAGGACTTCACTACAACGTCGACCACCCCGATCGCGACGACGAACATTTCATGCGCGAAACCATCGTCTCTCGCCAATCGATCATTCGAACGAAGCGCTGAGTTCAGTCCGGAACGATGACGACCGACCCGAGATCGGCGAGAAACGTGAGCGCCCGCAGGATCTCCACATCAGATTCGGGAATCATGTCGACGATGCGCCGAATCGTAAGCTCGTCTCGCGCAAGATCGAGCACCGCACCCTCCACCTTGGAGACCCCCGCTCGGCCGGGTCCGACCGGCGCAGCTTGGAAGCGCACCGTAGCGTCGGGAGGCAGAACGCTGAGATCGAGCATACGGAGTTCGTCGAGCTGGCGCGCTGCCTCGAGAAGCGCCTCGTCGAGCGGCATCGGCGGATCTTCCGACATCATCGGCTCGAGTCGGGCGTGGAATTCGAACGAACCCTCCTCCCAACCCAGTACGCGGGCCAGCGCCTTCATCCTGCTGATCGCACCAAGATGCGCATAACACAACATCTGATCTTCGAAACCAATGACGGCTTCTTCATTTTCGTGGGTAACCGTCAGGGTTCCGCTCGGTGCCGCCTTGCCGAGCATCTGCAGCAGGTTCTGCGCCCCGATCTCCTTCAGAGAGCCGTGCATTCCGCCCAGACGCCTGCTGTGCTCGGCGCTCTGTAGATCGGCGATGAAGCGATGCACTTCGTCCTGTCGCCCGGGAGGTGGATCGAACTCGATCGCGACCGCAAACACCCCGCCCTTGGTCGCAACCTGACGCGTGACGGTCGCGTCGACGCCGAGCGACTCGCCGTTGCTCGGATGGTTGATCGTCACGTAGGCCCGGGAGCCCACAGGCATCGAATCACCCGGGACGGAGACCAACACACCGCAGAGGCTGATGTCGCGGGTGTGGCCAGACAGCAAGACGTCCGACGTCTTGATCCGGATCGGCACCTGGGCGGGCACGCGCGGCGCCTTCCGACGCCCAGAGTCGTACACTTCGGGGCGAGGCGCTCCCGCAGAGCGAACGAGGGGCTCCAGAGCAGCGCGAAGCGCCGTCTGGGTGCAGCAAAACTGAACCGCCACACCCGGCAGCGCACCGGCCTGCGCCATCTCGGGCGGCACGATGTGAACGATCTCCCCGTCGAGTTGAACCTTGCTGGATTCACCCGCGAGCGAGAGTTCCACCAACACAATCTCGCGCGGAACCACGGGCTCTTCCGTCGCGATGAACACACCACCGTTCATGAGGTTGGCGGTGTGTTCTCGCTGAAATTCCTCCGCGCTCGCAAATTCCAGATGGAAAACCCTAGGCGGGGCGCCCACAGTGGTTCCTCACTCGGCAAAGCAGAATATCCCCCTCCCCTATCGGCCGACGGGGTTCACTGCTCAACTTCCGGAGAACCCTAGAGTGCGCATCGAGCGCGCCCAATCGAAGCAATCGAGATGCGCAAGGCTGGATCCAAGGTTTTATGACTAAAAAGGTTTTTCAAAAGCCGAACGCCGCGTAGCCAGCGACACTTCAGACCTCTTCGTCCTCGACCGCCCGAAAAAGCGAGAGCTGGGGCGGATTGTCGCTGCTCTCGATTGCGACCGGGTATTCATTGGAGAAACAGGCGTCGCAGAAGCCACCCTTGAGCGGCTCGGCGCTCTTCCGCAGCCCTTCCAGCGAGAGGTAGCGGAGAGAGTCCGCGCCGATGATCTCGCAGATCTCGTCGACGCTGTGATTGTTCGCGATCAACTCGCTGCGCGTCGGCGTGTCGATCCCGTAGTAGCAGGACCCGATGGTCGGCGGCGCGGAAATTCGCAGATGGACTTCGGTCGCGCCGGCATTGCGCAGCATCGTCACGAGCTTGATGAGGGTGGTCCCACGCACGATCGAGTCGTCGACCAACACCACGCGCTTGCCCTTCAAGATGCTCGCGACCGCGTTGTGCTTCACCTTGACACCAAAGTGCCGAATCGATTGCGTGGGCTCGATGAAGGTGCGGCGCACGTAGTGGTTGCGAATCATCGCCTGCTCGTAGGGTATGCCAATTTCCTCTGCGTAACCGAGCGCTGCGGTATTGCCAGAATCGAGAACCGGAACGACCAGATCAGCGTTCGCTGGGTGCTCGCGCGCAAGCAGTCGACCCAACTCCTTCCGATAGACATAGACGTTCTGGCCGTTGAGATTCGAATCGGGCCGCGCAAAATAGATGTATTCGAAGATGCAAAAGCGCTCTTGCGCCTGCTGCTTGAACGGGCGCAAGGTGCGGATCCGCCCGCGCTTGATGACCACGACCTCACCGGGCTCCAGGTCGCGGTCGTGCTCGGCCCCGATCAAATCCAGTGCGCAGGTCTCACTCGCCACCACCCAGGCACGGTCGAGGCGCCCGAGGCAGAGGGGGCGAAATCCGTGGGGATCGCGCACGGCGATCAACGAATCGCCCGTCATCAAGACCAGGCTGAAAGCCCCCTTGACCCTCGAAAGAGCGTCGATCAAACGCTCCTCCTGGGTGCGCTCGCGGGATCGCGCGAGCAGCTGAACGATCGTCTCGCTATCGGCCGTGGTACTGAAGATCGCGCCGCGACTCTCGAGTTCACGGCGAATCGCGTAGGCGTTGACGAGGTTGCCATTGTGGGCGATCGCAACGGGTCCGCCGTCGGTCGTGGCGCAAAAAGGCTGGGCGTTGCGAAGTTGGCTGCCACCGGCCGTCGAATAGCGAACGTGACCAATCGCCATGCGACCCGGCAGCTTACGCAGGGTCTTCTCGTTGAAGACGTCTGCGACCAAGCCCATCGCGCGGTGCACGCGGTGCTCACCACCGTCCGTGGTGACGATCCCCGCGCTCTCCTGCCCGCGGTGCTGCAGAGCGTAGAGGCCCAGGTAGACGATATTGGCGGCTTCGGAGTGGCCCTGAATCCCGACCACACCACACTCGTCGTGGAAGCGATCGCGGTTGAGCGCTTCGGCGAGCTCCCTCTCTAGCGCGGGATCCATTTCGATCGGTCTACGGCTCACGATTCTCCCAATCTGCGCGGGATGGCGCCCCGCCAACGCTCGTGGAGCAACGCCAGCTCGACGTCGAGCCACGGCTCGCCCTCGATGGGCCCGACCCACAAGCGGTCGCCTCCGGTTTCACCGATGCGCTCCGCGGAGACTCTTGATTGTTTCGCGAGGTCGATCAACGCCTTCGCGTCTGAGGTCGCCACAACAACCCTCCCGGTCGATTCTCCGAAGAGCAGCGCTTCCGGCCGAATGGTACCTGGAATGCGAACCGTCGCACCCACGAATTTCGGCCCGGTACACGCGCACTCCACGAACGCCACCGCGAGTCCACCATCCGAGACGTCGTGGGCGCTGCGGATCAGCTCGCGCGCCACGGCGGTCGCGAGCAGACCGTGGAGGCGCTTTTCGTGCTGGAGATCGACGATCGGGGGCAGGCCCGCCTCGAGGCCGCGCCGCTGCGCGAGCCATTCACTACCGCCGATCTCCTCGCGACTTTCACCGAGCAGCACGATCGACAAGCCCGGCTGCGTAAAATGAGAAACCGCGTGACGCTCCCAGTTCTCGAGCAGTCCGACCACCGCGATCGTCGGTGTCGGGAAGATCGCGCGCCCCGAGGTTTCGTTGTAGAACGAGACGTTGCCCGACACCACAGGCGTCTCGAGCGCTACGGCAGCTTTGGAGATTCCGCGGGTTGCCTCTGCAAACTCCCACATGATCTCCGGTCGCTCGGGATTGCCGAAATTCAGACAGTTCGTGAGCGCGAGCGGGCGCGCACCCGTGCAGGCGACGTTGCGGGCGGCCTCGGCGACGGCGGCCATCGCGCCGAGGTAGGGATCGAGCCAGCACCAGCGGGAGTTGCAATCGACTGACATCGCGAGCCCTTTCCCGGTCGGAACGCCGTCTCGACCGCGAACGCGGATCAGAGCCGCGTCGCCACCCGGCCGAATCACCGTATCGCCCTGCACGAGCTGATCATACTGGCGGTAGATCCACTCCTTCGAGCCGAGGTTCGGCGAGTCGAGCAACTCGTAGAGCGCGCCCTCGAAATCATCCTCGGGCGCAACCGAGGCAAGATCGAGTTTCTGCCGCTCGCCGAGGTCCGACGGAGCAGCGATCGGGCGATCGAGTTCGGGCGAACTCTTCGCGATGGGATCAACCGGAATGTCGACGACGGTCTCACCCTGCCAGTGGATGCGCATCCGCCCGTCATCGGTCACACGTCCGACCACCGCGACATCGAGGTCCCAGCGCCGGAAGATCTCGGCGACTTCTTCCTCGCGCCCCGCCTGGGCGACCAGCAGCATGCGCTCTTGGCTCTCGGAGAGCAGCAACTCGTAAGGGGTCATGCCGGTCTCACGCTGGGGGACCGCGTCGAGATCCAGTTCGATCCCCGTACCCGAGAGGCTGGCCATCTCGAACGACGAACACGTGAGGCCCGCGGCTCCCATGTCTTGGATGCCGACCACCGCATCCGTTTCCATCAGGTCCAGGCAGGCCTCGATCAGACACTTTTCGGTAAATGGATCTCCAACCTGCACCGTTGGCAGCTTCGCCTCGCTCTCCGCGTCGAATTCCGCCGATGCAAGCAGACTCGCGCCGTGGATGCCGTCGCGTCCGGTCTTACTGCCGACGTACATGACGGAATTGCCCACGCCCGACGCGCGCGCGAGAAAGATCTTGTCGGTTTCGACAATGCCCAGATTGAACGCGTTCACGAGGATGTTTCCCGCGTAGCACGCGTGGAACTGGGTCTCTCCACCAACGGTGGCGACCCCTACCGCGTTGCCGTAGCTCCCAATGCCCTCGACAACTCCAGCCAACAGATATTGGTGCAGCGATTCGTCGAGCGGGCCGAAGCGCAGCGAGTCGAGGCTCGCGACAGGTCGCGCACCCATCGTAAACACGTCGCGAATAATCCCCCCCACGCCCGTTGCCGCCCCCTGTTTGGGCGCGATGAACGACGGATGGTTGTGGCTCTCGATCTTGAATACGGCGGCCAGGCCGTCTCCGATGTCGACGACGCCGGCATTTTCGCCCGGCCCGTGGAGTACGCACTCACCCCGAGTCGGAAACTGCTTCAGATATTTCTTGCTCGATTTGTAGGAGCAGTGCTCGGACCACATCACAGAGAAGATTCCAAGCTCCGAAAAACTCGGAATCCGACCGAGGATTTCGACGATGCGTTCGTACTCGCCATCGGTGAGCCCATGCTCGCGCGCGAGCGCAAGATCGACGCTGGGCGTTTCGCGGTCGCTCATCGTGCGGGCTCCGTGCCGCAAATCGCGTCTACGAGCGAGCCGAGCAGGAAGAGACCATCCGTTCCGCCAATCGCGGCTTCGACGGCGTGTTCGGGATGGGGCATCAGGCCAAATACGTTGCCGCGCTCATTGGTAATGCCCGCGATATTCGCCACCGAACCATTGGGGTTCGAGGCCTCTTCGACCGCCCCACTCTCAGCGCAATAACGCAGCACAATCTGGCCGTTCGCCTCGAGGCGCGACAACTCTTCCGGAGCCGCAAAATAGGCGCCCTCGCCATTCTTAATCGGGATGCGCAGCACCTGCCCGGCGACTGCACGAGAGCTGAAGGGTGGGTTCGCACGCTCGACGCGCAGATTCATGAACTCGCAGCCGAAGTGCAGATTCTGGTTGCGCAGCAACGCACCCGGCAGAAGGCCTGATTCGCAGAGCACCTGGAAGCCGTTGCAGACCCCGAGCACCGTGCCGCCCGCGTCCGCAAAGCGTCTGACGGCGGCCATCACGGGCGAGTATTGGGCCATCGCCCCGCAGCGCAGATAGTCGCCGTACGAAAAGCCTCCGGGCAGCACGACGGCACGGGTCTCCGGCGGGAGTTCCGGCACCTTGTGCCAGACCAACTGCACGCTCGCTTTCAAGACGCTGTCGAACGCAAACCGCATGTCGCGATCGTCTAGTGAGCCTGGAAATTGAATCACCGAGAACAACCAAAACCTCGGAGCGGGTGCCCGCAGCAACTTTCTGCCAGCGCCTTGGAATTGCTCAGCTTCTTCGGTCGGGAACGGAGGCAGTCTACCGGCGTGGGCCGCTCGGAACAAGCCGACCGCGGCCCCAAAAGGCGGCGATTCACTCGGGATGGCGCGTTTCGTCGTTGCTCACGACCCCATCTAGGCGTTATATGAGCATGGAGCAGAACACACCTCAAAACCGCATGGGGGAATCGTGGGCATCGACTTCGCACTTCTGAGGGACCAATGTGAACGAACCTTGACCGAGACGCGCTTTTCGGGCCTCGGTACACGCGAGGCCGGCAAGGTACGCGACAGCTACATCGCTGGCGAACACCGCTATCTCGTGGCGACCGACCGGGTGAGCTGTTTCGACGTGGTCATCGGCACCCTGCCATTCAAGGGGCAGATCCTCAACCAACTCGCAGCATTTTGGTTCGAGAGGACCCGAGAGGTCGCCCGCAATCACCTCATCGAAGTGCCGGACCCCAACGTCTCGAAGGTGCTCGAGTGCCAGCCGCTGCCCATCGAGTTCGTCTTCCGCGCCTACCTGACGGGTTCGAGTTCGACCTCGATCTGGACCGCCTATGACCGCGGCGAGCGCGAGTACTGCGGCCACCGGCTCGCGGACGGGATGCGCAAACACGAGCTGCTACCGGAGCCGCTGCTCACTCCGACCACCAAGGCCGAACTCGGCGCCCACGACGAGCTGACCTCGCGCGATGCGCTGATCGCAAGCGGGCAGGTCAGCGCCGAGCTCTACGACAAGGCGGCCGCGATCGGTGCGGCGCTGTTCGCGGAAGGGCGCCGCTGGGCAGAATCTCGCGGCTTGATCCTCGTCGACACGAAATACGAGATGGGGCTCGATACCTACGGCGAGATCATCGTGATCGACGAGATCCACACCCCCGATTCTTCCCGCTACTGGCACCGCGACAGCCATGAGCAAGCGCTCTCGCGAGGCACGGATCCCACGCAGCTCGACAAAGAGTACCTGCGCCTCTGGCTCGGCGATCAGGGCTACAAGGGAGAGGGTCCGTGGCCCGAAATCCCGCTCGACGTACGCTGCGAGGCAACTCGCCGTTACATCGAGGCCTTCGAGCAGATCACGGGTTCCGCGTTCGAGCCGGACACCCAGCCAATCGAGGAAAGGATCCGCCGCAACCTCGGAATCGACTGAGCGCCGCGTTTCCCCCCACCCAGATGGCGGAATTCGAGGGTCCGCACGAGGCGCGCGCATCTGCTCAGGACGTGATCGGCACCAGCCTCAGCTCGACGCGGCGATTCTGCTCTCGGCCCGCGGGAGTGTCGTTGCTCGCGATCGGATGGCGCTCTCCGAAGCCCTTCGTCACCACGCGACCCGGAGCAACACCCTGTGCTTTGCAGTAGGCGCCAACGCTGCTCGATCGGCGCTCCGAAAGCTCCTGGTTGTAGCTCTTGTCGCCCGTACTGTCGGTGTAGCCCGAGATTTCGATGATCGTCTTGTCGAACTCTTTCACCACGAGCACGACCGAGTTCAACACATCGTAGAAACCAGGGCGGATATCGGCCTGATTCACCTCGAAGGTGATGTTCCCGGGCATGTTCAGGATCAGATCGTTGCCCGAGCGGGTGACGCTGACACCTGTGCCCTGCAGCCGCTCGCGCAGCTTGGCTTCCTGGTGATCCATATAGGCGCCGACCGCACCGCCCGCAAGCACACCCGCGGCCGCCCCGATCGCCGCGCGTTTTCCGCGGTCACCACCCGTCGCTGCGCCGATCGCTGCACCCGCCGCGCCTCCGATTACCGCGCCGGTCACTGTCTTGCTGAGCTTTCTCTCTCCGGTGTACGGATCGGTGACACAGGCTGCGAGCAGACAAAAGCCCGCTGCAAACGTGAGCGTTTGAAATCGCTGGAGCTTGCGCATGCTGATCCCCCCAAAGGCTCAAATGATCGGAGAGCATACCAAAGCCACCATTCACAGAGGGGCTCGGTGGTGGAAAAGCTGTAGCGGAAGCGGCGCCGGCCACCCGGCGTCTATCGGGAACCCTCTGGAAGAAATAGTCCGCCTCGAGCACTTTCAAGACGTGCTGCACTTCGACCCGGACGTTTTATGCTCTGCTTCCATCGCGATGGAGCGTTCCGCTCGCCCTTCGGCGATGATGGACGGGATTTCGGATGAAAAGCGGCCTTCGAACGACGCGGGCTCGAGCTTGGAGAAGCGGATGACCAGCGATCCATTTTACCCCGCGTGGTGGCTTTCGAATCGCCACCTCCAGACGATCTGGCCTGTCCTCTGCCGCAGGCGCATTCCGCTGGAGACCCGTCGAGAGCGCGTGGAGCTTCCCGACGGTGATTTTCTCGACGTCGATTGGGTCGGCCGCGGAGGCCCCATCGTGATCGTGCTCCACGGGCTGCAGGGTTCCGCCGAATCCAATTACGCGCGAGGGTTGCTCAAAAACATCGAAGCGCGCGGCTGGCGCGGTCTGCTCATGCACTTTCGCAGCTGCTCGGGCGAAGCCAATCGCCTGCCGCAGTCCTACCACTCCGGTGAGACCGGAGATGTCGACTGGTTCGCGCGCGAACTGCGCCGGCGCGAACCCGAGACGCCGCTTGCTGCGGTCGCCTACTCGCTCGGGGGAAACGTCCTGCTCAAGTGGCTCGGTGAATCCGGAGCCGACAACCCCTTGAAGGCGGCCGTTGCCGTCTCGATCCCATTTGACCTCGGATCGACCGCGGATTCCATGGAGTCCGGCTTCTCACGCGTCTACCAGTGGTACCTGATGCGCAAGCTCAGAAAAGCCGTGCGCGCGAAGATGGCCAACGGTTCGTTCGAACTTCCTCTTTCCAGCGCAGATCTCGACAGACTCCGCACCTTCCGCGAATTCGACGATGCGGTGACCGCGCCGATACACGGCTTCCGGAGCGCTCACGACTACTACGAGCGCTGCAGCAGCCGCCAATTCATCGACCGCATCGAAACGCCCACCCTCGTCCTTCACGCCGCGGACGATCCACTCATGCATCCGGGGATCATTCCCGAGCCCGGAGCGCATTCGGCCAATGTCCGCTTGGAAGTGAGTCCGAACGGAGGTCACGTGGGTTTCGTCTCGGGGGCCTGGCCCTGGTCGGCGCGATACTGGCTCGAAGACCGCATCCCCGAATTCCTCCAGGCGCACATCTAGACCCCCTCGCGTTTTCAATCGGCCATCGGCGAATCGGGCTCGGACACCCTCCTCAACGCCGACTCCGCGACCCAGGCGTCGCGGCCGTTGGCAAGACGGATCCGAATCCACGGCGAACGGCGTTCGAGAATGCGAACCTCGACACCTCCCGGCAACGGCGCCGGCAAAGTGCTCGGCGCGAGCGCCGAGTCGGCCGCCCGGGCCACGGTCTCATCGGCGATCACGACGGCCTCGTCGAGCCGTGCACCGCCGATCTCGACGGAGACGGAAGCGATCAACGCGGCCCAGACCAGCGCGGGAAGGATTGCCGCTGTGCGCAGCGACGATTGACCAAAACGGATCGCTACGGCTAGCAGAAGCGCAGCGATTCCGAAGGCGATCGCGGCGCCCAACGAGCGGTCTGAACGGGCCAGGGTCTTGTGCCAGAAGAAGAAGCTGTCGAGCAGACCGCCCGGTTCGGGTTTCGGCACCCACTCGGGCAACAGCGTCCGGGCATACTCGAGGTTCTGCACCGCGCGAGGGTGATCCGGATCGATCGCCAGCGCCCGACGGTAGGCAAGTACGGCGGCCCCAAGATGCTCAGCCTGGAGCGCGGCATTTCCGAGGTTCGTATAAAGCTCGGGATTCGAAGCGCCGTCGCCGGCAATCTGAGCGAACAATCGCTCGGCTTTTCGAAATCCCTCGAGGCGCGCATCGCGCTCGGAGGTATCGAGGGCCACCCGATAGCTGGCAATCGCTTCCTCGACCCGTACGGCTTCCGGTCGTTGAGCAACACCGGACGCCGCCCAGGCGGCGATCGCCGCGCTGAGAATCCAACTCGCGACCCTCACGATTCACTCTCCGTCAGGCTCTGAGCAAGCTCGAGCGCGCGTTGATGGAATGCCGTGTCGATCAGAGAGCGATCGCGATCCGCAGCGGGCGCGTAGCTCCGCGCATCGCATTCACCGATCAAGGCGTCGATCTCCGGGCGCCGAACATCCGAGGCCTCCGCGAGCAACGCGCGCATCGCCCGCGCGATTTCCGCGGCGGCCTCGGAGGCGGGAAGATTCGAGGCTCCTCGCATCCTGCGCAATTCGCCTTCGACTCGACGTCGGCGCGCGACAACCGTCGGGTCCACGTTTCGACGGCGCCGGTCGAGCTGCGCGAGCAGGATGAGCAGGCCTGAGCCCGCGTAGAGTCCCGCGACCATCCAGCGGTTCCGGGTACGGGTCGAAGCGCGGCGAAGCAGCAACTCCGAGTTGCGTTCGATCGCCAGATCGGCGCCTGTCAAGACCAGCGGCCTACTTCCCGAAGCCGCGCGTGCAGCCCCTGCCTCGAGATCCAAAGCCGGACTCTTGGGCGCGCGTTCGCCGCTCTGGACGTCGGCCGCACCGATCCACTGCGCATCGCCAACCAATAGCGCGATCGGGCGCGACTTCGTGCTTTGAAACTGCTCCGTGGTCGGATTGAACCACGAGTACTCCAACGCGGGGATCTCGTTGACGTCGAGATCCAGCACCCGCACCATCGCCGTGAAGCGCTTGACGCCACCCTCGAGGCGGCCTGGAATCTCGCCATCTGCAACCCGAAATGAAGCCGGCGGCAGCAGCCCTTTGGCGTCGAGGCGCGGCAGCGCGGCCGTCTCGAGGTTGCCATCGCCCCGCAATTCGAAATGCAGAGCGATCGGTTCGCCCACTTTCACGACGGTTCGATCCGCCGATACCGTCAGCGAGAAGCCCGAACCCACGGCACCCGCAAAACTCTCCGGGGTGCGATCAGCGGGAATCGGCTTCACCGAGAGGTGGCGCACACGGTCCGTCGATCGCCACTTGCGAATCTGCGTGGGCCTGCGCCCACCGAAAAGATCACGCCGGAACCGCACGCCCTCCTCGACATCGAGCGTCGCGGGCGGAATCTCGAGGCTTCCGGCCCGCAGCGGAACGACAATGCGTCGAACCTCGACGACCAGGTAGATTTCACCGTTGCGCCTCTCTTCGCGAGCGGACCCCATCATCGAGAGTGGACCACTCGAAGTCTGGATCTCCACTTTCGTCGCGCCGGCCACGCCTGGCGCTTCCAGGAACTGGAACGTCTCGGTCAGGGCAAAAAATGGAACCCGCAGAACGTACTGGTGGAGGTTTTCCCTGAGCTGTCCCGTCAGCTGGAAGCGGAGGGTAATCGGGACTCGCTCTCCGACATATAAAGGCGTATCTGGAAATTCCAATTCGACAGAAATCTGATCGCTCGATGGAAACACGTCGAGGTCCAGGCGAAGTGAGCGACTCCTAACGATCGTGTCGCCCTGCGTGACCGCGAACGGACCAATCTCGATGGGGCCGGGTTCATCGATCTGCAATTGATAGACGAAGGTGAACGTCACCTCTTTGCTTCGCCGCATCTGGCCATTCACAATCGAGATCGACGTGCTCACGCTCGGACGCACACCGCCCGCGATCAACTTTCCGCGCGTCGGCGAAGCAACCGCCACCGAGGGTGCGGGGTCTTCTTCGAACCCCTCCACGACAACGTGGATCTCGATCGGTTCGCCCGCATAATGAGGCGCGGGCGCGAGCTGGATCCGAACCGTCTGGGCCGCCGCCGTAGCCGCCATAACCAACACCGCCAGGATCACACCGATGACCCTCACCAATCCCTCTCTACCGTGTCGTAGCGCTCGGTTCCGCGCTGTTCGCGATCGCGCCGGCGCTGCGCTTCGCGTTCGCGAACGGCCTGCAGAAGCTGGGCGGGATCGAGCGGCGCCGATAGCGGCTCCGATTCACTCTCCTGCACTTCTTCACCGCTCGACGGGTTGCGCTCAGAAGGGTCGGGCTTGCCCTCACGCTCCCGGTCTTCCGGGGGAACGAGTAGCGCGAGCGCTTCTTCGAGCTTCGCGAGCGCAACCGCTTGCCGCACCTGGCTCGACTGCAGGCCCGGCGGATCCTCAGCGAGTTTCCCCATCGCCTCTTCCATCTCCAGCTGAGCGAGCAGCACGTGTTCGCCGGCCTCCCGCAAGCGCCTGCTCGTTTCCGCGGAGTCGGCCTCCTCATCGACCACGCCACCCGCCTGATTCGACTGTTCGGCGAGCGCATCTGCGATTTTACCGGCCCGGCTCGCGAGCGACTCCTGGCGCGGAGCCAACGGGCCAATCCGCGCCGCTGCATCATCCGAGGCGGCAGCGCGGAGCACTGCAGCATCACGAGTCGCGTCTGTGAGATCGAGTTGCTGCTGGGCGAGATCGCGGAGTTCTTCGGCGATCGAGAAGAACAACCGACGCAGCGCTTCCAGGTGATCAACCGCCGAGCGACTCGCTTCACGCCCTTCGGACCACTGGACCGTTCCGCTCTCATCCAAATGGATCTCGACGTCGTCCATGCGTGCGAGCGCGAGTGTGAGAAGTTGTCCCGCCAGCTCGAACCGCTGCTGCTGGATCTCGGCAACCTCCGCGTCAGACAGGCTTCCGTCAGGCCGAGGCGCCGGCGGCGCGCTCGCGGCCGCTTCGAGTTTGCCCCCGAGCCGCTCGGCGCGCGCGATGTTGTGATTCTGCAGTTCGCGAATGGCCGGCAGAACCTCGCTTCGCGCGAGTTCCGCTTCATCGCCCTCGGCGGCGAGCACCTGTTCGATCCGCCGCTGATCCGAATAGGCCCGCTCGATCAAACCGCGAAGATCCAGAAACCACTCGCGCGCTTCGGCG